>QFQM01000006.1 GCA_003243255.1 Flavobacterium psychrophilum | reverse complement strand
CGCTTTAATATCCTTTAGAACCAGGGTTCCCTTATTGTTCAGTTTGCTATACTGCCCGGTTGTGGCATAACTCTGCCTGCCCTGAAGCCTAAGGTCAGCTTTGGCATAACCGGTAACATCAAGCCCTTTTTGGGAGAACACTTTATATATACGCCCAATATTCAATTCGCCTTTCGCTGTAATATCATAAAGCACATCATCAAAGTTGGAAACTACCGCTTTTACATATACCGGATTCCCCTCAAAAACAAAAGAGGCAGGTGTAATGGCAATTTTCACATCATCAAAAGTCCCTTTTTCATTATGAATATTAGAAACGAACTTAATATCGGTAATTGGATTTGGATAATAAGGCATCTTAAGATATCCGCCTTGTAGGTTTACGCCACCTTTTGCTTTAGGGAACAGTCTTTTTTCAGCACTGTAAATACCATCAGCAACAACATCGGCTTTCAGCATCCCCCTCAGATCCATATTTTGTATGCCTAATGCCCTGTCGAGACTCTGCAGGTTAAGCGTACCTTTCATAGTACCCTTTACCGACATCTCTTTCATTCCTTTTGTTTCTAAAAAGGCATGGAAATGATCATCTCCCAAATTAAAATCCAGCTTGCTCAGGTTAATATTCAGCTTTTCCATATCAAGTGAAGGCAACTTCACATTCAGGTTCATCTCATATTCAGACACTGCCATCGGCGCTTTTTTATAATCGATAAAACCATCCCTTACTCTTATGCCAAAACCAAGATCGGGCTTCTGTCCTGTCACCGCATTATACCTTCCTTTAAAGCTGAACAACACATCGCTTCTTCCTTTTATTTTGGTATCCTCCAGCCATGTCATATACTGCGGAGGCACAACACTAAAAAGGTCTTTGAGCTTGTTGTTTTCAGAAATAGCATTGATATCAATATTATAACCTTCCTTAAGGATGGTGAACATCCCGGTAAATTCTATCGGCAGCCTGTTGATACGGAGTTTGTTCTTCTCCAATATAAAAGATAATGCATTCGTATTGATCCGGGTAACCAGATCGGCGTGTACTTCTTTACGCTCGATGTAAGCAACATTGTCGAGAATAAAATCAATCGCGTCAATATTGGCATCGGTCTGAAGGTCGAAAACATCTTCGCTCAGGTTACCTCTCCCTACATAGTTAAATCCGTCTGCTTTGACCAGTATCTTCGCCGACTTATCATTGTAGCGTATTTTACAGTTTTCAAGGTCTACCCTGTCAAGCCTAATCGCAGGGCCTGTTCCTGTGGTATCAACAGACTGGTCTTTTGGTGCTACATATACATTATAATTTGCCTGTCCCTGCTCGTTAACCATCACATTGATGAAAGCATCCGAAACATAGATTTCATCAATCTTTATCTCATTATCAAAAATCAGTCGCTTAAGGTTTATACCAAAAGCAACCTGATCGGCACTCAGCAAAGTATCCTTTTTAAAAGGTGTTGAACCTTTTAGCGAAAAGTCATCGAGAGATACTGTTAGCGAAGGGAAATGGGTAAAAAACGAAAGCTTCGATTTCCCGAAATTCAGTTCGGCATCAAGGCTCTTATTGGCAAAATTCTTTACCTGCTGCGCCACGGTTCCCGGAAACAGCAAGGGTATAAGATACATAAGCAGCAAAACAGACGCGATAAAAATACCGGTCCATTTTAATATCTTAAGTGCAATTTTTTTTACAGGGGCTTTCATATCTACACCATTTAAACATGAATAAAGATAGCTTTTTCCTATTAAATCAAAACGCTATTTAACTATAACTTAATATCCTTTGATTATTTGCAGGATTACGATAACTTTACTTTTCTGACCAATCACTTATTATGTCACTAAAATCAATACTTACCTTAACCATAAGCTGCACTCTTTTTATGTCGTGTCAACAAAATAATACAGCAGAATCACTGGGCGAAGACAATCCTCTTTTAGCCTCTTACGACAACAAATACCAACTACCTCCTTTTGAGCTGATTCAAAACAGCCATTACAAACCGGCAATTCTTGAAGCTATAAAAATCAACCAGAAGGAAATTGAAGCTATAACCGCCAATAAGGAAACGCCAAACTTTAAGAACACTATCGAAGCGCTTGAAAATGCAGGCACGTTGCTCAACAGGATCACCACCACCATGAGCAACCTGAATACTGCCAATACGAATGACACACTTCAGGCAATAGCACAGGAAATGGCTCCCGAGCTTTCTAAGAACCAGGATAATATTTTCCTGAACGAAAAACTGTTTGCCCGTGTAAAAAAAGTATGGGATAACCAGATTGAATACAACCTGAATGCCGAGCAGGCTAAACTGCTTGAAAAGAAATACAAGGCTTTTGTGCGCAATGGTGCAAACCTCCATGCAAAACAAAAAGAACGCCTTCGTAAGATCAATGAACAGCTTTCGGTGTTGTCTCTGAAATTTGGAGAGAACGTGCTTGCTGAGACCAATGCATATAAGCTGGTTGTTGACAAAAAAGAAGACCTCGCCGGGTTGCCCGACGAAGTAGTACAGGCCGCAGCTGACGAAGCTAAAGAAAACGGCAAGGAAGGGAAATGGATATTTACGCTGCAAAACGCAAGCGTGATGCCTTTTTTGCAATATGCCGATAACCGCGAACTTCGCAAACAAATATGGACTGCTTATCAAAAAAGAAGTGCCAACGGCAATGAATATGACAACCGCAGCAATGTGGTTGAAATGACCAATCTAAGATCAGAAAAAGCACTTTTATTAGGCTATAAAAGCCATGCTGATTATGTACTCGAAGAGCGTATGGCTAAAACCCCTGAAGCTGTTTATGAACTGTTAAACAAGCTTTGGACTCCCGCGCTTGAAAAAGCAAAGACCGAAGAAGCCGACATTAAAAAACTTATGGCTGCCGATGGCATTAAAGATAATGTTCAGCCTTACGACTGGAGGTATTATACCGAAAAGATACGCAAACAGCGTTATGACCTTGATGAGCAGGAAGTAAAACCGTATTTCAGCCTTGACAATGTTCGAAATGGTATTTTTACCGTTACCAAAAACCTGTACGGGCTGCAATATCGCGAACTAAAAGACGCTCCTAAATACCATCCTGATGTTACCGCCTGGGAAGTAACCGATAAAGACAACAAACACGTTGGCATACTATACATGGATTTCTTCCCGAGAGCTTCTAAAAAAGGTGGTGCCTGGATGACATCCTACCAAAAACAAAAAACGGTTGACGGCAAACGCCTTGCTCCTGTCATTTCAATAGTTTGTAATTTCTCAAAACCAACTGCCGGCAATCCGTCATTACTAACGTTTGACGAGACGACAACCTTTTTCCATGAGTTTGGGCACGCACTACACGGGCTATTGAGCAATGTGACCTATGAAAGCCTTGCCGGAACCAGCGTGCCTACCGATTTTGTGGAACTGCCTTCTCAGATAATGGAAAACTGGGCTGCCGAGCCTGAGATCCTTAAGTTGTATGCAAAGCATTATAAAACCGGAGAAGTGATTCCTGATGCGCTAATCACAAAACTACAGGAATCGGCTACTTTCGATCAGGGATTTGCAACCGTAGAATACCTTGCGGCAGCTTACCTCGACCTGGATTACCATACACGCAATACTCCGCTAACACAGAACGTTATTCCGTTTGAAGAGGAAGCCATGAAGAAACTGGGACTTATTGATGCTATTATCCCACGCTACAGAAGTACTTATTACAGTCATATCTTTGCCGGAGGGTACTCCGCAGGATATTATAGCTATATATGGTCAGGCGTGCTGGATACCGATGCTTTCGAAGCCTTTAAGACAACATCATTATTTAATCCTGAAACAGCAAAATCTTTTCGAACCAATATCCTTGAAAAAGGCGGTACGCAGGATGCCATGCAGATGTATAAAAACTTCCGTGGCGCCGAACCGTCTATCGAACCATTGCTGAGGAAAAGAGGTCTCAATAGTCATAAAGCCAAAAGTCTAAAGTTGTAAAGTCTTAGTGCCTTAAAAAGATAAAGCCCGTTATAATAACGGGCTTCTTTATTCTGTCTTATGTGTAGCCTACGCCTTTATGACTTTCGACTTTATGACTTTCAACTAAGCGTTACCCATGATACACACGGGAGAAAACAATCTTTCCGTCTTTTATTTCGAGTACTTCGGCTACCAGCATATCTTCTTCACCCTGCACAGTGCGCACATATTCCATGAATACACGTTCTTCATTAGCCGTAAGCGTAGTCACTTTATAATACAGCGTTGGCAATCTGTCAAAAGCATCCTGCCACCATTCATGTAGTGCTGCGCGTCCTTTTACAAGTCCGCCTGTTTCAGGCTTGCGTATTTTAAGCTTAGGACTGAAATGCTCCGCGTCATCAGCATACAGGTCAAGCAGCTTATCAAGCTGTTTGGTATTGAATGCCTCAAACCACTGTATTGCGATATGTTCTATATCTTTAGGCTGCACCTTATATATTTTTCAGGTTGATGATTTCCTGCTCTGTAAGGAAACGGTAGTTTCCTCGAGGAAGGTTCTTCTTGGTTAACCCGGCAAAAGCTACACGGTCTACCTTAAGCACATCATATTTAAAGCTTTCGAATATTGCACGAACCACCTTTACGTTTGGCGTTCTTAATTTAAGTCCAATTTCTGTTTTAGGCTCACCATCAATGTAGCTTATCTCATCGATGAATAAACGGTGACCGTCAAGCATTACACCACCTGCCATTTTCTCCAGGTCTTCAAATTTCAGGTTCCTGTCTAACGACACCTGGTAAATTTTGAATGACTTTTGGTTTGGCTGAGCATACTTTCTTACGATTTCAGTATCATTCGTAAAAATAAGAAGACCTGTAGTGTTCTTATCCATACGGCCTACCGGCTGAAGCTTAACGTTAGTGGCTCCATGAATAAGATCAAGTACATTACGCATACTGCCATCTCCTTCACCCGATGTAGTGAAGTTTTTAGGCTTGTTAAGCAATAAATATTCTTTTCTTTCAGGGGTAATGGTAACACCGTCAAAATTCACTACATCAGAAACCTTAACAACATATCCCATCTCGGTAATTACCTGTCCGTTCACTTTTACGTTACCCGATTGTATGTAAATATCCGCATCACGGCGTGAACATGCACCTGAGTTAGCAATGTATTTATTAAGACGCATTTCGTCTTTGCCTATCTGGCGTTTTACAGCAGGTTTCTTTTCGGCTACAGGCTTATCCTCAACAGGCTTTAACCTTGGATAACCTCCTTTTTTAGCAAAAGTCGCAGGGCCTTTTTTAGGCGCAGCCGGTTTCTTAGTTTTTTTTGCAGGCGGACTTGCTTTTGGAGCTTCCTCCTCAAAAGCAGGCTTTTCAAAAGATTTAGGTTTAGAAGCTGCCGGTTTCCTCGCTTTGTTCATAGGTTTGGAAGGACCGCTTTTCTTTCTGTCATTGCCGCCTCTCCTGCTATTGCCGTTGTTCATCGTGTCAAATATTTTTGCAAAGATAGCTTAAATACACGATAAAAGTTTCCTGCCGTGCACTAAAACTGAAGGATCTATAAGTACAATACAAAAGATGCCCGCCACAATAAGGAACTTGAGGATATTATGCAGCAAAAGATAATCCTTTTGGCTTTCGGCTTTCCAGAGCAGCATCAAAAACCAGATGATTACCAGCATACCCCCATAAAAATAGGTGTCCATATAGCCTACATCATACACATCGATAAGCAGGTAAACCGGAATTATGGTAAGGAATGTAAGTACCATGATAACTATTTTAGATACCCTTTCGCCAAACATTACCGGTATAGTACGGTAATCCGCGACAAGGTCGCCTTTCATATTCTCAAGGTCTTTTATAAGTTCGCGGGTAAGGATAAGCAGGTATAAAAATGTAGCATGGGCGAATATCACCTGATAGAAATTCTTAAAGTACATAAGAATACCAAAAAACGGCAGTACCGCTAGAAATGCAGCTGTAAGGTTACCTATAAGCGGATACTTTTTAAGCTTATGCGAATAGAACCATATCAGGAAAATAAAGCCTGAATAAAAGAATACCGCACGCCACGACACCCAAAACGCAAGCAAAACCACAATCAGGTTCAGTGAAAAATACACATGCAGTTTTGTTTGCTGGCTGACCAGCCTGTCGAGCATGGATTTCTTAGGACGGTTAATTAGGTCCTTTTGCGCATCGTAAAAGTTATTGATAATATAGCCCGAAGCGATAGTAAGCGATGAGGCAAGTACTATCAGGAAAAGATTAAGATCAAGGATAACATCGAGGGCTCTTTTCTCAGGAGCCAATATAAATATTGCCGAAAGGTATTGCGCCAAAGCAATAACAGGAATATTGTAACCGCGCACCACAGAAAACAGACTGAGAATCTTCATCAGTACCAATCGTCTTTCCCTGGATGCTGCCATACTTTATGCCTTTTTATCTTTTAACTTACCTCCCATCAATATTATTGTGAAAGTAATAAAGATAAATATAACGCAGCTTATAAGTGCTTTTAATATTTCCGGTCCGCTAAAGGTTGCTTTTAGCACCGGCATAAAATCCTGTGATTTGGCAATAGCCAAAAACACCGCCGAAGGAAGCAATAACAGCATAAAGGATAAGGTGATACGCGAACCTTTTTTCATGTACAGCCTTTTGATCCAGAAAAGCTGGCTGATAACAAGTGTCATTATAGGCGAAAAAAGGATGTACATGGCAAAACCGCCAAAATCAACCTTTACGTTTCCACCCATACTATTATCATGCATAAGTAACGGATAAACAGCAACAGCTGCCAGTATAAAATAAATTATCCCCGAGATCCTCAATGTCTGAACAGCGGTAAGAATAAAGAGGTCTTTTACCTGTAAAGTTTTAATGTCGGAGATTCTTAACAGGGTAAGAATAGGTATAATAAAACCGAAGCCCACAAAAATGGACTTCAGGAGTATATTTAAAATATCGGTAACGCTTTGCATAATGCTTAGAATTGGTAAACCACCTCAAGTTTGTGGCCTTCAAGCGATTGTTTTGCTTTTTCTATATCTTCGGTAAAACCAAGGATATACCCACCACCGCCTGATCCGCAAAGTTTCAGGTAGTAGTCATTGGTATCAATACCTTTTTGCCATAGTTCGTGGAAACCTTCCGGAATCATTGGCTTAAAGTTATTGTACACCACTTTAGAAAGCTCTTTGGTGTTATTGATAAGCGATTTCGCATCTCCTTTAAGGAAATTATCAATACACGCATCGGTATATTTAAGGAATTCTGTTTTGATCATATTACGGAAACCTTTGTCTTTAAGGCTTTCCATAAATATCTGTACCATAGGTGCCGTTTCTTTCACAATCCCTGAGTCAAGCAAAAACACTGCGCCTTTTCCTTCAAGGTTTTGCATTGGTATACCTGTAGCCTCAACGTTATCGTGCGAATTGATAAGAATAGGAATACTCAGGTAACTGTTAAGCGGGTCAAGACCAGAACTTGTTCCGTGAAAATACGATTCCATTTTACTGAAGATCGTTTTCAGCTGCATTAGCTTCTCACGGGTAAGATTCTCAAGAACTGTAATCTTGTTATTAGCGTATTGGTCATAAACCGCTGCTACAAGAGCACCGCTACTGCCTATACCATAACCTTGCGGAATGCTTGAATCAAAGTACATTCCTGCCTCAACATTACGTTTTAGCGTATCGAGATCAAAAGTAACCAGTTCCGGTTGCTCCGTCTGAAGCTGTTCCAGATAAGCCACGAAACCTTTAAGGCTCTGGTTTGATTTTTTAGCAAGTTCGGTATTGGTATCGTCTACTCTAAGGCCTCCATTATAAAAGTTGTATGGAATTGCCAACCCTTTAGAGCCCTTGTTAATACCATGCTCTCCAAAGAGTAGAATTTTTGAGTAAAATAACGGTCCTTTCATGGATGATATTTTTATTAAAGGTACGGATTAAAACGTTAAATGTTAAAAAAAATTATCCTAATTAATCTTAACGGCTCCCGTTCCAATTTCGTCGCAAATGTACTGACTGTTTTGGCAATAGCCAACTAATTCGTTCTTAATAAATTCTAAAACTTCACTACTAACGTTTTCGGGATAAAGCACGTGTACGTTAGCACCTGCATCAAGGGTAAAACACACAGGCGCACCGGTCTTAGCCCTGAATTCCCAAATCTTGTTTATGATCTCCAGAGTATTAGACTTCATCAATATGAAATACGGCATCGATGTCATCATCATGGCGTGAAGTGTTAGCGCCTCACTTTCGGTGATTTTGATAAAAGCATCAAGATCGCCGGTAGCCAATGCCGACTTCATTTTTGAAAGATTTTCATGCGCCTGGGCAAAACGCTGCTCCGCAAACGGATGCCCGTGCATAAGGTCATGCCCTACGGTACTGCTCACCTGCTTTTCGCCTTTATCAACTAAAAGTATGGTGTCCTGAAAATTGGCAAAAGCCAGATTCACATCCTGATATTCTACCCCATAAAGATTTGAACTGTTTACCGTTTCGGTATGTTCGCCCCATATCACCACTTTACCTTTTACGCTTCGGCAGGCACTACCCGAACCCAAACGCGCTAAAAAAGAAGCCTTCTGATTGAAATAATCTTCTGTCATTTCAGGGTTAAGCTCCTTTTCAAGGTTCATCAGGTTAACTGCCAATGCCGCCATACCCGATGCCGATGAAGCAATTCCCGAACTATGCGGAAAAGTATTTTGTGTATCAATCGTAAAATGATAGTCTTTCAGGAACGGAAGGTATTCTTCTACCCTTTCAAAAAATTTTTCGATCTTCGGGCGGAAGCTTTCCTTAGGCTGTCCTTCAAAGAGCAGGTCGAATGAAAAATTACCATCATTAGTTTTCTTTTCAAAACCAAGTTTGGTTATCGTCTTGCAATTGTTCAGCGTAAGGCTGATAGAAGGATTGGCAGGAAGCTGTTTTCCTAATTTACCCCAATATTTCACAAGGGCTATATTACTTGGCGCACTCCATTCAAAGCTGCCTCTTTCTATCGTATTGGTATAAGGAGAAGGGATAAAATCCGTTTCGGACATGGTGATGTATTTTGATGCAAAGATAAATGTTTTGCCAAAGCAATAATTAGGATTTTTTTAGCCACTAATTTCACTAATTGGCACTAATTTTAAATTCGAGAAAACACAGCCGCAGAATAATTAGTGGAATTCGCGTAATTCGTGGCTAAATACTAACTTTGAACCATGGAACAAAAACCCTTATCCCGTACCTTCAAGATAATCGTAATGATCGTTACCTGTGTGGTAATAGGTGCTATTGCAGGATTGCTGACACAGGAAGGTGTAGACACATGGTACACCACAATTGAAAAACCTTCATTCAATCCGCCAAACTGGGTATTCGCTCCGGTATGGTCAACATTATATGTACTTATGGGTATCGCTGCCGGACTCGTATGGCATGAAATGGATCGTCAGAGAGAAACAGTACGAAAAGGACTTACTTTTTTTGCTATTCAGTTAGCACTTAATGCTCTTTGGTCGTTTATATTTTTCGGGTTGCATAATCCGTTCCTGTCTCTTATAGAGATCATACTACTTTGGCTGATGATATATGAAACCTTTGTACAGTTCAATAAAGTGAATAAAATAGCGGGAATGCTTTTTATTCCTTACTTACTATGGGTAACATTTGCCACGCTTCTTAATGCAGCTATATGGTGGCTAAATCGCTAACGCGTTGACCTCTCTGCCGACAGGCAGGTTTGGTTATTTGTTGATTCGGTTATACGAAATAAAAAAGTCCCCTGTTGTGCAGGGGACTTTTGTTTTACACAACTAATATCTCAGCTCTATTTTTCACTCTTTCGCGAATCTCTGCAAGAGACTGATCTATCAGTAATTTTCCGTCCCTGAACACTTCTTTTAGTTCGCCGGTTTGCTCTTGCTCCCAGCTTACCTGATCAATCAATTTATAGTTTCCGTTTTCTTTCACTACTTTCATAAGCCCTTTGGCAGATTTCTTAGTACCATCATCGGTAATCGGGTCTTTAAATATTTCCCTGCCTTGTCCCTTTACCTCTCCATAAGTCGCTTTCATAGCAAAGCCAAAAGTATCACGGGTATTGTATTGATAGGTAAACGATCCTATCCCTAACACCACATTGGTTGAAGCAAAACCTTTTTGTTTCAGTCTTTCGCAAATTTCTGTAGCACGTTCTATGGTGATACTGTCTCCATAAATAGCACCTATCTGCGGTATCAGTTCTTTATAGCCTTTGTTGTTTACACTTCCTCCAAAGACATCCCAAAGCAACTCCACAACACCTTTTCTTTCCTGCTCTGTTTTACCGTTAGGATTACCACAAAGAATATCTGCCGGATTACCGCTATCAGGACGCACTACTACTTTACCGTCCCTGCCTGAAATCACATCTTTAAGGCGCGGAAGATAATCCGTCAACACTTTCCATAAATCCCAGGTATCAGACACGATTGACACTATCCCCTTAGGATACACATCGCATATCAGTCTTTTAAAGGTTTCATATTCGCCGTCGGTAGTTCCCATACACATTACAGAATGCTCTGTTGCAGGGACTGACCCTGCAATAAGCTCTTTATCAGAATCCGCATTGTAATATTCCTCCAGGAAATCTATAGCCGGAATAGTATCACTTCCGGTAAAGCTTAACAAATGCCCTGCCGATGATGTAAGTGATGCTTCTATACCACCCATTCCCCTCATAGAGAAATCATGTGCCTGCCAGTCCACAAACTCAGGGACCGATGAAGTCTCTGCTGCATATTTGTCTAATATCTTCCTGTACTGATTTGCGATAGTAGCCGAATTGCATGGCAACCATACCACCGCAGAAAGCAATGTCTCAAAATAATTGGTAAGCCAGAAAAACTCAGGCAACGTATTGTACATGGTAAACATAGGGACCCTAACCAGCACCGATGCTCCTTCAGGAAGGGCTTTAAACACCATCGGGATATATCCCAAATCGTGCAATGCCTCAATATGAGCCGTTCCAATTTCGTTAGGACCAAGGTAATTGTTCAGCCTGCGGGCATATTTTTTTACCACCTCAGCTTTAGGCTTTTTGAAGAAATCATTCTCAAAATCTTCAATGATATATTTTTTTATGAAATACTGCAATCCAAAAAAGATAACCTCATCAACATTTGCAATCCTTGATTTTCTTGGTGTCCAGTTAGAATACACTAATGTAGTACCATCGGGATATTGCCTGCGGTGATCCGCTTTATAGCCGTCTGTCAATAATAATGGGTTCATGATATGTTGGTTTTATTTTTAGTTTATTTTATCAAATCTCTGGCTTCCATAAGTGCAAAGCCCAAAAGGTTAAGTCCTTTCCATTTTTCAGGATTATAAATATCAGAATCATCCGCAGCCATACCCACACCCCATATGGCATCTACAGGGCTGGCTTCAACCAAAATCCTGTCTCCTGTACCGATCAGAAATGTTTTAAGTTCTTCATTCTGGCTGAACTTATGATAATTTCCCTGTTTTACGATATCGAATCTGTTTTCAAGCCAAATTACATTATTATATCCGGTCACTTCGCGGCCAATTTTTTTAGCTTCCGCAGGAGTAACACAAGACAATACTCTTTGTTCAGCCTCAGTATCACCAAAAAGACTTGCTTTTTTGGTCATCATCCAGTGTTCAGCTGTCTTATACTCAATGCCATCTACAGTAAAGGGACTCTCCCACCACTGGCTGAAGCAGCTTTTGGTAATTCCCCCATCCTTTGATGGCTGGTTTCCCCAAAAGAAGATATACTTCTTAGGTTCATCACCGTTTATAATTGTATCTATAGAGTACTTCATAATTTAATTTTTATCTGCTCTACCTTATCGGTATCAAAGTTGGTAAATGAGTTCGTTGTAAATATTTTTTCAAAACAGCCCTCAAAAACCTCAAACCCTTTGTTAAAGATTCCGTGCGTTACTGCCAGGTACAGCCTGCCCGCATTCTTGGCTTTCAGCGCTTCGGCTAATCCAATAAAAGTCCCTCCACCGTCACATATATCATCTACTATAAGGCAATCTTTCCCATTAAGGTCGTCTTCGTATACCCTGAAGCCAGAAAGTTTTCCTGTTTTCACATCACGGCTTTTACTGCACTCAGTAACTTCCATCCCTCCAAGGTATTCAGACAGCTTGTATATTTTTTTAAGCGCACCACCATCAGGAGAAATCAGTTGCACATCATTGCCTATGAGGCTCAGTACTTCTGCAATAAAACTATAATTAGGTATAGCTTCACAGTTATTCAGTAAAGCCGGGGTAACTTCTGAGTGAGGATCCAGAACTATAACTTTTTGCAATCCCATCGCATTGATGATGTCTGCATATACTTTTACTGACAATGGCTCACCCGGCACCATAACCCTGTCCTGTCTTGCTGCCGGAAAATATGGAATGAACAAATTTATCTTTGTTACTCCCATCCTCTTTAGGGCATCGACAGCTACACAAAGCAATCCAAGCGCATTAAAGCTTTTAAGCCTGTGGGTAATGGTTACTGTCTGATTGACATCAAAATCAGGTTCTATCTTAATATGAGGCTCTCCTCCTGAAAAAGTAAAACTTTTATAACTAATTGCGGTTCCTGCTAACGGGCAAAAATCGGCATCAAGGTTTAACACTAGCATAATTAAATATATTTTGCGTTATTTTTACACAAATGTAGCAGAATAAAATTTACCTCCAAAACATTTTGCGTATTTTTTACACTAACTTTATATCAAAGGTAAAACCATTAGAATCTAACTCCCTGTATTTCTTTTTATTAAACCTAAAAAGTTTAGCAGGTCGACCACTCTTTTTTTCAGAGAATTTGTCCGTCTCTTCAACAAATCCAAAACTCATTATCTTTTTCCTAAAATTTCGACGGTCAATTTCTTTCTCTAAAATAGTACAGTACAGGTTCTCCAAATCGGAAAAAAGGAATTCATTAGGCAGGAGGTCAAACCCAACAGGCTGATAGGTAAGCTTGGCGCGAAGCCTCTTAATGGCAGTATCAAATATCAGTGAATGGTCAAATGCTAATAGCGGAACCTCATCCACTCCAAACCATTGCACATTTTCAGCATCCGTCGATGCTTTTATAGTAGTTTGTGACGAATCTATCAGGGCAAAATAAGCTACCGATATCACTCTGTTGCGCGAATCGCGGGTAATATCATCACCAAAGGTATACAGCTGTTCCAGATAATTTACAGTAACATTGGTCTCTTCCTTCAGTTCTCTTTTTACCGCATCAATAAGTGGTTCATTATCCTGAACCAGTCCGCCCGGTAATGCCCAATAGGCTTCCTGGGAACCAAATTTTTGCCTGATCAGCAAAATGTATAATTTGCCATCCTGATAACCAAAAACAACTGCATCTACCGCAATCCTGATATTTTGAAGCGTCATAAACTATAAGCGTAAGTTGTACACAAATATAAGTATCCTAACCTTTCCGCTAAAGCCATAAATAAAAAAAGCCTCCTTTCGGAGGCTAATATCACAATAACAACAATTAATTTTTCAGGATAACAAACCAATCCCAATCATCCGGGTTTCCTGACCCAACACTTGGCGTGTACAGGAAGAAATGAACTTTGGCATTTGGATTTGATTCCCTGTACTCTTTTACGATTTTCAGGTGATCAACGGCATCCCACATCGCAGTGTAATTTGCCGCATAAGGCCATTCGTCAACCGGTACATACTCATCATAAAGTACAAGTTCACGTAATGATTCATCAGGCATCGGTACTGCTGTAGCAACCGATTCGAAAGAAGAAACAGGATCGATAGCTTCAGGATAGTTCATACCTCCTAAGCCCATCCAATGGATGTCGCCATCAAAAATTGGAGCATCAAGTTCTTCATACTTCAATTTTATCGAACCAAAATCGCCCGGTAAATTGTATTCATGAGAAATGGTGAAAGTAGATGCATCTTCAAAAGAAAGCACTTTACCGCCTTCAAAAGCAAAATCAGTAGCATCAACCTTAAGCAACACTACCTTGTTACCTGATTGCGGATTGTCAACAGCCGAACTGTTGTCGTCAGAGCATGCCATAACAGACAGGCATAGCCCCATAAGTAAAATTTTGTTTTTCATAATTGATTGGTTTTTAATACTTAGATGCCTTTTTACAGAAACGGTTGCGTTAAAAAATCAATTATTTATTTAGAAATAAGCAAATTACCCGATTATTCAATGCTTTCAACTATACTCTGGGCAGCTATAAAACCTCCTGTCCAGGCATTCTGAAAATTGAAACCTCCGGTAATGGCATCTATGTTCAGTACTTCTCCGGCAAAATACATATCCGGAAGCAACTTGCTTTCCATCGTCTTGAAATTAATCTCTTTGAGATCTATTCCTCCTGCAGTTACAAACTCCTCTTTAAAAGTACTTTTACCGTTCACCTGGTATTCACCATTTGTCAGTTGTTCTGCCAAAGACTGTAATTGCTTTTTGCTTAGGTCTGCCCATCTCGTTTCCGGCTGAATACCGGCAGCATTCACCAGGCTTTGCCATAAACGGTTCGGAAAATCATAAGGCGATTGTTTAGCCACCGTTTTTTTAGGCTGCTGTTCTTTCAGTTCCTTCAGCTCTTCTTCGCATTCAACTGTATTGAAGTCTTTCAGCCAGTTTACCTGAAGTGTGAATTGGTAATTCTTATCAAAAAGTTCCCTTGCTCCCCATGCCGACACGCGTAGTATCGCAGGGCCGCTCATCCCCCAATGGGTAATCAGCAACGGGCCCGCAGCCTGCAGCTTAGTCCCTTTTACATTAACCGATGCCTGTGCCGAAACTCCCATAAGGTCTTTTATCCTTGGATCTTTTATGTTGAACGTAAACAGCGATGGTACCGGAGAAACAATAGTGTGCCCCATTTCAGCAAGCATATCCCACATTTTAGGATTGCTTCCCGTAGCCATTACCAGTTTTTCGGCAAGAAAAACTTCTTTATTGGTTTCAACCTTCCAATGGCTGTCGGCTCTGTATAATGATTTAATGCTCTCACCCATTATAATCTGAATCCCTAGTTTTTTAGAAGCTTCAAGAAAACAATCAATAATGGTTTGCGAACTGTCCGTTACCGGAAACATGCGTCCATCTTCCTCTATTTTGAGCTCTACACCATGACGGTCAAACCACTCAATGGTATCTCCTGAGCAAAAACGGTTAAAAGGGCCTTTCAGCTCTTTTTCTCCCCTTGGGTAAAACTTTACCAGGTCGTTAGGAATAAAACAGGCATGCGTAACATTACATCTGCCACCCCCTGAGATGCGCACTTTGGAAAGCACTTCTTTTCCGCGTTCCAGTATCGCTATCTTTAACTTCGGATTGGCCTCCGCAATATTTATGGCAGTAAAAAAACCTGCAGCACCACCACCTGCAACAATCACATCAAAACTCTTACTCATAGTAACTCAGGGAAATCAGTTATAATGCCGTCAACATTATATCCTTTTATGCGTTCAATATCCTCTTTATCGTTTATCGTCCAGGTATAGACTTTTAATCCTGCCTGTTGTGCTTTTTTCACATTGCTTTCTGTCAGCAGGCTATAGTGAGGGTGAATGGCTTTTGCCGAAAACTCCTGTGCCCACTCCCAGGCCTGGGTAACACTGGCCTGTGTTAATATACCAAGCGGTATATTTTTATTGATCTCACTCATTATTTGCAGCTCTTCACGCTGAAAGCTCGACACTATAAAATCATCATAACTCCATCCTCCTTTATCCACCAGTCGCTCCATAAAATCAGAAACGGGCTGCGCAGTATGACGGCCTTTCATTTCTATATTTACAAAACAACGCCCTTTGCATAAGGTCATCACTTCACTAAGCAGAGGTATCTCATAACGCCCTTCCACTACTAAGTGCTTTAGTTCGGCAAGCGTCATTTTATGCACTTCACCGGTACCATTTGTAGTGCGGTCTACGGTGAAATCGTGAATAACTACCAGCTCGCCAGTGGCGCAAACATGCACATCAAGCTCAATGCCATCAATACCCATTTCTAATGCTTTTTCAAACGAAGCAAGCGTATTTTCGGCTACGTGACCTTTTGCACCGCGGTGCCCAATCTTTAATAGTGCTGCCATAGTGAATAGATTTTTTGTAAAGATACAGAGATTTGTAATGAACATATAAACAAAAAAGCACCTGCCACGGCAGATGCTTTCTCACTATGAAAAAGAAAAAACTATTTCTTAATTAATTTCACGGTCTTAACCGCATTGCCTGATGTTAGTTTTGCAAAGTACATTCCCGGTGCAAAACCTTCGGCATTTATAGTCGCTGCCGAAGCATCAACCTGATTCGCAAATACAGTTTTACCTGTAACATCAACAATAGTTAGCTGATCAATCATCATTCCTTCTACAGCAAAATTCCATTGATTTTGAGTTGGGTTAGGATAAACCGAAACACCATTTAGAGCAAATTCTTCAAGTCCCGATACAGGAGCTGTAAACGAATATGCTCCCGTTTCCCTGTTAAAGGCCACGTCCCATGTGCCGGCAGTAATATTTAAGTTAGGACCACCAGGTTCTGATGTAGCTGTTCCTGATGGAAAATCTGTACTACCCCAGGCAGTAGTATCCCATGAATGGTCAAGCCTGAATTTACCTTCACCTCCTGGAAAATTAAAATTAGAAAGGGTATAATTCTTACCATCGGTAGTACTCAAATCGGTATCAATTGTCCAGTTAATATCATCTGCGATAATACCAACACCAATCATACTGATAACCACAAAATCAAAGCTGTAAGCCTTAGTCTCTAAATTAAAGCTGATATTGTACATATTGGCAGGCGCAGGAATACTACTTCCCTGAACAGCCGTTCCTGAAGGAAATGCTGAGCTACCCCAGCCCATTCCTGTATCATCGATAGAAAAAGAAACAGTAGTTTCCGGAATAGAAACGTTTCTGGCACTGTAGTGTACTCCATCGGTACTCGAAAGGTTTACGGCTACACCTTCTCCATTCAACATCACTTCCGGAATTTCAACACCTACAGGCACAAAACTATACGCTAGTGTCGTCAGATTAAAAGTTACATTGTAAGTACCATTTGTGGCAGGAATATTAGGAGGATTGCCTCCAGTAGTTGCAGTTCCGTTCGGAAAACCTGACCCTCCCCAGTTTATAGTCCAGGCATCATCCTGCCTGAATTTTACCCCCGCATCGGATGAAGGCACAACAATAACAAGATTATTATAAGTATATATGACCCCATCTGTTGTGGTCATATCCAGATCTGTCTCCCAACCTACAGGAGTAGAACTTCCTAATATGCCAATATTAGGAAACTGGGCAAACATCATTGCAGTACCCGCCAAGAATACTGCACAAAACAAAAGTAATTTTTTCATCATTAAAAAATTTTTTAAGTTAACAATAGGTATTCAAATGGCAGGCCCGTCAAAAAATGCCGACAGGCCTGTTTATTATAATCTTATTTTACAAGAATCCAGTATTCCCAAGGCTTGAAGCTAAATTGCTGCCCTTTGGCAAGGGTTACTTTTTGTCCGCTCATATAGTTGGTATATTCACCTTCTACCGGAGCGGTAAATGCTTGCGGTTTCGCCGAAAGATTGGCGATATAAACCACTTTATCCTTTCCGTTTTCCCTGTCAAAAGCAAGAACATTTGTATCCGCAGAAGTTGCAATCCTGTTGTATGCCGCCGGTTTCTTACCTCCGTTAAGCGCAGGATTCGTATTCTTCAGGTTACCCAGCTTTTCATATATTCCAAACATATGTCCTGTTTTTTTATCGATAGGATCCTGTTCAAAAAACTTAAGACGGTGTTTGTTGTCATACTCCTGCCCTGTATAGATAAGTGGCATACCCGGCATTACATAAGTAAGTGCTGCAAATGTCTCTGCAGCATCACCCATGCGCTCATATTCGCTACCACTCCAGGCATTTTCATCATGGCTGCTGGTAAGGTTCATCATTATATCATCCTTCTCAAACTTTTGAGATAAATGCACCATAAGCTTATCCCAGTCGGCTACCGTTTTTTTGCCTTTGGCTATACCGTTCATTACATGGTGTGCCTCAAAACCATAACCCATATCAAACTGCCCTTTAAGCAAATGTTCTTTTTCGCTTTCCATAAGCATAAAAAGGGGTTTTACTTCTTTCAGTTTTGGTATGGCATAATTCCAAAAGTCTACCGGCACGTTATCGGCCACATCACATCTAAAACCATCCACACCCTGGTCTTTAACCCAGTACATCATCTCGTTTAGCATAGGCTCATATACCTTTTTGTTGGTATATTCCAATTTAGCCACGTCGGTCCAGCCCCATAATTCACCTGTTTCAGGATTCATTGGTTCTGTAACCTCACCTTTCGCGTTGTGCTGGTAATATTCCGGATGTTCCTTAATCCATTTGTGATCCCATCCTGTATGGTTAGCCACCCAGTCCAGTATTACATACATACCATTGTCATGAGCTGTTTTTACCAGCTTCTGGAAATCTTCAAGCGTACCCATATCCGGATTTACTGCTGTATAATCCGATATTGCATACCAGCTACCCAGGTATTTCTTTTTTTCTTCCGGATCTTTTATATCTTCTATAGACTTATCACCCGTAGCTTTCCTTTTGGTCATAGAGATCGGATAAATAGGCATTACCCAAAGTATCTTTACACCAAGTTTTTTAAGCTGTGGAATATCTTTTGTAAAAGCGTTGAAAGTTCCTTCCGGCGAATAGTTACGGATGTTAGCCTCATAAATAACAGCATTCTCCATCATTGCATCACTTACCGGAGCCAGGGTTTCGGCTTGAGCCGTTTCAGGTTGTTCAGCAGCTTTTTTATCGTCTTTACAGCTAATGAAAGCTGCAAGTAACGTAGCTAAAAGAAGCGTTTTTTTCATAATTGTTGCTATTTTATTAACCACAAAGGACACAAAGATTATTCACTAAGGACACAAGGCTTTGTGAACATTGTGCCTTCTTGGTGTTCCTTGTGGTTAAACATTATTTTTATTTAAGTTCTAACACCAGTGCCGATTTCGGCTCTACGGTAATATCATTCTTTACGTTAACCGTTTTACCCGAAACCACATCAGTACCCGATGTATAGTTTTTCAGGCTTTCGCCAAAACGTGCCGTACCAAAAGTCTTTGATTCGCTACTGTTGTTGATGATTACCATAACCGTTTCCTTATCATTATACCTGAAGTATACATACACGTTATCATGCGGCAGGTAATGCATCATCTTTCCATTGTGGATAAGATCTTTGCCTTTTCTCCATGTGAAAAGTTTAGAGGTAACATCAAAGAATTTTTGTTGTTCGGCAGTACGCCCGGCTTTGGTAAAGGCATTGTTACTGTCGCCAGCCCATCCTCCTGGGAAATCCCTGCGGATATCGGCATCACCTTTGCCTTTGTCTCCAGCCATACCAATCTCACTGCCATAATACAATTGCGGAATACCCCTAACAGTAGCCAATATTGTCATTGCCATTTTGTATTTGTTGAAATCACCTTTGTAGATTTCGTTAAAACGGCCTGTATCATGATTCTCAGCAAACGTTAGTATATTATTGATGTTAGGGTATAAAAAGTCATTGGTAAAATTGTCATACACTTTTTGCATACCGCTGTCCCATCCTGATTTGTCTTCGTTAAAAACATTGCCAAAAGCATCATGAAGGGTAAAGTCCATTACACTTGGCAGGTAAGAGTTGTAGCTTTGTATAGCAGCTATCTTGCTGTCTTTTTGCCAATAGGCCATTTGCGCCTGATCGTGCATCCATACCTCTCCAACAATATTGAAATACGGATACTCGTCGGTAATCGCTTTTGTCCATTTAGCAATACCTGCCTTATCATTGTACGAATAGGTATCTACACGGAAACCTCCAAGATCGGCATACTCTATCCACCAGATAGCGTTTTGCGTAAGATAGTTTAAAACTAACGGATTGCTTTGGTTCAAATCGGGCATTGATGGTACAAACCATCCGTCCATGCACTGCCTTGCGTCTGTTTTAGAAGCATTCGGATCAAACTGTGTCGTCATACGATAGTTTGACTGCGAATAACCCGGAAACTGGTGTACCCACTCATACGTAGGCAGGTCTTTGTACATCCAGTGTTCGGCACCCCAGTGATTGGTTACATAATCAAGCACCAGTTTCATTCCTCTTTTTTTCAGTTCTGCCGACAGGCGAACGTAGTCTTCATTAGTTCCGTAACGTGGGTCAATCTTATACACATCGCTTTGTCCATACCCGTGGTAGGAATGCTGTTTGTCATTGTCCTCACAAAGTGGCGTGCTCCATACAGCAGTAGCACCTAATTCCTGAATATAATCAAGGTTTTTAATTATCCCTTCAATATCACCACCGTGGCGGCCTCCGGGATTATTACGGTCGGCTTTTTCAGTAACCGATTTGTCTGAATCGTTATTTGGATTACCGTTAGCAAAACGGTCAGGCATAATAAGGTACATCATATCCGATGAATCGTAACTTTCCCTTTCAGCCGATCCCGCTTTACGCTGCTTTAGTGAATACTTCTGAGTGAAAGCGGTTTTGTTTTTATCCTTAAATGAAAAGGTCAATTCCTGTGCAGGTATATTTTTAGTATCTATGGTTACAAACACATAGTTCGGATTTTCAGTTTTAACCACATTGGTAATCACAACATTGTTAGATACCGATGGTGCATATTTTGCAATATCCTTACCGTAGAACATAATCTGCAGTTCAGGATTGTGCATCCCGGCCCACCAGAATGGCGGCTCGGTTTTTTGTATCTGCGCGAAGTTTACACCCGACACAAATAATAGTAAAAGACTAAGTAGTTTTTTCATTTGTTGTTTGTTTGGCCTCACCCCCAACCCCTCTCCAAAGGAGAGGGGAGCGAATGCGGATTTATTGCTTTTATATCCTCAAATCGCTTCAAGAGTGAAGCTTCACCCTCTCCTTTGGAGAGGGCTGGGGTGAGGTCTATACTGTAACCAGCGCGTTTGGTTCTACAGTCACAGCTTTTCCGTTTACATAAACAGTAATAGGCTGTGTTCCTTCCAGCGAAAGTTTTGTTTCTCCGGCCTGGATAGAAATCTTCACTACCTGGTTCCTGAAATTAACTTTAAAAGAGTAACCACTCCATTGTTCCGGTATCCTTGGCTCAAAATGCAGCGTATCATCTTTTACCCTCATTCCGCCAAAACCTTCTACAATACTCATCCATGTTCCGGCCATACTGGTAATGTGACAGCCTTCTTCAACTTCTTTATTGTAATCATCAAGGTCAAGACGCGATGTCCTAAGGTAGAAAGTATATGCCTGTTCCATCCTGCCCAGTACCGCTGCCTGAATAGAGTGTACACATGGCGATAGCGACGATTCATGAACCGTTAGCGGCTCGTAAAAATCGAAATGCTGTTCAAGCTGGTCTTTAGTAAAATGATCTTCAAAGAAATAGAAGCCCTGAAGCACATCGGCCTGTTTGATGTATGGCGAACGCAATATCCTGTCCCAAGACCATTTCTGATTTATCGGACGCTGACTTTTATCAAGATCGGCAACTTTTACAAGCTCCTTATCAAGGAAACCATCCTGTTGCAGGTAAACACCAAACTCTTCCGAGTATGGGAAATACATATTGTCAGATACTTTTTTCCACTGCCTAACTTCTTCTGCATTCAGGTTTACCTTAGCCATTATTCGGTCATGATCGGCAGCAAACTCATCTTTAATCCTTGTTATCTGCTCAACGGTATAATCAATACACCATTTAGCGATATAGTTGGTATAGAAGTTATTGTTTACGTTGTTCTCATATTCGTTAGGACCGGTTACACCAAGAATAACATACTTATCCTTGTTTGCCGAATAGGTTGCTCTCTGATGCCAGAAACGTGCAATACCTATAAGTACCTCAAGGCCTTTTTCAGGAATGTAGCTGTAATCTCCCGTAAAGCGGTAGTAATTATAAATGGCAAATGCTATAGCCCCATTACGGTGGATTTCCTCGAATGTAATTTCCCACTCGTTATGGCATTCTTCACCATTCATGGTAACCATTGGATACAAAGCAGCACCATTAGTAAATCCAAGCTTGGCAGCATTTTCAATTGCCTTATCCAGTTGGTTATAACGATAGGTAAGCAGGTTACGTGCTACTTGCTGGTCTTTAGTCGCCATGTAGAATGGTATACAATAAGCCTCTGTATCCCAATAGGTAGAACCTCCGTATTTTTCTCCTGTAAATCCTTTAGGTCCTATATTCAGCCTTGGGTCTTTACCAAGATACGTCTGATTCAGCTGGAAAATATTGAAACGGATACCCTGCTGTGCTTTTACGTCGCCATCAATGGTAATATCGGCCATTTCCCAAATAGAAGCCCAAGCCTGTTTCTGCTCATCTAAAAGTGCTTCATAACCTTTGGCGTTTGCCGAAGCAATCACATTTTTAGCGGCTTCAACCAGCTTATCATTATCATGGTTAAGTGAAACGGTATATCCTCCAAATTTGATAATCGAAGCCGTATCGTTAGGGTTAGCCTCAATAGTATAACTAAAACTAACTTTATCTATAGTTTTCTCAGCATCGGCAGGAAGTACTTCAACTGCAGTACCATTAAGCAATATGCTGTTGTGCATAAAGGTAGTTGCATTAAAATGCGTCTTGAAAGTTCTTGCAGTTACAAAAGCCTCGTTACCGTTATACTGAGCATCCAGCGGTTCCCAGAATTTCTCTTCCCAGTTAGCATCTTCGTTATGCACACCTGCATCAATGTACGGGCTAAAGGTAATCTGTGCAGCTCTGTTTAGCGGAGTAACCTGATAGTTAATAACTCCCAACTCATCTTCTACAAGCGAAAGGAATCGTGTAACGTTTACCTTTACCTCTGTACCGTTTTGCAGTACAGCTTCAAAAGAACGGTTGTACCAACCTTCTTTCATGTTAAGTTCACGTTTAAAGTTCTTAACCGATGCACATGCATTAAGGTCAAGCACTTCATCGTTTATGGTAATATTGATCCCTATCCAGTTAGGTGCATTAAGCACTTTGGCAAAATATTCAGGGTAGCCGTTTTTCCACCAGCCCACTTTTGTTTTATCGGGATAATATATACCTGCTATATAGCTTCCCTGAAAAGTATGTCCCGAATAGCTTTCTTCAAAATTGGCACGCTGCCCCATAGCACCGTTACCAATACTGAACAAACTCTCTGAGGACTTTACCCTTTCTACATCAAATCCCTCTTCTATTACCGACCAATTATCCGGCACTATATAATCCTGGTTCATCTTATTTATTGACTAATGTTTGTAAAAAATCAGTATCTATTTCTGTAAAATCGTTGAAGTTGAATTGTGCTTCGTTCAGTGTTGTAGCATCACCGATACCTATGCTTACCATGTTAGCAGCATTGGCAGCCTGAATTCCTGCAACGGCATCTTCAAATACAATCGATCTGTCTGCCGGAATATCCAGCATTTGCGCCGCCCTTAAAAAAACTTCAGGATCAGGTTTGGCATTGGTAACGTCGTTACCGTCTACAATAGCATCAAAATAATGCAGCACACCTACTTTTTCCAGTATTGGCCTTGCATTTTTGCTTGCAGAGCCAAGCGCTATCTTCTGGCCGTTATCTTTTAGATACTGAAGTACTGTAACCACACCCGGAAGAATTTCATCCTCCTTCATGTTTACTATGTAGTTCAGGTAATCTTCGTTCTTTTCAACCAGCCATTTGTCTTTGTCTTCCTGAGAGGCTTCTACATTGCCAAGCCCCAGGATAATATCCAGCGAACGGATTCGGCTTACGCCTTTAAGCAGTTCGTTATGCTCATGTGTGAAATCTATACCCAAACGGTTGGCTATCTTTTGCCATGCCAGGTAATGGTACTTGGCAGTATCAACAATAACCCCGTCAAGGTCGAATATAAATGCTTTTGGATTCATTATGATTTTTGATTGATTTAATTATAACCTGTTATAGGATTACGGGTTCATCATCAACGTCTTTCACTCTCAATACGAACAATGCTGCGATAATAAACGCAACACCACTTGTTACAATAGCAAAAATCGGATTACCGTGATAAAGGTATTTTACTATGAGCCCTCCTATAAGAGCGTTAACTATTTGAGGTATTACAATGAAGAAATTGAAGATTCCCATGTAAACCCCCATCTTTTTGACCGGTATAGCACCCGAAAGTATTGCATAAGGAGTAGCAAGTATACTTGCCCATGCAACACCTACAGCCATCATAGAACCTATGAGCCATGTAGGATTAGGAACAAAATATACCGACACAAGGCCAAGCCCGCCTATAATAAGAGCAAAGAAGTGTGTCTTTTTACGCCCTATCTTTTTAGCAATGGCAGGAATAAAAAATGCAATTACTGCCGAAACAGCATTATAAACCCCAAAGATGATACCTACCCAGTCTCCTGCCTGCTGATACAATGCATTTTCCTGATCGGTAAAATCTTTAAGTTCTTTCAAAGGTGTTCCGTAAATGTGGTGTGAAATAGCCGGTGTAGCATATACCCACATTCCGAAAAGCGCAAACCATGAAAAAAACTGAACCCAGCTTAGCTGACGCATAGTTTTAGGCATTTTGGCAAAATCAGAAAAAATATCGGTAAGCTTTGGATTCATTGGCACAACACCTTCGTCTCCATCTTTTTCAAAGGCGGCCATTTCTTCAGGAGTATATTCCTTAGTGGTGGTGATTGTTAGCAATACAGCACCAACAAGACATATAGCACCAATAATAAACGAAAGGATAAGATGATAAGGCACTCCTCCTGCAACAGGTTCAGTTGAAACGTCAAACCAGTTACTAAGGGCATACGGAAGCCATGAACCTATTACAGCTCCAAAACCAATAAGGGCAGTCTGAACGCTAAAACCTAACGTTCTTTGATCTGACGGAAGTATGTCGGCAACCAAAGCACGGAAAGGCTCCATGGCAACATTAAAGGAAGCATCCATAATCATAAGGAAACCTGCACCTACCCACAAAGCCGGCATCATTGCTGCAAGAGCTCCCGCCTGAGGCATAAAGATTAATCCTAATGCTGCAAGAAGCGATCCTACTAAAAAATAGGGTTTTCTGCGTCCGAAACGTGTCCAGGTAGTATCACTGTAATGACCAATGATAGGCTGCACAATAAGCCCCATGAGAGGCGGAATGATCCAAAACCAGGAAAGGCTGTGCACATCGGCACCAAATATCTGAAGTATCCTGCTGGCATTAGCATTTTGCAATGCAAATCCCATTTGAATTCCCAGGTAACCGAAACTCATGTTCCAGATTTCCCAGAAACCTAATTTACGCTTTTCCATTATCGTATTTTAATGGTTATTAATTACGATAAGCGCGCTATGTGCTTATCAAAAACTTATGTTGAAAGTGAAGTATAAGCTTTGATAATCAGGACAAAGATAATTGTTTTTTAATCCGAAAAACATTAGGAATAAAAAAAAATCCGGCACTACGGCCGGAATATACTTTTCTAATCATCTGTAAATAAACGGTTTGAACAAAACTACAACGTTGACGTAGATTCTCTGTGCACAAGGTGCGTATCAATCAATTCAGTACGATATTGTTCATTGCCATCTTCTTCCTCTTCCATTTCAAGGCGTTCTATAAGCATTTTAGCTGCGCGTCCACCCATCTTTATACCATTCTGGCTCACTGTGGTAATGCTCGGTGTTGAGAATTGCGAAATGATTCCGTCGGTAAAACCAATAACCGAAATATCTTCTGGCACTTTAAGCCCCATTTTGTTAGCCAACTTTATAGTTGTTACAGCAAAAAGCTCGTTAACAGCAAAAATAGCATCCGGCTTATTATTGAGTAACATCGCTTCAATTTTGGCTGCGCAGTTGTCGATATCTTCAATCTTAACGATTATGTTATCATTTACAGGCAAATCGTGATCGTTCAGGGCATTTACATACCCCTCTGTACGTAGTTTACCTACACTTACATAATCAACTGTAGTAACAAGGCCAATATTCTTAAATCCTTGCTTTACAAGAAAATCAACCGCATCATAAGCCGCCAGCTGATCGTCTATAATAACCTTGTCGCAAAGCACATCATTAGTTACCCTGTCGAACATTACAACCGGCATTCCCTGATTGATGACTTCCTGTATATGGTGAAAGTCTTTTTTCTGTTGTGTTTCTTTAGATAACGACATGATAAATCCGTCTGTACTACCGTTGGCAAGCATCTCCATATTGATTACTTCCTTATCAAAAGACTCGTCAGAAAGACAGACGATTACGTTATATCCGTTTTCGTTTGCCACTTGCTCAATACCACTGATTACTGTAGCAAAAAAGTGGTGTACAATTTCCGGAATTATGATTCCGATAGTCTTGGTTTTTTTATTTTTCAGGCTTAAGGCAATGTTGTTAGGCTTATAGTTATACAGCTTGGCAAAAGCCTGAACTTTCTGGCGTGTATCTTCACTTATTTCTATACTGTTCCTCAATGCTTTAGACACTGTTGAGATAGAAACATCCAGTTCTTTTGCTATCTGTTTCAAAGTCACTTTTCTTTTCATAAAATCATGTTAAAGTATGGTATTCGAAATAAAGATAGGCTTTAATTTTATTAGTAACAATTATCTTACTGAAAACCTGTAAAATATAGAAAGTTTTCAACACGCAAACGTTGTCGGTGGCCCAATATTACGAAAACGTTTTTTTGGTTCGGGAATTTACATAATTTTAACATTGAAAGTGAAATATAAGCAAGTACAAAACCCAAAATTAACCCTAAACAACTTGTATGAAAACAATCTACACAAAGTTATTGCTTTTACTGCTTTTGTTGCCCTTTACTGCTCTCGCCCAGAGCACTTTAAAGGGTAATGTAAGCGACGCTACATCGGGTCAGCCCATACCCGGTGCAAACGTGATAGTAGAAGGAACTCCAAATGGCACTTCTACCGACATGGAAGGTAACTTCACCCTTGCAAACATTAAGCAGGGAGACCGCATTGTGATTAGCTTTATTGGCTACACCAATCAGGTAGTAGAGTACACCGGACAAGCCTCTTTAAGCATAATTCTTCAGGAAGATGCAACGCAGCTTCAGGAAGTGGTAGTTATCGGTTACGGTACTACAACTAAAAAAGATGCAACAGGTGCATTGACTAACATTACATCAGAACAATTTAACAAAGGACCTGTAGTAGGAGCTGAACAGCTTATACAGGGACGTGTTGCCGGTGTTCAGGTAGTTACTGCCGGTGGAGAACCAGGTAGCGGATCTCTTGTAAGAATCAGGAGCGGTGCTTCACTTAACGCCAACAACGACCCTCTATATATAATAGATGGTGTACCTGTTGACACTAGTGGCGGAAGTATTAAAGGAGGAAGAAACCCGCTTGCCAACGTTAACCAGAATGACATTGCAAGCATGACAATACTAAAAGATGCGGCTGCTTTGGCTATTTATGGTTCACGTGCTTCAAATGGTGTTGTAATCATTACAACTAAAAAAGGACAAAGTGGCGAAATGAAAATAAGCTACAATGCTAACTTCCAGATAAACGAAGTTACAAAGACTGTAGATGTAATGGATGCTAACCAGTATCGTGCATTTGTTAACCAACATGGTACCGCTGATCAAATAGCACTTCTTGGAACTGCAAACACTAACTGGCAGGACGAAATATACAGAAATGCTTTTGGTACAGACCATAACATTGCCGTTTCAGGTGGTACAGATAACATCGTATACAGAGCTTCAATGGGATATACTAACATTGGTGGTATTCTTGAAAAAGATAATTTCCAGAGAACATCATTATCTGCTGGTGTGGTTGGTAATTTCTTTGACAGACACTTAAAAGTTGAAGTAAATAACAAAACGGCTATTATGGATAACAACAATAGCGAAAGAAGTGCTATTGGTGCCGCTATAGCTTTTGACCCTACTCAGCCTATCCGTCAGACTAATACTTTTGGCAACTATTTCCAATGGGCAACTAACGGAGCATATGAAGTAAATGCGAGCAGAAACCCAATAGCTTTCATCAACCAGAAACACAATTTTGGTAATACATACAGAAGCATTGGTAACGCACAGTTTGACTATAAAATCCATGGATTTGAAGATCTTAAACTTGTAGCAAACTTTGGTTACGATTTTATCGAAGGGCGTGAATATGGCAATACCGATCTTGATTATGTTGTACCTGCTGAAGCCGGAAGCAACTATGAGAACAGGGAAACCAAAAAGAATAAGGTAATGGACCTGTATGCTAACTATAACAAATATTTTGAAGGTATTAAAACAACCGTAGATGTAACAGGAGGTTATAGCTACCAGGATTTCAGATACGAAGGAAGCAACTATTCTTATGATTATGCTAATAATGTTACTAATTATGGTAACCCATATAGTGAGCGTGTAAACCTTCAGTCGTACTTTGGACGTGCAACAGTTACTATTGCAGACAAATACATCTTAAACGGATCGATAAGAGCTGATGGTTCTTCTCGTTTTACAGAAGAAAACCGTTGGGGTTACTTCCCTGCTGCAGCTGCTGCATGGAGAATTAGCCAGGAAGATTTCCTTGTAGACAGCAAAGTAATAAGTGATATTAAACTTAGAGCGAGTTATGGTATTACAGGACAACAGGAAATCGGACCAAGATATCCGTCTGTGCCTCTTTATTCAGGATCTACAAATACTGCACAGTACCAAACAGGATATGATGCTAATGGCAACCCTGTGTATGAAATTACATACAGGCCTCTTGCCTACAATAAAAACCTTGTATGGGAAGAAACTGAGACATTAAACTTTGGTCTTGATTACGGTTTCTTTGATAACCGTATTACAGGTAGCGTTGATTACTACAAGCGTAAAACAAACGACCTTATCGTAGAGGCACAAAACCCTCAGGGTGTTAACTTCTCTAACAGGGCTTTCTACAACATAGGTGATATGGAAAATGAAGGTCTTGAGCTAGCTCTTGAGGTATACCCTGTTAAAACAGATGATATTACCTGGAGAGTTGGAGGAAACATTACTTTCCAAAAATCGGAAATTACAAAACTTACAACCAGCAACGTTCCTGGATTCCAGGGATATGATGTAGGAGGTATTACAGGTGGTACCGGTACAATGATACAAAACAACCAGGTAGGCTTTGCTCCTAACTCTTTCTATGTGCTTGAACAGGCTTATGATGCAAACGGAAAAGCAATTGATGGTGTTTATGTAGACAGAAACGGTGACGGTATCATAAATGCTGACGACAAGTACAGATTCCACAAACCGGCAGCTGATTTCTTCTATGGTTTCAACACCGATTTCACTTATAAAAACTGGTGGTTCTCTATGTCATGGAGAGGTAGCTATGGTAACTACAACTACAACAACGTATTCTCTAACTACGGCAACCAGTCGGTAGGATTACCTTCTAACGGTAATTACCTTAACAATGTACACAACAATGTACAGCAAACAGGATTTAAATCCCCACAATACCTATCCGATTACTATGTACAGGATGCTTCATTCCTAAGATGGGATAACGTTACTGTTGGCTATACATTCAAAAATGTATTTAACGACAATAGCGAGATGAGACTAACCGGTGGTATCCAAAACGTGCTTGTTATTACAGATTATGACGGAATTGATCCTGAAATGTCAAGCGGTATCGACAACAATATTTACCCTAGGCCAAGAACTTACACGGTGGGCCTTAACATAAACTTCTAAAAATGATTATGAATATGAAAAAATTTAATCTGAAATTAACCGGATTAGGGATTTTGTTCATGGCTTTTTCCCTTACATCGTGTACTGACGATCTTGATCAGACAGACCCGGCTAATGCAGCGAATGTAGGGGTAGAAGAGTTTTACAAAAACCCTGATTCATATAAGAAAACGCTTGCAAAACTGTATGCTGGACTTGCTACAACAGGACAAAATGGCCCTGCGGGTTCACCTGATATTTCCGGTATTGATGAAGGTGCCAGCCAATACATCCGAGGAATGTGGCTTATGAATGAGCTTACTACCGATGAAGCAATTATTGGATGGAACGACCAGACTATAAAAGACTTCCATTACCAGACATGGGGAGCGGCAGATGCGTTTATAAATGCAACTTTTAGCCGTCTTGATTTTCAGGTAAAAAACTGTAACGAGTTCCTTCGTCAGACTACTGATGAGAAACTTGACAGCAGAGGTGTTTCGGCAGAACTTAGAGCTGAAATCGTTACTTTCAGAGCTGAAGCACGTTTTTTAAGAGCATTGAGCTACTGGCATTTCCTTGACCTTTTTGGCGGAAGAGTTGGTTTAGTTACTGAAGAAGATCCTACAGATTATTTTCTTCCTGAGCAGGCTACAGCACAGCAAATGTTTGAATTTATCGATAGCGAACTTAGTGCTATTGACGCTGAGCTAAAAGCACCAAAGACCAATGTATACCCTCGTATTGACAAAGTTGCAGGATGGATGCTAAAAGCAAAATTATACATGAACGCTAAAGCATATATTGGTTCTGAAAAATATGCAGATGCAATCCCTGTACTTCAGGAAATTATTGGCTCAGGATACCAGCTTCACAACAACTGGAGAGAACTTTTCTATGCCGATAACGACAGAAACGGAGCTCAGAACGAAGTTATTTTTGCAGTTGCTTTTGACGGTTTGAACACTAAAACTTACGGAGGAACAACTTTCCTTGTTCACGCTCCTGTAGGTGGATCGATGTCTAGCACAGAATTTGGAATCAACGGTGGATGGGGTGGTATCCGTACTACTTCTGCATTTGTTGGTAAATTCCCTACAACACTAGACAACAGATCGAACTTCCATACAGCCGGACAAACCCTGGTTATTAGTGATGTTGCAAACTTTGGCGATGGATATGCCGTTAAGAAATTTAAAAATGTAGATGTAAACGGAAATCAGGGATCAGATTCAGCAGGTGACTTTGTTGACACAGATTTCCCTATGTTCAGGCTGGCTGACGCTTACCTTATGTATGCTGAATGTGCGCTAAGAACAGGTGGCAACACTACTTTAGGACTTTCTTATATCAATGCACTTCGTCAAAGAGCATATGGAAGTGCTGCCGGCAACGTAGGAAGCTATGACCTACAATTTGTACTTGATGAAAGAGCAAGAGAGTTACACTGGGAAGGACACAGAAGAACTGACCTTATACGCTTCGGTAAATTCACAGGTGGCTCGTATATCTGGCCTTGGAAAGGAAACACTCCTAACGGAAGCCCAACTCCAAGTTTTAGAAATGTATTCCCTATCCCATCAAATGCAATAGCGGCAAATCCGCTTTTAATCCAAAACCCTGGCTATTAATAACCAAAAAGCAAAAAAGACAATGAAAACAATTAAAAATACAATATTTGCGATGCTTGCATTATTTGCAGTATCTTGTAATACAGACGATGTAGAAAACAGGCCGGTAGTAAAAGGTATTGATGCCCCTGTACTGGAATCTCCTGAAGAAGGAAACACATATGTGCTTAATCCTGAAACCCTTGATGTACTTGCTGAAAGGTTCGTTTGGTCTGCAGCTAACTTTGGTGAAGGCGTAATCCCTAATTATGATGTTGAGATCGATCTTGCAGCAGATAACTTTGACACTCCATCAGTTATTGGAACCACTAACGGTGTAACTCAACTGGCTGCATCTACAAGCGTTTTTAATGCTGCAATAGAGCGTCTTGACGCAACACCATTTGAGCCATCAACATTCCAAATCAGGGTAAAAGCTTATGTAGGAGACAGCATACTTTACAGTAATGTTGTAGAAGTAACTGTAACACCATTCAGCACCGAGATCCCAATGCTTTGGATGCCGGGCGGATACCAGGCAGATAGCGGTTATGGCAGTAACTTTACACATGCAACTGCACCTCAGTTAAGTGCTGAAGCATTTGGAAAAACAGCTTTTGAAGGTTATGTATACATCGCTAACGATATCACAAGCCCTGATAACGGATTCAAGTTCAGCTCTCAGGCTGACTGGAGTGGCACTAACTATGGAGCAGGTGCAAATGCTAATACATTATCAAATGATGGCGGAGCAGCTAATATTGTTGCAAACGCAGGTTATTATCTTGTAAAAGCAGACACCGCTGCTCTTACCTATAGCCTAACAACTACTGAATGGGGTATTGTAGGATTTGCAACTACAGGCAGCGAGGCCGGATGGAACAATAGCGTTCCTATGACTTATAACGCTACTGATAAAGTTTGGGAAATAACAATCGAGTTACAGGCTGGCGAATTTAAATTCAGAGCAAATAATGGCTGGGATATAAATCTAGGTGCAGGAACCGGAAGTGGAGCACTTGCTTATGGCGGTCCAAATATGACAGCAACTGCAGGTACATACAAAGTTAAATTAAACTTAAGCAATCCAAGAGCGTATACTTACACTATGGAGCTTCAATAACAGTATCACATAAAAGGGCTGCAATGCAGCCCTTTTTTTTACTTTAAACATCTATGAAAAACATCACTACAATCTTATTTTTACTTATAGGAGTCCTTGGATTCGGGCAGGCTACCACTACCCCGTCTCCGGCTATTGCAACAGGACCCGTTACAGTAAACTTTGACAAAACCGGTACAAATCTTGCTACCTATACCGGAACTATTTATGCCCACACAGGCCTTACGGTAGATGGCCAGGACTGGCAATATGTAAAAGGATCATGGGGAGACAATACAGTTCAGCCGGCACTTACTTTAGTAACCGGAACAACCTATAAATTAGACATTACTCCTGATCTTTACACTTACTTTGGAGTACCAACAACAAGCACCATCACTAAAATATGTGTTGTATTCAGGGCAGCTACAGGCTCACCTCAATCTTCAGATGTTTTCTTAAACGTGGGCGCATTCCAGGTGAGCCTTAACGCACCTGTACAAAACAGCGTTACACTGCTAAACTCAGGTGGCAACCTGAATATTACCGCATCAAACACCGGCGGTAATGCCTCTTACAGCCTAAAAGCTAACGGCACGGTGATAAACACCAATGCTGCTACAACTAACTTTGCATACAACCACACCAACATAACATCAAACCAGAACTATGAACTGACCGTTTCTCAGGGATCAAGTTCTGTTGTAAAAACATTCTCTGTAATCGTTAATCCGGGAACACAATATGAAGCTATGCCTACAGGCGTTGAAGACGGAATTACATACAGCGACGTTGACAATACAAAAGCTACACTTGTTCTGGATGCTCCCGGAAAAGACTATGTGTATGTAGCAGGTAGCTTTAACAACTACACTCCTACATCGGCATATGCCATGAAAAAAGATCCTGCTTCAGGAAAATTCTGGCTGGAACTTAACGGCCTTACTTCAGGTGAAATAAACACTTACCAGTACTGGGTGGTTGATGAAACGCCTTTAGCAAATTCTCCTAAAGTCGTAAAAACAGCCGATCCGTACTCTACACTTGTATTATCACCTTATGATGATCCGGGAATACCGGCTGCTTCTTACCCTAACCTGCCTGCATATCCTGCCGGACAGGAAAGAGAAGTTACCGTATTACAAACAGGACAGGCTGCTTATGACTGGCAGGTAACAAACTTTGTTAAGCCTAAAAAAGAAGACCTTGTTGTATATGAGGCTTTAGTAAGAGATTTTGATGCCGACAGGAACTATCAGGACCTTATTGACAGAATTGATTATTTCACTACACTTGGCATTAATGCGCTACAGCTTATGCCGGTAATGGAATTTGAAGGAAACGAAAGCTGGGGCTACAACACCTCTTTTCATATGGCACTGGATAAATTCTACGGCCCTTCAGACAAACTTAAAGAATTGATTGACCTTTGCCACCAAAACGGCATTGCGGTAATACTTGACGTTGCCCTGAACCATGCCTTTGGACGTAACCCGATGGTACGCATGTGGATGGATGACCCGGATGGAGATGGTTTTGGAAACCCAACTTCTGAAAATCCATATTTTAACACCGTAGCAAAACACAGCTACAATGTTGGTAACGACTTTAACCACCAACAACCCGGAACCAAAAATTACGTAAAACGCGTAGTTAAGCATTGGATTGAAGAGTACCACATTGATGGATTCCGTTGGGATTTAACAAAAGGTTTTACACAAAACTGTACGGCTAACGACGAAACATGCACCAACGCTTACCAACAGGACAGGGTTGACGTACTTAAGGAATATGCTGATTACTCATGGAGTTTAGACCCAACTCACTACACTATCTTCGAACATTTAGGTTCTGACAACGAAGAAAAAGAGTGGGCTAACTACAAATACAACGAAGGCAAAGGTATTATGCTTTGGGGTAATATAAACCATGCCTATAGCCAGCTTACAATGGGATACACAGACCAGTCTAATATTGCGCGTGTAGGCCACGTGGCACACTCTGGATTTGAAGGTAAAAGGGTTATTGGATATGCCGAAAGCCATGACGAGGAAAGAATTATGTACAAAAACCTGCAGTATGGTAACAGCAATGCTAATTATAACGCAAAAGACCTTTCAACAGCACTTAACAGAATGAGTGCCCAGGGAGCAGTATTTTTTATGGTACCGGGACCAAAAATGATTTGGCAGTTTGGCGAACTTGGATGGGATCTTTCCATCTTTACCTGTAACAATGGTACTGTTAACCCAACAGGAGGTACCGATGGCGACTGTAAACTGGACACTAAGCCACAGCCACAATGGGCACAAAGCTGGATTAACAATACTAACAGAGCTAAAATTTACTACGACTGGAAAAGGATGATACAGCTGAAAAAAGATGAAGCTGTATTTGAAGGCAATTATACCCTGGCATCAGCAAATACACTTACGCCAAAAGTATATGTGTCTGATTCTACACTTCCTTCAACAGAACTAAACAGCGTAGTTGTACTTTCCAACTTTGATATCGTTGCGAAAAACATAACACCGGATTTCCCTACTACAGGTACATGGTATAACCTTATGGATAATTCTTCTGTAGAAATAACCGATACTGCTGCCGCTATTAGCCTGCAGCCGGGAGAATTCAGAATATATGGTAATAAAACCGTAGTGCTTGGGAATGAAGAAAACACTATCGAACAAGTTGCCCTATACCCTAACCCTACATCGGATATGTTTGCTCTGAACATTCCGGTTAAGAAATTAGAGATTTATTCACTGACAGGCCAACTGGTAAAAACATTTGGCAACAGTAGTGCTTATGGAACATATGATGTAACCAGCCTTACACAGGGAATGTACCTTGTAAAAGTTACTGACACAGAAAACAGGCAGAGCACACTTAAACTAGTAAGAAAATAAGTTGAGTTAGTTATTTAAATATTCAAATTTTGCGAAGGGCTTCCGTTTTATAGCGGAAGCCCTTTTGTTATATATATCTTAAAGAAATATGATAGCAGCTTTGTGAGCGTTATTTTTATAAATAGCTTTTTATAAAACACGAAAATATGAAAAAGATAATCGCTATACTGTTTGCTGCATTTTTACTCACCATGTGTGACACATCAAAATCTGCAAAAGGAAGTGCTAAACCGGAAGTGCAGTATAAAGACGATTTCAGATCGGCATCGGAAAAGGAAAAATCGGCACTGCTTAAAAAACTAAATGCTACGGGAGCTGATTATTCGGTACTCATACTTACACAGAATTATAAGGGTGAACAGATAATTGTGTCTAACGAACAAAAGACACTTTATAAAGAATATCCTATTTCCAACAAGAAAACAGGCATAGCCGATGAGATACGTATAGATAATACTGTAGACACTAAGGTGTATGATAATCTTGGCAAAAAAGAAGCGGTACTATCTGCCAAAGAAGCGAAAAAACACAAATACATTTACCTGATGAAAAATCCTCCGGGAGGCGACAGCCCATTCAGGATTACCTACAGCAATACGCTGAGGCCGTTGGAATAAAAAATGTATATTGCTGTAATATTTCAGCATTTGCAATGAATAAAAAAATACTTATTCCGGCAGTTATAAGCATCGTATTGCAATTATTTATTTTTGTTAGTGTAAGAAATCAATTCTTTAGCAGGGATATAAGAATTAATTTCTGGGTACTAATGATAATCTTTTATATAGCAGCTATTCCCTATAGCCTATATCAGTTATTTAAAAAAAACAACGAAATCAGGTCGTATAAAAACGGGATAAATATAATTGGAACTCTATTTACATTACCTCTATTTTTCATAACATTACTAATGTATTATGGTTTTGAGGAAAACCACACCCCTGAGGACATCAATCCCGAAGATATACACCTATACACTTCTGAAGGAAGAGAAATAAATATAACCGACAAAGATTCCTTTTTTAAGGACACAGGAAATATCGACGGCATCAAGATTGATGAAGCAAAACAATAGATAAACTTTAAATCAATCTATTAAACAATTGATACATTGTCACATTGATTAATTGAATTATCTTTACAGCCTTCTGCATCAAAAAATTATCCGTTTAGAATAATTTTCCCTATCTGTTTGAATTTCTAAGAAATAGTTGTACTTTTGCGCTCCCTTTATTGGGGATGGAATGTTTAATTAAAATAATTTATTGTGAACACATTAAGCTACAAGACAGTTTCGGCTAACAAAGCTACTGCTCAGAAAGAGTGGATCGTTGTTGACGCTGAAGGTCATAATTTGGGCCGTTTTGCTTCTAAAGTTGCGATGCTTTTAAGAGGTAAATACAAAACAAATTATACACCGCACGTGGACTGTGGAGATAACGTAATCGTTATCAATGCAGACAAAATCAACCTAACTGGTAACAAACTGGAGGACAAAACGTATATCCGCCACACAGGTTACCCGGGAGGTCAGAGAATTTTAACTGCTAAAGTTGTACAGGCAAAAAACCCTGCAATCTTAGTAGAGAAAGCTGTAAAAGGTATGCTTCCTAAAAACAAACTAGGAGCTGAACTTTTCCGCAACCTGAATGTATATGTAGGACCTGAGCACAAACATGCTGCACAGACTCCTAAAACCGTTAATCTAAACGACTTAAAGTAAAACATGGCAACAATTCACAAAATTGGCAGGAGAAAAACTGCTGTTGCCCGTATTTACCTTTCTGAAGGAACTGGTAAAATCACGGTTAACAAAAGAGAATTTGCAACTTATTTCCCAACTGCAACATTACAGTACAAAGTATTACAGCCACTTGCAATGACAGGTTCTGCTGAAAACTTTGACGTTAAAGTTAATGTTTACGGTGGTGGTACTACAGGACAGGCTGAAGCTGTAAGAATGGCTATCGCTCGTGCTATGTGCGAAGTTGATGCTGAAAACAGAAGCATCCTTAAACCAGAGGGCCTATTAACAAGGGATCCAAGAATGGTAGAGCGTAAGAAATTCGGTCAGAAGAAAGCTCGTAAAAGATTCCAGTTCTCTAAACGTTAATATGTCATTATTGGATTTTATCATCCAATACTATTCATTTTTATTATTGAATTTAAAAACAATGTTGTTGTTGCCCCACCGAGGTGAGGGGTTAGTTTAGCATCTAAATGGGCAAGGCCGAATTTTCGCCACTTATCCATTGCTTACTCAACAGAACGTAAACTATTACAAAAATGGCAAATAAAGTAGAAGTTAAAGACTTACTGGAAGCAGGTGTACACTTTGGACACATGACCAGAAAATGGGACCCGAACATGGCCCCTTACATATACATGGAGCGTAATGGTATTCACATTATCAACCTGTATAAAACTGCAGCTAAGATCGAAGAGGCTAACGAGGCTCTTAAAAAGATCGCTGCATCAGGCAGAAAAATCCTTTTCGTTGCTACTAAAAAACAAGCTAAGGATATCGTTGCTGAAAAAGCAGCTGCTGCAAACATGCCGTACATCACTGAAAGGTGGCCTGGTGGTATGCTAACAAACTTCGTTACTATCCGTAAAGCTGTTAAAAAAATGGCTTCTATCGATAAAATGAAGAAAGACGGTACATTCAACACGCTTTCTAAGAAAGAGCGTCTGCAAGTTGATCGTCTACGTGCAAAACTTGAGAAAAACTTAGGTTCTATCGCTGACATGACAAGGCTTCCGGCTGCGTTATTCGTGGTAGATATCAAAGCTGAACACATCGCAGTAAAAGAAGCTCAAAAATTAAACATTCCGGTTTTCGCAATGGTAGATACCAACTCTGACCCACGTCAGGTTGACTATGTTATCCCTGCAAATGATGATGCTTCTAAATCAATAGAAAAAATCTTAGCTCTTGTTACAGGTGCTGTTGTTGAAGGTCTTTCTGACAGAAAATCAGACAAAGAAGATTTCAATGATGACGCTACTGTAGAAGCTGCTCCGGTTGCTGCTGAAGCTCCTGCTACAGAAGCTCCAACTGCTGCTACTGAAGAGTAAAGATAACATTACAATAAAGCCGTTGTGCTGGTAGATGTTTACTTTTGTAGCATATTATCATCATAACGGCTTTTATTTTTTTAACTCAAAAACAATATTCAAAATGGCAAATATTACTGCTGCTGACGTAAATAAACTAAGAACAATTACAGGTGCAGGTATGATGGACTGCAAAAAAGCACTTGTAGAAGCTGATGGAGATTTTGACAAAGCTATCGAGAACCTTCGTAAAAAAGGTCAGAAAGTAGCTGCTAACAGAGCTGACCGTGAGTCTACTGAAGGTGCTGTTATCGCTATTGTTAACGCTGACAAAACTGCTGGTGTAGTTATCTCTCTTAACTGTGAGACTGACTTCGTTGCTAAAAACGAAGCTTTCGTTAAGCTTGCTAACGACCTTGCTAACCTTGCTCTTAACTACAACACTAAAGAGGAATTCCTTGCTGCTGACTTCAACGGTCTTACTGTTGCTGACAAACTAACTGAGCAGACTGGTGTTATCGGTGAGAAAATCGAAATCGGTTCTTTCGAAAGACTTGAAGGTGCATTCGTTGGTTCTTACATCCACGCTGGTAACAGAATCGCTACTCTTGTTAGCCTTTCTGCTAACGTAGCTGGTGGTGAAGAAGCTGCCCGTAACGTTGCTATGCAGGCTGCTGCAATGGCTCCACTTGCTCTTAACGAGGAAGGTGTTGACGCTGCAACTGTAGAAAAAGAAATCGAAATCGCTAAAGACCTTCTTCGTCAGGAAGGTAAACCGGAAGCTATGCTTGATGGTATCGCTAAAGGTAAACTTGGCCGTTTCTTCAAAGACAATACTCTTGTTAACCAGGATTTCATCAAAGACAGCAAACTTAGCGTAAGCGAGTATGTAAAATCTGTTGATGCAGGTCTTGTTGTTACAGGATTCAAAAGAGTTGCACTTGCATAAGTAAACCTCTTTTATAAAACAAAGAACCCCAAATTTTACAATTTGGGGTTTTTTTGTGGCCAGACTCCTCCGACCGGAAACAACAAACAAACAATAACGAAAACTATTCTTTCAAGTCATAAAGCTTTAAAGTCGAAAGTCATAAAGTCTGATGTGACAAGTAACCAAATCATCAGATTACCAAATTAACTTCTTCAAATGCATTTTTTATTTCTTCAATTACAACCTCCCCTTTTACAATATTAAGGCCTCGGCCTAAATCAGGATATTTACTGCAGGCCTCTTCCCAGCCGAGATTAGCCAGTTTTAAAACATATGGCAGCGTAACATTAGTAAGCGCCAGTGTAGACGTATACGGCACCGCTCCCGGCATATTAGCCACACAGTAATGCACAATATCATTTATAACAAAAGTAGGCTCCTCATGCGTTGTAGGACGCGTAGTCTCAAAACAACCACCCTGATCTACCGCTACATCAACAAGCACAGTACCCGGACGCATATCTTTCAGCATTTCACGGGTTATGAGATTCGGCGCTTTAGCTCCCGGGATCAGTACTGCTCCAATGATAAGATCGTGATCTTTTATATGTTTCTTTATATTGTAAACACTAGAAAATTCAGTCACAACATGGCTTGGCATAATATCATTTACATAACGAAGGCGTTTCATATTGATATCCAATATCGTAACATGCGCTCCTAAACCGGCCGCCATCTTCGCTGCCTGTACTCCAACAACACCGGCACCAAGCACCAGCACTCTTCCCGGAGGAACACCCGGCACACCGCCAAGCAGCACTCCCCTGCCCTTTATAGGCTTTTCAAGGTATTTTGCTCCCTGCTGTATCGCCATACGCCCTGCTACTTCACTCATCGGTGTAAGCAGCGGAAGGAATCCATCGTCATCACTTACCGTTTCATAAGCGATACAAACCGCTTTACTTGCAATCATTGCTTTCGTTAGCGTTTCACTGGATGCAAAATGAAAATAGGTAAATATCACCTGGTTCTTTTTAATCAGAGGATACTCTGAAGGAACAGGCTCTTTAACCTTTACGATCATATCGGCTATAGCATAAACAGCTTCGGCAGTAGGTAACAACACGGCACCGGTATCGCGGTAATCTTCATCCGAAAACCCACTGCTTTCGCCGGCCGATTCCTGAATATAAACCTGGTGTCCATAATTTACCAATTCGAACACCCCTGCCGGAGTAAGTGCTACCCGGCTTTCATTATTCTTAATTTCCTTAGGCACCCCTATTTTCATAGCGTATGATTTACAATTTTACACAAATATAAACATATACCCCTTAAAAATATTATATTCAGAGTAAATTTTACATAAAATTTAAATCAGACCCCTAAAAAACAAACACAAACACCAAGAAAAGATGCTTTTTCAAAGACACACCCCCTAAATAATAAATGATTTTAAGAAACCAAATTATTAATACCTTTACTGTTTACCCATAATCTATGTTTCAGACCCGTAAAGACACTGTATACGTTATCCTCGCAGGGATTTTTATAACTAATGCCGTAGTTGCCGAACTTATAGGCGGTAAACTAATTCATGTTGGTCCTTATGTAATGAGCGTTGGCATTTTGCCATGGCCGATAGTTTTTATCACTACCGACCTCATCAATGAATATTTTGGAGAGAAAGGTGTCCGCAAGCTATCCACTATCACTGCCTGTTTAATAGCTTATTGTTTTATATTGCTATTTCTGGCGATGCAGATACCGGCCGTAAAAGGCATGGGTACTACCGATGCCCAGTTTAATGGCGTTTTCGGGCAAAGCCTCTGGATTATCATAGGCAGCATCACTGCTTTTATGGTATCGCAGCTGATTGACGTTACCATTTTCCATCTTGTAAAGAAAAAAACCGGACAACGAATGATTTGGCTGCGCAGTACCGGATCGACTGTTATATCACAGTTTTTTGACAGCTTTATAGTATTGGGTATCGCCTTTTATGCCACAGGCATAATGGACACCGAAACCTATATAACATCAGGCCTGACAGGTTATGTGGTAAAACTTGGGCAAGCCATATTGCTTACCCCTGTCATCTATCTGGGGCATTCACTTATCGAAAAATACATCCATAACGATAAAAAGAATAGCGATGGAGAAGAAACGCTGTAAATGGTGCATAGGTGATGCTCTTTACGAAGACTATCACGATAACGAATGGGGCAAACCCGTTTACGACGATCATAAACTGTTCGAATTTCTTCTACTGGAAACCTTTCAGGCAGGGCTGAGCTGGATTACCATTCTTCGCAAGCGAGAAAACTTCCGAAAGGCTTTTGACAATTTCGACTATAAAAAGATTGCCAAATATGATGATTCGAAAATTGAAGAATTACTTCAGGATACCGGTATCATCAGGAACAGATTAAAAATACTGGCCGCAGTGAGCAATGCACAGGCATTTATAAAGATCCAGGAAGAGTTTGGAAGCTTTTCCGACTACTACTGGGCATTTAGCAACAATAAACCCGTAGACAACAAATTTGAGCTCATGTCGCAAATTCCCGCTACTACTCCACTGTCCGACAAAATAAGCAAGGACATGAAAAAACGCGGTTTTAAATTTGTGGGTTCAACAGTGATTTATGCCAACATGCAGGCCACAGGTATGGTAAATGACCATATTATGGAATGCTGGACGAGGAAATAGATTTTAGATATTAGTATTGAGAAATGAGACAGCTTCAATCAATACATAAAACAAAAACCCCTGCCGTTGGCAGGGGTTAAATATTTCCAGTGAGCCTGAAATCTAAAATCTCAATTCTCACATCTCAATACTATAGGATTAGTAACGGTAGTACTCCGGTTTGAATGGTCCTTGTACCTCTACACCAATGTAAGCAGCCTGCTCATCGTTAAGTGTTTCAAGTTCTACACCAAGTTTAGCAAGGTGAAGTGATGCTACTTTCTCATCAAGGTGCTTAGGAAGCATATAAACTTTGTTTTCGTAAGCAGCGCTGTTGTTCCAAAGCTCAAGCTGAGCAAGCGTCTGGTTAGTAAACGAGTTACTCATTACAAAGCTTGGGTGACCTGTAGCACATCCAAGGTTTACAAGACGACCTTCTGCAAGGATGATAATATCTTTACCGTTTACAGTATATTTATCAACCTGAGGTTTGATCTCGATTTTAGATGCACCGTGGTTTTTGTTTAACCATGCCATGTCGATCTCGTTATCAAAGTGACCGATGTTACAAACAACAGTTTTGTCTTTCATTTGCTCGAAGTGGCGGCCCACAACGATATCTTTGTTACCTGTAGTTGTAATAATGATATCAGCATTACCAATTACAGTATCAAGTCTTTTAACCTCATAACCGTCCATAGCAGCCTGAAGCGCACAGATTGGATCGATTTCAGTAACTGTAACGATAGATCCTGCACCACGGAAAGAAGCAGCAGTACCTTTACCTACGTCACCATAACCACAAACGATTACTCTTTTACCTGCAAGCATAAGGTCGGTAGCACGACGAACAGCATCAACTGCACTTTCTTTACATCCGTATTTGTTATCAAATTTCGACTTAGTAACCGAATCATTTACGTTTATAGCCGGCATTACAAGCGTACCATTCTTCATTCTTTCATACAGACGGTGAACACCTGTAGTAGTTTCTTCAGAAAGACCTTTGATAGCAGCTGTAAGCTCAGGGAAACGATCGAATACCATGTTGGTAAGATCTCCACCATCATCAAGGATCATATTAAGTGGCTGACGGTCTTCACCAAAGAAAAGTGTTTGCTCGATACACCAGTCAAACTCTTCTTCGTTAAGGCCTTTCCATGCATATACCTGGATACCTGCAGCAGCAATAGCAGCAGCAGCGTGGTCCTGAGTAGAGAAAATGTTGCAAGAGCTCCATGTAACTTCTGCCCCAAGAGCAACTAAAGTTTCGATAAGAACAGCAGTTTGGATTGTCATGTGAAGACAACCTGCAATACGAGCCCCTTTAAGTGGCTGAGACGCGCCATATTCAGCACGAAGCGCCATTAGACCCGGCATTTCAGCTTCAGCAAGCTGAATCTCTTTTCTTCCCCATTCCGCAAGCGAAATATCCTTTACTTTGTATGCCACGTATGGCAGCGTTGTAGTACTCATGAATATTGTATATTTGTATTAGCAAAAAATTTTTGCAAATTTAGTGAATGCATTTGTAATTAGCCCGTTTTAAGAACAAAATATAAAAATATGCCAACCCCATAATCATTTGTGATACAACAATATGGAACATTGGCACTAACTTTACCCCATGCCTTTATATAAATCTGTCAACATAGATAATGATACGCGCCTGCTGATTTGGAAAAATACCGAAAGCCTGGAAGAGTTTTTAGGACACGTAACGCTTAAAGACACCTGTTCCATGAGAGTTGAGGGTATGAAAAGCGAACTGCATAAAAAAGGATTTCTTGGCGTAAGGATGCTGCTTCAGGAAATTGGCTATACAGACTTTGATTTATTTTATGATGCCGATGGCAAACCCCATCTTACCGATGGCATGAATATCTCTATCACACATTCCTATGCTTTTTCAGCAATCATTGTCAGCAAAAACGACATTGGTATTGACATGGAACTACAGCGTGAAAAGGTTATTACTATTGCTGATAAATTTATCGAACCTGAATTCAACTACCTTGACCCTTCTCACCTTACCGATTACATGAGACAGCTCATAGTAATATGGGGCGTTAAGGAAGCTGTTTATAAAATGATTTCACGTGCCGGGCTCAGCTTTAAGCAAAACATTTATGTTTTTCCGTTTGAGCTTAAGGACAAACAGGGAATGACTTCCGTTAACTATGAAGATATAAACGAGAGCTACCCGTTCTATTTTGAAGAAGTTGAAGATTTTACCTTAGTATACTGCCTGGGCAGCAAAACAAAACTATAATGACCGAATTTTTCGATTTCTTCTTTGCACAGTTTGACGGATATACTCCCATTTTTCTGACACTGGAATTAACGGCAATTTTCTTTGGATTGCTTAGTGTGATCTTCTCATCCAAAAACAGTATTCTTGTATATCCTACCGGAATTGCAGGTACGGTTATATTTGTTTATCTGGCGTTTACAGCCCACCTTTATGGCGAAATCATCATCAACACCTATTATTTTTACATGAGTGTATATGGCTGGTACTTATGGAGCAGAAAAGACAGGCAGCATCACGATTTATTAAAAATATCAACTGTTTCACCTAAAGATAACTACAAATGTTTAGGCATTTTTATAGTTTCGGTTATATTTGTATCCGTTGTATATCACTTCTTTAATATGTTCAACCAGTGGTGGGCCTATATAGATACCTTTACAACAGGCTTATTTTTTATAGGTATGTGGCTGCTGGCTAAACGTAAAATAGAAAACTGGCTGTATTTAATAGCAGGAAATATTATCGCGATTCCGTTGTTTTTTTACAAGGGACTGATATTTACCGGTTTCTTTTATATAGCGCTAACCACAATTGCCTTTTTTGGATACCGGTCATGGAAGAGAACATTGCAAAACGAACCGCTAAAACTATAAATATTACCATTTACGGTAATGGGTTTAACGGCAGGGAAATCTCTGAACGGTTCGAAAGTTTTATCCATCCAAAAGAAAAGCAATCTTACGACTTTGTGTTTCGCACGGTGAGTATTGAAAAAGCTCTCTACGAAAACGACAAGACTACTCAACTTTTCGTTATTTGCGACGCAACCAATGATGCCGATAAAGCATCTATAAAAAAACTAAAACAAACATTAACAACCAACAACCAGCCACATATAATGATTAACCCAACCAATACTTCTTTTTTTGAAGCCGGAAAAACAGCTCTCGATGAGTTGGTCCTTGCACAGGATATTGGCCTTTCAGAATCAGACTTCGCAGACATTCATAACAGGGGAATAGAAATTCAGACCATTATAAAACAGCTTGGCATTTTTAAGAATGGTATTGCCAAAACCATTTTGAATAAGCCTGCTTCTTTAAATAACGGCATCTTTGAATTGCCTGAAGAAACTGCTCACAGCTATGCGACCCTTTTTGATGCAAAAAAAGACAATTTTACATTAACCAAATTTGTACCTGCATCCGGAGCAGCAACAAGAATGTTTAAATTCCTTAACGAATTTGTAAGTGAATTTAATTATGACAAGGAGACAATAAACGCCTACATAAACCGAAAGAAAGACAGTCATCTTCGCCTGTTTTTAGTGGGTCTTGAAAAAATGCCTTTTTATAAGGATGTAATTAATGTGCTTAAACAGGATGAAGGCTTTGCAGCTATGCCAAAAGACAAAAAAATATTTGTCTTTATCAAAACCATGCTGAGCAGCAGGCATTTTGACTTTGCGAACAAACCAAAGGGAATATTACCATTTCATAACTATGATGGTTTTATTGCCACGCCCATTTTTGAGCACCTTAAAGAAACTATAGCTTATGCCAGTTCTAAGGGAGAGGCTAACATTCAGTTTACAATATCTGAAGAGCATATAGATGGTTTTCTTGATGAAATAAAAACCGTAAAGGCAGATGTTGAGAAAGAGTCAGGAATACCCATCAATGTAAGCTTTTCATATCAGCAAAAAAACACCGACACCCTGGCTGTTAATACCGACAACACCCCTTTCAGGGAAACAAACGGGCATTTATTCTTCAGGCCCGGAGGTCATGGTGCTTTAATAGAAAATCTTGGGGAACTTGATGCCGACATTGTATTTATTAAGAATATAGACAATGTTAGCCATAATAACATCCATACTATTGCTCTTTACAAAAAAGCACTTGCAGGGATATTGATTTCTCTTCAGGAGCAGGTATTTGCTTATCTGAGACAGATTGAGATGGGAAATATCAGCGAATCGGACATTGAAGCTATTTTTACCTTTGCAAAAGAAAAACTATCGCTGCATATCCCTGCCGATGTATCAAAATATACACCTGAAAACAAAAAGGAATTCATATTCAACACGCTGAACAAGCCTATCCGCGTATGCGGAATGGTAAAAAATGAAGGAGAGCCAGGCGGAGGCCCTTTCTGGATAGAATGCAGTAAAGGCGGACTTTCGCTTCAGATAGTTGAAAGCTCACAAGTAGATCTTGATAACAAGGCTCAAAAGGAAATTTTTGCTACTGCCACCCATTTCAATCCTGTTGATTTGGTATGCGGACTGAAAAACTACAAAGGAGAATATTTTGACTTTCACAAATTTGTAGATGAAACATCGGGCTTTATCGTTCACAAGAACAGGTTTGGCAAAGAAGTAAAATCGTATGAACTTCCAGGACTATGGAACGGTGCAATGGCAGGATGGACAACTATTTTTGCTGAAGTCCCTCTGGAAACCTTTAACCCTGTTAAAACGGTAAATGATCTGTTAAAACCGGCCCATCAGCCGTGGTAATATTTCAATGAATAAAGATACAGCAATACAAGAGCTCGATTACAAAGCCGTGCGAAGCAGTGGAGCAGGAGGACAAAATGTAAACAAAGTTTCGTCTAAAGTAGTACTGAGCTTTAATCTTACTGCAAGCAATGCCCTTACCGATGAGGAAAAAACATTGGCTTCAGTACGCCTTGCCTCTAAGCTAACCAATGAAGGCGTTCTTATCCTGCAATGTGACGAAGACCGCAGCCAGCTGCGCAACAAAGATATTGTTACCAAACGATTTCTTGCAGTAATGGAAAATGCGCTTAAGGAAGAAAAGCCCCGTAAGCCTACCAAAATACCACGCTCAGTAATTAAAAAACGAATAGAAGGCAAACGCCGTCAGGCAGAAAAAAAACAGTCTCGCAGAAGACCTGATTTTTAATTTTGATTGTTGAATTATTGGATTATTCGATAGATGGACAGCTAGTATTATGACCCGCGTCTAAAAATCTATTGATCTAAAAATCGAATAATCTGAAAAATTGACTACTTTTGCGCCGTCTCAAAGGGGTGCTCCAAATAACGAGCTGAGATTATACCCAAAGAACCTGGGCAGGTAATGCTGCCAAGGGAAAAGGCAAAAAGCAAGGAACCTGCCTGCCGGCGGCAGGTACCAGCGATTAGCCAAAACAAATCATTTTTAACTAACAAAAGAATAATTACCCCTTTTATTCGTAATCTTTTTTACGAATGAAAACTTTATTCATTTTTTCTAAAAGTAACAAAATTGCAAAGCTGCAAAGCTGCAAAACGGTTACTTCAATTCTCCTTACAACTTTAGGCTTTACAGCCTATGCTCAGCAGCCTGTAGTACAGGATTCTGTAAACAAGCTTGATGAAGTACTGGTACAATCTGTTCGCGCTAACAGCAACACCCCGGTAACATTTACCAATGTAACCAAGGCTGAACTTGCACCACGTAACCTGGGTCAGGACATCCCTGTACTGCTTAACTACCTGCCGTCTGTAGTAACGACTACCGATGCCGGTAATGGTTTTGGTTATACAGGTATACGTGTGAGGGGAGCCGACGCTACCCGTGTTAACGTAACCCTGAACGGCATCCCTTTTAACGATGCCGAATCACACGGATCTTTTTGGGTAAACATGCCTGATTTCGCCTCATCTGCCGAAAGTATTCAGCTACAACGAGGTGTAGGTACTTCTACAAACGGTGCGGGTGCTTTTGGCGCAAGCCTTAATGTGTTAACCGACACTTACAAACACGATTCGAGCGGTGAGATATCTAACTCTTTTGGTAGCTACGGATCGAGAAAGCACACGGTAAAATTCAGCACAGGGCTTATGAACGATAAGTTTGAGATTGCTGGAAGATTATCATCTCTTGCCTCAGACGGTTATATCGACAGGGCATCATCAGACCTAAAATCATACTTTCTTCAGGGAACTTATGTAGGTAACACTACCCTTATCAAAGCATTGGTTTTTGGCGGAAAAGAAAAAACTTACCAGGCCTGGAATGGTATCAGTGCCGATTCACTTCGTACCAACAGACGTTTTAACCCTTCGGGAATGTATATTGATGAAAACGGAAAAACCAGATATTATGACAATGAAACCGATAACTATCAGCAGGATAACTATCAGTTGCACTGGAACGAGAAATGGAACGAGCGATGGAGTACCAATGCAGCATTGCACTACACACGTGGCAAAGGCTATTATGAAAACTACCGCGACGATGTCGGTTTTCCAAAATACGGATTATTACCTGTAAACATTGGCGGAACAGAAATTACCGCTGCTGACCTTATTACCCAGAAATGGCTTGATAACGACTTTTACGGCTATACGCTATCGGCAAATTACAGAGACGATAAATTTAACGTAGTTATGGGTGGTGCGTGGAACAAATATAAAGGAGCACACTACGGAAACGTGATATGGGCCCAATATTCGGGAAATGTACGTCCGGGCGACAGATACTACGACAATGATGCCGACAAGCAGGATGCCAACATTTATGCTAAAGCAAACTACCAGATAACAAGCAAGCTGAACCTTTTTGGAGACCTTCAGCTTCGCCATGTTGAGTATGAAGCAAGCAATGTTCTTGAAAGCAACGACACCCCGCTACCGGTTAATGATACTTTCGACTTTTTTAACCCTAAGGCAGGACTTACCTATACAGTAAACGATAAAAACAATATTTACTTCTCTTACGCCCGAGCTAACAAAGAGCCTCGCCGAAGCGATTACGAATATGGAAGCAACAAGTCGGAAAGCTTGAATGATTTTGAATTGGGATGGAGGTTTAAATCGGGGCAAAGCACAGTAAACATTAACGGTTACTATATGAGATATAAAGATCAGCTGGTACTTACCGGTGAGCTTAATGATGTCGGCGGTCACATATACACTAACAGTGGTGACAGTTACCGTATGGGTATAGAGGCCGATGCTACTCTTGTACTTACAGACAAGTGGATACTTAGGCCTAACATTGCGGTAAGCGATAACAAAAATGTTGATTTTAACATCGAAACAGAAACCGGAACACAAAACCTTGGCAATACAGAAATTGCTTTTTCGCCAAGCGTAATAGCAGGAAACCAATTGATTTTTCTTCCTGTAAAAAATTTCCAGGTTGCCTTACTTTCTAAATATGTAGGCGAACAGTTTATGGACAATTATGAAACGCCAACTGCCAAACTGAAAAGCTATTTTACCAGCGACCTGAACATCAGTTACGAATGGAATATTAATAAAGTATTCAAATCGATTGTGTTTAACGGACTGGTAAACAACATTTTTGACAAAGAATATGTTTCAAACGGGGCTATGTATGGCGACCCATACTATTACCCTCAGGCAGGCACAAACTTCCTAGTGGGTGCTACATTGAAATTCTAAGAACTTAATTAAAAAGATTGCCTTATACAATAGAAGCGGGAAACCAATTGGTTTCCCGCTTTTGTTTTATCAGCTAAAACTTTTACTTTTACCTTACAACGTTTTAGAAATGAAATTAAAAACCCTTTTTGCAGCATTATTCTTTTCTTCATTGGCTTTCGCCCAAAAAACAGAAAAGAAAAACTACCAGTACATCAATCCATTTATCGGAACGCAGCGAATGGGCCATACCTATCCCGGTGCCACAGTGCCCTTTGGGTCGGTACAGCTAAGTCCCGACACTGATACTATTGCTTATGAGCTCAACAAAAAATACAACGGCAAAGTATACGAATACTGCGCAGGATACCAATATGAAGACAAGACCATTGTAGGTTTTAGCCATACCCATTTTAGCGGGACAGGCCATAGCGACCTTGGGGATTTTTTAATTATGTCAACAACCGGTGCACTGCAACTTAATCCCGGAACAGCAGACAAACCACTTTCGGGCTATCGTTCTGCCTATTCGCATGCTAATGAAGCAGCATCTGCCAATTATTACAAGGTAAAACTGGATGACAATAATATCACAGCCGAACTTACTACAAGCCAGCGCACAGGATTTCACCGTTATACATTCCCTAAAGCTGAAGAAGCGCATATAATATTAGATTTGATGCACGGCATTTACAACCATAACGAAAAGAACGTATGGACTTTTGTACGCGTTGAAAATGACACCCTGATTACCGGTTACCGACAGACTAACGGCTGGGCAAGGACACGCACCGTTTATTTTGCCTTGTCGTTCTCTAAACCCATCAAACAATATGGAGCTAGAAAATATGATGAGAACAACATTTACAAAGGCTTTTGGCGAAAGTTTGACGAATCGAAAAACTTTCCTGAACAGGCCGGCAGAAACCTGAGAATGTATTTTGATTTTGATGTAAGAGCCGGTGAACAGGTTTTGGTGAAAATGGCTTTATCGCCGGTAAGCACAGCAGGTGCCCTGGCTAATATGAAAGCAGAGATTCCGCATTGGGATTTTGACAAGACACGTCATGATGGCGAACTGCTTTGGGAAAAAGAACTCAACAAAATAAAAGTTGAAACCCTTACCGAAGACGACAAGACCAATTTTTACACCGCCATGTACCATGCTTTTATAAACCCAACCGTTTATATGGATACTGACGGCAATTACAAAGGCCTGGACCAGAACACTCATAAAGCTGATGGTTTTACAAACTACACTACCTTCTCGCTATGGGACACCTATAGGGCATTACATCCTTTGTTTAATGTGGTACAGCCAAAACGCAATGCCGATATGATTAAAAGCATGTTAGCCCATTACGACCAAAGCGCACACCATGCGCTGCCTGTATGGTCGCATTATGCTAATGAGAACTGGTGTATGATTGGTTATCATTCTGTTTCGGTAATTGCCGATGCCATTGCCAAGGGCAATGATAATTTCGATAAAGAAAAAGCATTAAAAGCCTGTATCAGCGCATCGAACCTGAAGTATTTTGACGGGCTGGAATATTATACCGCTAAGGGTTATGTCCCTGAAGATAAAAACGGTTCCTCTGTCTCAAAAACGCTTGAATATGCTTATGATGACTGGTGTATTGCACAGATAGCAACTAAGCTTGGTAACAAGGCTGTAGCAGATGAATATACCAAACGCTCGAATAATTACAAGAATGTATTTGACCCGGCTACGGGCTTTATGCGTCCTAAACTGAACGATGGTAGTTTTAAAAAGGAATTCGATCCTCTTGACACACACGGACAGGGCTTTATAGAAGGTAATGCCTGGAACTATAGCCTGTATGTTCCGCAGTATCCTGATGAACTTGTAAAACTTAATGGTGGTAAAGAGAAATTCACGCAGCACCTTGACTCATTGTTTACCATGACGCTGCCCGATAAATATTTTGCCAACACCGAAGACATTACCCGCGACGGTATCATTGGTAATTATGTGCATGGTAATGAACCGTCACATCATGTAGCCTATCTTTATAACCGGACAGGGCATCCTGAAAAGACGCAGCAAAGAATACGAATGATTCTGGATGCAATGTATAAACCCAAACCGGACGGTTTAGGCGGCAATGATGATTGCGGACAGATGAGTGCCTGGTATATTTTCTCTTCACTTGGTTTTTATCCTGTAGCTCCGGGTAGTGACCAATATGCGATAGGTTCCCCTAAAGTAAAAGAGGCAGTACTTAATCTTGAAAACGGCAAAACCTTTACCATAACCGCAAAAAATCAGTCAGCAACCAATGTGTATGTCAGCAAAATTGAACTGAACGGAAAGGTATTAGACAGAACTTACCTTACCCATAAAGAGATTACAGACGGTGGACAGATGGTGTTTTACATGAGCAAAAAACCTAAGAAATAGAGCTTTATATTTTTGGACTATTGGATATTTCGCCTATCAGCTGAAGATACTTGTTTTTATCCTCAGCATATTCCTTTACAATCCTGTTTCGTTCAGCAAGCAGATTTGTCATGTAGCGCTTCAGGAAAAAGACATCCGCAATTCGTCCAAACACCCCATAAGGACCGGTATAATCAAATATATCGGTCATCAATGTTGCACCATTATCTTCTTTAAAAATATGTTTGTGCTTAAAACGGTCAAAAGCACCTGATACCATTTCATCTGTAAAATGATGTGGCTTTTCGAACTCCGTAATTTTTGAGGTTAGGGTTTGCACAATTCCGAAATGCCTGGCCTTCCAGGTAACACTTTCACCCAAAGCTATCAATCCGGAAGTTGTACCGGCTATAGCTTCCTCATTAGTTTGGGCAGTAGATATTTTATGCAGATCGATACTCCTGGACAAGTCAAAAACGACCGGAACAGGTGCATTAATAAGTGTTTGCAGCCTTATGACAGGCATTAATTGGATATCAGCAGTTCGTTTTCAGACACCTGCTGAACTCTGTATGGCTTTAAACCATACTCCATTTTTGTATTAGGCTGTCCCGTGAATAAAAAATACTCTACACCATCACATGGGCAGGTTGCATTAATACCATTAAGCGTAAGCCTTGAGCAGCTAGTTAAAGCCTGGTTGGGACAACTCGCCTCATAGGCTGTAAAACCCGTACCGGTATTAGTAACGAAAATTCCGTTGATCCCCGCATTTACAGCAGAAACATACACCGCATTCCCGCTAAATTTAAGCTGGCTGTACATTGCCGAACTAATATCAACTGTAACCTGGAAATTATAATTAGGCAGGTATCTGTTATTGTTGTTAAAATTATCATCATCGCAGCTTGCCAGGATGGCAACCATCAGTAATCCAAACAGTAAAATATATTTTTTCATTAAATGAAATTTTAAGCTTTATAATTATGAAACAAATTTAATTTAATTAACTTTGACATCATGCTATTGCGTGATTAAAAACTGAAATACTAAAAAAATATTATCTTTGCAGAAAGAAATCCCGTCCCGATGGGATTTTTTCTATTTATATAAACGACGTAATTATGAGTACAGTATCTTATTATACAGCTGAAGGACTAAAAAAACTGAGAGATGAGCTTGATCAGCTGAAAAGCATTGAAAGGCCTAAAGCTTCTGCCGCTATTGCTGAAGCAAGGGACAAAGGTGACCTTTCGGAAAACGCAGAATATGATGCCGCAAAAGAAGCACAGGGACTACTTGAGCTAAAGATATCCAAAATGGAAGAGCTTGTAGCCAATGCGCGCCTTATTGACGAATCGCAGCTTGACGTATCGAAAGCACTTGTACTTAGCACGGTTAGAATAAAAAACCAGGCCAACGGCATGGAGTTGAAATATACTCTTGTTGCTGAAAGCGAAGCTGACCTTAAAACAGGAAAAATTTCGGTAACATCTCCTATCGGAAAAGGCCTTCTTGGAAAATCTGTAGGCGAAACTGCTGAAATAAATGTACCTAACGGAACACTTAAGTTTGATGTTCTTGAAATAACAAGAGAATAACACCATGAGCTCTATATTCACCAAAATAGTTAACGGAGAAATCCCGGCTTACAAAATAACTGAAGATGATAACTACCTGGCGTTTCTGGATGTTAATCCTAACGCTAAAGGGCATACGTTGTGTATTCCTAAACAGGAGATCGACAAGATCTTCGACATGGAAGAAGAGCATTATCTTGGCCTTATGAAGTTCTCAAGAAAAGTAGCGAAAGCTCTTGAGAAAACAGTTCCGTGCAAACGTGTAGGAGTAGCAGTTATAGGCCTTGAGGTTCCGCATACACATGTGCACCTTATACCACTTAACGAAATGGATGAGATGCGATTTGTGAATAAAGTAAAACTTGAAAAAGAAGAGTTTGAGGCACTTGCGAAAGCGATAGCTTCAAACCTGTAATGATAATTATTTCATAAAACACAATAAACCACGCCAGGCGTGGTTTATTTATTTAACACTAAATAGATATACAACCAAAAACACAAATAATATCAACATGAAAAAAATACTGGGATTAGCAATAGCGCTGTTTTGTCTTACAGCCTGTTCCGGCGACGACGGACCAAAAAAAGATACTGTTAGCCTTGACCAACTGGCAAAAAGATGGTATTATAAAGCTACCAAAATTGGCAATTCTTCCGAAACATACCAGCATAAGCCTTGCGGTAAAGATTATCTCGAATTTACACTGCCTAACATCACTAAAGAGCTACACTGGACAGACTGCCAGCAGGATCCTGAAATTAGCACCGGAACTTATACTGTAGATGCCGACGACAATGAGATTACCACAGTTATTGACAACGAAACAATAACCTACACCATAAAAAAGCTAAACTCTAAAGAGTTTGAAGCCGAAACATCTATAGCAAATGCCAAGGTCACTTTTGTTTTTACAAGCGTACCTTAAAATGTAAAGCGGGAAGTATCCCGCTTTTTTATACCTCATATTGTTAAATAAATCTTAACAAGCTATTTTCCTACATTAGTTAGTTTCATAATTGCTTAAATTAGTCATACAACCATGATAATTAACCAATTATGAAAAAAATTATCTTCCCTACGTTTCTCCTGCTATTTTTACTTATCCCTGCAACATTGCAAAACAGTTTTGCATGTACCAGAGTTGTATATAAAGGACTGAATGGCCTTGTACTCACGGCCCGTTCTATGGACTGGCGGGAAGACCTGCTTACTAACCTATGGATTTTTCCAAGGGGGATGGACAGAAATGGAGAAGTTGGGCCAAATTCATTAAAATGGAAATCGAAATACGGAAGTGTAATTGCATCAGGGTATGACATTTCCACAACCGACGGAATGAACGAAAAAGGCCTTGTGGCTAATGTGTTATGGCTTGTAGAATCGGAGTATCCTGTCTGGGATCAAAAAAAACCGGGGCTAACGATAGCCGCATGGTGCCAGTATGCCCTTGATAATTTTGCAACCGTAAAAGAAGCCGTTGATGAACTGAAACAGGAAAAATTCACATTGATTACCGATAAGGTTCCGGGAATGGACAGGCTGGCTACACTTCACCTTTCATTATCTGACGCCACAGGAGACAATGCTATTTTTGAATATATAAAGGGGAAGCTGGTTATTCATCACGACCCTAAATACAATGTAATGACAAACTCTCCTTTATTCGACCAGCAACTCGCACTTAACGAATACTGGAAAGTTATTGGCGGCACTGTAATGCTGCCGGGTACCAATCGTGCTGCCGACAGGTTTGCAAGAGCTTCCTTTTATATTGACGCTATCCCTAAAACAGATGATCAGCGTGTTGCCGTAGCCAGCACTTTTAGCGTGATACGCAACTGTTCTGTACCTTATGGAATAACAACTCCTAACGAGCCTAATATCTCATCTACACGCTGGAGAACTGTTGCTGACCACAAGAACCTGGTATATTACTTTGAATCGACACTTACACCCGACACCTTTTGGGTAAACTTTAAAGACATCGATTTCTCACCGAAAGGAGAAGTAAAGAAGCTTAACATCTCTAAAGGGGAAACCTATTCCGGCAACACTGTAAAGTCTTTTGTAAAAACACCTCCGTTTACATTTCTTGGATTATAATGTGCGTTTAAACTACACGCCACACTAACCAACCTAAAACTATGAATCTAAAAAACTTACTCTTTCTTTTTTTAAGCTGCACTATTTTAGCAGGATGTTCTAATGATGATTCTTCCGTATCAAACCCACAAGATAAACTCATCGAAACAGGCGGATTAAAAATAAAATATGAAGGCCACACATTAGATTTTAAAGATGTACGCGTTATGCCGGGAGGCCCTGATTCGCCTTATGACCTTGAGATGGCTTCAGTAATCCCGTACGAGGATATTAACGCTACGCAATATTCACTAGTACTGGTATTCAATAAGGATGCTGCGGGAAATTATGAGCTTTATACTGCGACCTTAGGCGTTGACGACCGCCAGGGACCACGTTCATTTTACCTGAAAGGATATTATGCCTATACATCCGGGCCTTTTGAAGTACCTGAATTTGCCCATAATACAACTACTTCAACCGTAGATAATGAAGTGATTCATATCACTGGAAATTTCAGCGGCACTCTTTTACCGGGCGACAACCAGCCCGAACCAATAGCAATAGAAGACGGTGAATTCTGGGCCGATTTTAAACCTTTTCAATAAAAAAACGGGATAGCTGAACTATCCCGTTTTTTTATATCTTTTTGTAGGTTGCCTGCATAGTGGTTCCCTTCCCTATTTCGGAAGAAAACACCCTTATCCTGCCTTTATGATATTCTTCAACAATACGTTTGGTTAACGACAGCCCGAGTCCCCACCCCCTCTGCTTGGTAGTAAAACCAGGCTCAAATACCTTTTTGAACTGGCTTTTAGGGATTCCTTTACCTGTATCGCTTACTTTAATACGTATATGTCTTTCACTCTCAGAAAGAATCACATCCAGCCTGCCTTTTCCTTTCATAGCATCTATGGCATTTTTTACAAGATTCTCAACAGTCCAGCTATGCAGTTCGGGATTAAGCATCACATTCACCGGATGGTTGGGCGCCATAAAAAAGAATTCGACCTGCTTTGATGCCCTTGACCTAAGGTATTCAAAAGACTTTTCAGTTTCGGCAACAATATCCCTTTCCTCCAGCACAGGTTCTGACCCCACCTTACTGAAACGTTCGGCAATAACCTGAAGCCTGTTGACATCTTTCTCTATTTCTGTTACGGTAGTTTCATCTACATTATCGGCTCTCATGATCTCAATCCATCCTAAAAGAGACGACAAAGGTGTACCTATCTGGTGTGCTGTTTCTTTAGCCATACCCGCCCAAAGCCTGTTTTGGGTAGCCATTTTACTGGCACGATAAAAAATAAAAACTATTGTAGCAAAAAGAATAACAATTATAGCCAGCGTAACCGGATAGTATTTAAGATTATTAAGCAATTGCGAATTGCCATAATACAGCAACTGATAATCGCCTTTACCCAGATTGATCTTAACAAACGTTTGCTCCTGCTTTAGCTCTGCCAGATAGGATTGCTTGCCTATACTGTCGTTTTCGATATTCTCAGGAAGATTTTTTTTATCTATAACCTTGCCGTCTTTATCTGTAAGTATAATGGGAACGGAACTATTGTTTTGCAATATCATTAACGGGAGCGTAAAGTCCGTATCCTGTACAGACTGGGCATTTACCATCTGATAAGCCTGAGCAATAAGCTCAACTTTCTTTCTTTCATCTTCTTTAAAGATGTTAAAAAAACTATAGGTATTCCAAAGTATAGAAAGCACTATGAAAAAAGAAGCCGTGATAATTACCCAACGACTAATATTCCTATTATCTGAAAACTGCATAGACTTGTATTTGTGGCTTAAAGATAGTAAAAGTTGGGAGGTGGTTTATAATAACGGCAATACCGGTTATATATTTTATTAACAGCTTTCATAAAACCTTATGCCGATAGTTAAGAAAAAGTATCTTTGTAAAAATAAAAAAGCAACCATGCTCACTATAGACCCTAAAGAACTTACAACCCCTAAACTGCACGGTTATTTGCAAAGTGCGGTGGGACCGAGGCCAATAGCACTGGCAAGTACGTTAGACGGCAACAACACCCCTAACCTTTCGCCATTTAGTTTCTTTAATATTTTCAGTTCAAATCCGCCGATACTGATTTTTTCGCCTTCACGAAGGGTACGTGACAATACGGTAAAACACACATTGCTTAATGCCGAGCTTAACCGCGAAGTAGTTATTAATGTTGTTAACTATGCCATGGTAGAACAGGTTTCACTATCAAGTACTGAGTATGCAGCCGGTGTAAACGAATTTGAAAAAGCAGGATTTACCATGATCCCTTCGCAAACGGTAAAACCGTACAGGGTAAAAGAAGCTCCGGTACAGTTTGAATGCCGCGTAAACCAGATTATTGCACTGGGTACAGAAGGTGGTGCGGGAAACCTGATACTTTGTGAAGTACTGAAAATGCACATTGACGAGAGCATTCTTGATGCAAACGGTGGCATCGATCAGCACAAGATAGACCTGGTATCCCGCCTTGGCGGAAACTGGTATTCACGATCTGCGGAAGGACTTTTTGAGGTTGAAAAGCCACTAACAACATTAGGGATAGGTGTAGATTCGATTCCTGCATTTGTAAAGGAAAGCGGTTTCTTTGACGGTAACGATTTAGGCAAACTTGGCAACACCGAAACATTGCCTACCGACCAAGAAATTGATATATTTGTAAAAGAGAGCTTTGAAATAAAAGCGGTTTTAAGTGCTGACGATGAAAGCAAAAGGTTTCTGAAAGCTAAGGAATACCTTGACAATAACCAGGTTGCAACGGCCTGGAAAGTACTGCTTGCCAAATAAAATTTAATTAATAACGATAGCTGCCGCAAGGCAGAAAATAACAACAGACAATTATGGAAGTTTCAGGAAGAATTAAGATGATTGACGATACCAAAGCTTTTGGAGCTAACGGTTTCAGAAAAAGAGAAATTGTAGTTACTACAGACGAGCAGTACCCACAGCACATTATGATTGAGTTTACTCAGGATAAATGTGACCTGCTTAACAACTACACTGTAGGTGAACCTGTAAAAGTTTCCATAAACCTTAGAGGCAGGGAATGGGTAAACCCTCAGGGTGAAACAAAATACTTTAACTCTATACAGGGCTGGAGAATAGAAAAAGCAGGCGCAGAAGCTCCACAAGGATACGGACAGCCACAACAAGGCTATGGAGCTCCGCAGGGATACCAGCAAGCGCCTCAGGGATATAACCAGGCGCCACAACAAGGTTATCAGCAGGCACCTCCTGCACAAAATGACCGCTTTGAGCCGGCTACCGGCTTTAAAGAAGAAGAACACGACGATTTACCGTTTTAATACAAATAAGAAACCGAAGCTTAACTTCGGTTTTTTTTTGGAGTCGTTTTAAATAAAAAACGGGGAGCCGAACCACCAGCACCCCGTAGAAATTTAGCTAAAACACAAACTATGTTATACTACTTTTTTAGTAAGGTATTTATATCGTTATAGCTATGAAGCCATTAACTTGCATTTGTTTGTATCTTGCTGTAAAGCTACAAAAGCATTTCGGAAAAAACCTACATACAAATTAAACGCAATGTTAAAAAAAGTGCATATCACAAAACAACTTAAAGCTGTTATATACTTGATATTTCAGACTATTATGAACTAAATTTGTACAAAACAAACAAATGTACTTCCTCACCCGAGAACTATACTTCCCTCCTGCCGAAAATGCTTCACCCGAAGGCATTGTTGCTATTGGAGGCGATCTGTCACCTCAAAGACTGTTATTAGCCTACAGGAGCGGAATATTCCCCTGGTTTGAAGATGATGAACCTATACTATGGTGGAGCCCGCCGGAGCGCATGGTACTATTTCCTGACGAACTTAAAATATCCAAGAGCATGCGGAACATCATTAACCGCGGGATATTCAGGGTAACATTCAATACTGCATTCAGGGAAGTGATCTCAAACTGCCGCAACATTAAGCGCGACGGACAGCCCGGCACATGGATAACACCCGATATGGTAGAAGCTTATTGCGACCTAAACGAGCTAGGGATTGCCAAATCGGTAGAGGTATGGCAGGATGATGAACTTGTAGGTGGTTTATATGGCGTAGACCTTGGCCATATATTTTGCGGAGAGAGCATGTTCTCTAAAGTTAGCAATGCCAGTAAAATTGCTTTCATCGCTTTAACCAAGCAGCTTTACATTGCCAATTACAGGCTTTTGGACTGCCAGGTATACAACGAGCACCTGGAAAGCCTTGGCGCAAGGGAAATAGAACGTGAGGATTTTTTGGAGATACTTAAGCTCTAAGCTCACAGTTAACTGTTTACAGTTTTTCGAAAAAACAGAACTTTATTACCTTTTCTCTCTCCCTCCCTTTGGAGAGGGCTGGGGTGAGGCCAACAAAAAACCCACTCCTTCCGGAATGGGTTTTTATATGATAGAGTTTTATTTCTTAAGCTTCGAATGGAACTACAGAAACGAAAGATTTGTTGTCACCTTTCTTCTGGAATTTCACTACACCGGCAACTTTTGCATGAAGAGTATGATCTTTACCCATGTAAACGTTTTCACCAGCATTGTGCTTAGAACCTCTTTGTCTTACGATAATGTTACCGGCAATAGCAGCCTGTCCACCATAAATCTTAACGCCTAGACGTTTCGATTCTGATTCCCTACCGTTCTTGGAACTACCGACACCTTTCTTGTGAGCCATGATGTTTTGTTTTTAAATGTTAATTATTCCTCTGTAGCTTCCGCTTTTTTAGCTGCCGCTTTTTTCTTTGGTGCTGCACCAGCTCCTGTGATACCAGAAATTTGGATTTGCGTTAAAGACTGACGGTGGCCGTTTTTCTTTTTGTAACCTTTTCTTCTTTTCTTTTTGAAAACGATTACTTTTTCACCTTTTAAGTGCTGAAGCACTTTGGCTTCTACTGAAGCACCTTCTATAGCCGGGGCGCCTATAGTTACAGTTCCGTTATCATCTAAAAGAAGAACTTTTGCAAAAGATATTGCATCTCCTTCTTTAGCATCAAGACGGTGAACATAAACTTTAAGGTCTTTGCTAACTTTAAATTGCTGCCCTGCTATCTCTACGATTGCGTACATAACAATATGGTTTAATTAATTTTTTAAGGTTGCAAATATACAACTTATTATTTATCAGTCAACATGCACGTGATATTTTACACGAAAAATTCCGGTAAATAATACAAAAACATCAAATCCTTAAAAAAAAGTAAAAATATTGTAACAAAATCTCGAACTTGCACACCAATTATCAAAATCAAAATAATTATTAATTTTTATGAAAAAATCTTTAATGGCTTTGGGTTCACTTCTTATGCTTGGCGGAGTAGCTTCAGCACAAAAAGTGGCATTCGAAGAATACAATTTAGACAATGGCCTTCATGTTATCCTGCACCAGGATAAATCGGCTCCGGTTATCATTACTTCGGTAATGTATCACGTAGGATCTAAAGATGAGAATCCTGAAAGAACAGGTTTTGCGCACTTTTTTGAACACTTACTGTTTGAAGGTACTGAAAACATCAAACGTGGTGAATGGTTTAAAATAGTTACGGCTAACGGTGGTAACAACAACGCTAACACTTCGGACGACAGAACGTACTACTACGAGGTTTTCCCTTCTAACAACCTTGAGCTTGCTATCTGGATGGAATCTGAAAGAATGCTTCACCCGGTAATCAACCAGATTGGTGTTGACACTCAGAATGAAGTTGTTAAAGAAGAAAAAAGACTACGTATAGATAACCAGCCTTACGGAAACCTTATTGCAGAAGTTAAAAGAAACATGTTTAAAGTGCACCCTTACCGTTGGGCAACTATCGGTTCTATGGAGCACCTTGACGCTGCAACACTTGAAGAATTCCAGGCGTTTAACAAGAAATTCTATATCCCTAACAATGCAGTACTTGTAGTTGCAGGTGACTTTGATAACGCTCAGGCTAAAAAATGGATTGAGCAGTACTTCAGTAAAGTACCTAAAGGAACTCCTGTAACACGTCAGAAATTCGAAGAGCAGCCTATCACTCAGGCTTTCAAAGCTACTTACGAAGACCCTAACGTACAGCTTCCAATGGTTGTTACTGCTTACAGAACACCATCTATGAAAACTAAAGATGCTAAAGTTCTTGATATGATCTCTTCTATCCTTACAGGTGGAAAAAGCTCAAGGATGTACAAAAAGATTGTTGACGAGAAAAAAATGGCTCTTCAGATAGGTGCTTTCAACTACAGCCAGGAAGATTACGGACTATATATTGTTTACGGAATCCCAATGCAGGGCTTTACAGCTGCTGACATTATGAAAGAAGCTGATGCTGAAATCGTAAAACTTCAGACTGAACTTATTTCTGAAAGAGAATTCCAGAAATTACAGAATGAAATCGAAAGCAACTATGTTAGCGGTAACTCTAACGTAGAAGGTATTGCTGAGAACCTTGCTTCTTTTTACCTGCTTTACGGCGACACTAACCTTATCAACACTGAAATAGACATTTACAAATCTATCACAAGAGAAGATATCAGGGAAGTAGCTAAAAAATACCTGAACCCTAACCAGCGTTTAACATTAGACTACGTAGGAGCTAAAGACAAAGCACAAAACTAAGTAAAGAACAATCATGAAAAAAGTTATATATATATTAGCCGGCTTGTTTTTAACCATGAGTACACAGGCACAGGTAATCCCGCAGCCAAAACCGGGACCGGCTCCTAAAGTTAACGTAGGTAAACCGGAAACTTTCTCACTAAAGAACGGACTTAAAGTTCTTGTTGTAGAGAACCACAAACTTCCAACAGTATCTTATACCCTTACAATGGACAACGCTCCATATGCTGAAGGCAGCAAAAAAGGTGTATCAGATATGACTGCAGCCCTTATGGGTAGCGGAACTAAAAAAATGCCTAAAGATGCTTTTAACGAAGAGGTAGACTTTTTAGGAGCAAGCATCGGTTTCGGATCGCAATCAGCATACGGGAGCGGACTTTCTAAATATTCGACAAGAATACTTGAGCTAATGGCCGATGGTGCCCTTAACCCTGTATTCACTCAGGAAGAATTTGACAAACAAAAAGCTCAAATCGTTGAAGGACTTAAGTCTGACGAGAAAAGTGCTTCTGCAATTGCTTCAAGAGTAGGTGGTGTACTTGTTTTTGGTAAAGACCACCCTGCCGGAGAATACCTTAGCGAAGAGACACTAAACAATGTAACTCTTGCTGACGTTCAGAACAACTACAACACTTACTTTGTTCCGGGTAAAGCATACCTTGTAGTAGTAGGTGATGTAAAAGTTAAAGATGTAAAAAAACAGGTAGAGAAACTATTCGGTTCTTGGAAACCGGCTATCGCTCCTAATGTTTCTTACAGCGACCCTAAAGATGTTCAGTACACTCAGGTTAACTTTGTAGACGTACCAAACGCAGTACAGTCAGAAATCTCTGTAGTGAACGTATCTAACCTTAAAATGACAGACAAAGAATACTTCGCAACACTTCTTGCTAACCAGATTTTAGGTGGCGGTGGCGAAGGAAGACTTTTCCTTAACCTGCGTGAGGCTCACGGATGGACTTATGGTGCTTACTCTTCAATCCGTGGAGGTAAATATGTAAGCGATTTCTCTTCTTCAACATCTGTAAGAAACACTGTTACTGACAGTGCTGTAGTTGAGATATTCAACGAGCTTAAGAAAATAAGAACTGACCTTGTTTCTGAGGAAGATCTTAAAAATGCAAAAGCTAAATACATCGGAAGCTTTGTAATGAACATGGAGAAACCGGGAACTGTTGCCCGTTACGCTCTTACAACTGAAACTCAGGGCCTACCTGCAGATTTCTACGAAAACTACATCAAAAACATCAATGCTGTAACTGCTGAAGACATCAGAAACGCTGCAAAAAAATACTTCTCTGTAGACAATGCACGTGTGGTAATCGTTGGTAAAGCTGCTGACGTTCTTCCTGCCCTTGAAAAAAGCAAAACTCCTATTTTCTACTTTGACAAATACGGTAAGCCAACTGAAAAACCGGTAGCTAAAAAAGCTGTTCCGGCTGGCGTAACTGCTAAGTCAGTACTTGACAATTACATCAAAGCCGTTGGTGGTGAAAAAGCAGCTAAAGCCGTTAAAAGTATAGCTACCAAATCTACTGGAGCTATTCAGGGAACTCCGGTAGAACTTACTTCTAAAGTAACTTCAGACAACAAACAACTTGTAGAAATTAAAGCTATGGGTATGTCTATGTTCAAGCAAGTTGTAAATGAGAAAGGTGCTTACATGGTTCAGCAAGGTCAGAAAATTGATGTTCCTGCTGAAGAAGTAGCTGAACTTAAAGCAAGCGCAGTTCCTTTTGAAGAGCTTACACTTTCTAACAATAAAGATGTTGCTGTTACCGGTATAGAACCAATCAATGGAGTTGATGCTTATGCTGTTAAAAATGGTAAAACAACATACTATTATGATGTTAAATCGGCTTTAAAAATTGCTGAAGCTCAGGAAGAAGAACAAGCTGGACAAAAAATGGTACTATTTACTTACTATAGTGACTATAAAGATGTAAAAGGTATCAAAGTTCCTTACAAAGTAAACAAAAACATTGGTATCGAACTTGACCTGACTGTTAGTGAGGTTAAAATCAACGAAGGTGTAACACCTGCTGATTTCCAATAATATTTATTTTGATTGAAATAAGAAAGGCCTTCGCTATGCGAAGGCCTTTTGTTTTATGCTCTAATCTGTAAACTTATAACTGTAAACCGTTAACTTACTTCCTTGCGGAGAAATAAACCCCTACCAAAATGATAGCCGCTCCTAACCCCTGAACAAGCGTAAGCGATTCACCATCGAGCAAACCCCACCCAAAAGCCACAATAGGAATAAGATAGGTAACTGAAGACGAAAATATAGGTGATGACATCTGGATAAGCCTGAAGAAAACAATATTCGCAATACCGGTTCCTACTATCGCGAGTATGGCAATATACATCATCGACCTGTGTGTTTGTGGGAGTGAAGCAATATCAAAAAAACCTGAAAAACACAACACCAATATTGCCGGCAGCAGCATAACGGTAAAATTACCGGTACTTATGGTTAGCGGCGTAAGATCTGACAGGTACTTTTTTATCAGGTTTACATTGGTTGCATAACAGATGGAAGCAACGATTACAAACAGGGCGTAGTAATAATTTTGATTCGGATTGTTTATTGCGCCGTTATAAATGAGCAACACACACCCAACAAGTCCAATTACCACCCCTATAAGCTGCCTGCGCTGAAAACTCAACCCGAATACAGTTGCGCCAAGTATAAGAGTATTGAGAGGCGTAAGAGAGTTTAAAATCGCACTTACTGAACTGTTGATCTGCATTTGCGCAATAGAGAACAGGAATGCTGGCAGAAAAGTCCCCATCAGGGCAGTAAGGGCAATATACTTCCATTGCCCTAGCGGAATATTCTTTAAAGTCCTGAAACCGATAATCAAAAGAAAAACAGCACAGAAGATAATACGTAATGAACCCAGCTGAAACGGATTAAGCCCTTCAAGTCCACGTTTAATAAGAATAAATGAGCTTCCCCAGATGAGCGAAAGCAGTGCCAACAGGTACCATTTGAGTTGTTTTGATTGCATGGTGATGATTTTGGTTCAAAAATCCAACATAATAATCAGCGTTGCAAACCGTTTTTGCATAAATTTGTAAACTCTTTGAAGAGAACCTTTTAAATTTAATATACGATATACTATGAATCTTGTAAAGAAACTATCATTTTTCGCTCTGGCAGCTTTACTTTTTGCAAGCTGTAAAGACACTTCTAAAGATGGCAACATCGAAACTCCTGCTGAAGGAACTGTAACCGACACCACTCAGGTTAAAGAAACTGCTGCTAACCTTGAAACTACAACATTCAAGATTGACGGTATGACCTGCCCTGAAGGATGTGCTAAAGTTATCGAGAACAAACTTGCAGGTATGGAAGGCGTTGAAGAAGCTAAAGTTGATTTCGCTGCTAAAACAGCTACTATCTCATTTGATGCTGCAAAACAGACTCCTGAAAAATTTGTACAGACTGTAGAGCACATTGCTGACGGCGCTTACAAAGTATCTGATGTTAAGAACTCAGGCGACAAAGCTTACTTTTCACTAGATCAGGAAAAAGAGAAAAAAGCAGAGAAAAAGGCTAAGAAAGCTGACAAAAAATCTAAAGACGCTTCATGCTCATCTGATGCAAAAGCATCGTGTGGTGCAGGTGAGAAAAAAGGCGGATGCTGCTCAGCCGGTAAAAAAGCTGAAAAAGGAACATTGTAATTTACATTTACAATAACAAAAAGGCCCTGCAAATGCAGGGCCTTTTTGTTGCTATACCTGCCACGAATTACACCAGTTGTCACTAATTAATTCGTGCAGATTTATGTAATTCGTGGCAAAAAACTTTTATTTAGCACCTGTTATGGTATTGTACAACAATACTGCTTTACCATCGGTAAGTGTTGATACAAAATGACAGATATGCAGCAGCCTGTCATATAAACTCATTTTCTCAGTAATGAATTTTTCCGGCATCAGTTTCAGCACCAGCTTATCATAATTGCTGTCGGTACCATCAAACTTGTTGTTATAAGCCGTACAGAAAGTATTTAACAGCGTATTGATGATACGGTAACCTATCACTTCCTTCTCTACCACTTCTCTGCTCTGGTAAATATTTTTGATACTGATATTGATGATATCCCTCATCTGCGCAGTGTATTTACCTTTCTCAGTAAGCGCATACGGATATTCTCCTCTCAAAATAGCATCTTCGTTTTCGATAAACACATCAACCGCATCATTGATAAGGCTTCCAATAGCCAATGCACGCAGGTAGCTGATACGGTCTTCTTTAGTTACAAGTGATTTGTACTTCTCAACATGAACATTATCCTTAACCAGTTTGATCAGGTATTCTAAAGCATAATCTTCAGAGATTACCCCCAGATTGATACCATCTTCAAAGTCAATGATGGTATAACAAATATCATCAGCCGCTTCCACAAGATAAGCGAGCGGATGACGCTCGAAACCTATATCATTACCCGTTTTGTTCGGGATTAGTCCTAGGTCGTTAGCCACTTCTTCAAAAAAAGCAACATCACTCTGAAAGAAGCCGTATTTTTTATCTGCAATATTCGCAGTCGGTTTTTTAGGCAGCGACTCCTTAGGATATTTCATAAAGGCTCCAAGCGTAGCATAAGAAAGACGCAATCCTCCTTCAATACCGGGGCGGTTTGCAGTAAGCAGGCTAAACCCATTGGCATTACCCTCAAAATCGATAAGGTCCTGCCATTCTTTATCCGTAAGCTGATCTTTATACATCTGCCCTCTTCCGGTCTTGAAATACTCGCCTATAGCCTTCTCTCCCGAATGCCCGAAAGGCGGATTGCCAATATCATGCGACAATGCCGCAGCGGCAACAATAGCCCCAAAATCATTCATCTGGTAGCCATGCACTTCCTGAAGATAGGGATGTTTCTCTATTATCTTTTTCCCGACAAGCCTTCCAAGCGAACGGCCTACTACCGAAACCTCAAGGCTGTGCGTAAGGCGGGTATGCACAAAATCCGTTTTAGAAAGCGGAATTACCTGCGTTTTATCCTGAAGGCTCCTGAAAGCCGACGAGAATATAATACGGTCATAATCTACCTCAAAACCCAAACGGGTATCGTCCTGTTCCTTTCGTAACCTTTTACCTGTATCGCCCTGTCTTTTAAGCGACAGCAGTCGTTCCCATTGCATCATATCGTATTTCAGATTTATGATTTTAGATTTCAGATTTTCCTGAACCTGATATTTTTAATTAATCCCTGACTTTGCCAGTTCAGCCTGTATGATATTATTCTTTACCTGTGTAAACACTTCTGTTTTGGCTTCCGCGAATGAGATATCGTACTTACGCTCAATCTGTGTAAACTCATCCGGATATTTTGCCAATAACCTGTCATAATAGTTATCCAGCACTTCTTTTGCAGGAGAAGTAAATTCAAGCCTCAACTCAAAACGGCGGATGAGTGCTTCATCAATAGCTTCTATCTGGTTCGTTGCGGCAATCAACACCGAGTTTGACGGAAAGTTATCTGTCAGCTGGAGGATAGCATTTACCACACGCCTCATTTCGCTGCTGTCACGGCTATCATGCTGCCTTACCTGACCCAAGGTATCAAATTCATCAAAAAACAGCACAGCGTCGTGATAACTCACCTCTTTAAACAGCGTAGCAACGTTCTTGGCTGTCTCGCCTAATTTAGACGAAACAATATGTGCCAGATTCACTACAATAAGTTTCCTGTCGAGCACTTTGGCAATGGCTTTAGCCGTCATGGTCTTACCGCAACCGGTTTTGCCATACAGCAGCATTTTATTATTTACCGGTAGCTCATACTTTTCAAGAATATCCCTAAACTGGTATTCTTTTAAAAACTGCTCGATCTGCACAGCCACTCCATCATTAAAGACAACGTCTTTAATATCTACCTCACTCCTGTCTGTAAAAAATAATCCGTTCAAAGTATACGATTTAACTACTTATTTTTTTAAATTGAATAAAAAGAAATCACGCGATTTCTGCGGATATTGCTCAGCACTTTTATCGCTTGGGTTATCAATAACCGATTTGATAGTTATCTTATCCCCTATCTTAAAATCTTTCTCTACTCTCTGGTAATCCAGCAGGTACTGGCCGCAAAAATAATTACCATTTTCATCTTTCTCAATCAGTCCTGAATGAACTCCTTTTTTATCCTTGCTCATTGTTATTGTCTTCTGTATTAATTTCTTTATTCTGTTTTCTGTTTTGTGCCTGCCTGAACTCATTTATATCTACCACCAGCGTTTTTGAAAGGCCATCATGAAGCCCTACCGGTCGTCTTCCGAAGAAGGTAATGAATTCCAAGGGTATCAGCCTGCATAGCGTCCTTATAAAGATACGCATGCTGTCCGGCCTCGTCCCGCTGGCGTGCACTACCATGGTATTTGTAAAATATTTGCCGGCAGTACGCATGCTTACTGTTTCAAACAACCCATAGTATACTATATTGATGCCGAGGCCCAATAAAGTATATTTGATATTGCCCAACACCGGAGGCCCCACCTGAAAGCCCTCAATTCCGTATATATGATAAAGCAGGTCACCCCCCTTTGCAAATCCAAGCTGCAAAAGGGTAGTAACTATACTGTCTATAATAAAATTAAGGAACCGTTTGTTGCCGGTTGCCAGCATTCCATAGGTTATTTCAACAGGTTTTTGCATATTATATCTGTTCGGCTGCTGCCTCATTAATTTGTTCAGCCCCAATTTCTTCAAAAGAGTTCCTTACGGCAAGTGCTTCTTTATATTTTTTTGCATCTACAACATAAGTACCCGAGGCGTTGTCGTGCCATCCTCTTGGATAAGCGCCTAAAAAAGTTAATGCCTCAAGGCCAATGATCCTGCAAAGCGCCCTTATGATAATAGCCCTTGCTTCCGGCTTAGAACCATCTTCCATCACTACCATGGTACCCGTAACATATTTTCCAAGCGTTCTCTGCGTAAGCACTTCCATAGTAAAGAGATACGCAACCATCACAAATGTTGTAAACACCCTGTCGGTTAATCCATCCATTTCTGAAAGCCATAATAAAGGCCCCTGTATTCCAAATACCGAAAGCACACCGAAAATAAAACCCATAATTAAAAAGATTACAATTATTGCAATAACATCAATCATCAGGTTCAAAAGCCTTTTGTGCCAGGTTACAAACATTTCCGGACTAATCTCAACATAAGTAGTTGTTTCCATAATAATAGTTTTAGGTTGGTTAGAAAACAAAAATAAGGAGCAATTACTCCTTATTTTATATTTTGATATAATTTTTATCTATTTAAGATCCGCACATTTCACAATCTTCCGGATCTGCAGTTCTTGAACGCTCCAGCATTGCCTGGAATTCGCTCACTGCAATTGGCTGAACTTCCTCTACCGGAGCTGCAACCGCTTTTGGTGCTGCTGCTTCTGTAGGAAGCTCTTCCACTTTTTTATCGTTGTTAAGCGTAAACTTAATTGCATCAACCGCACTCTTAGTCCTTAAGTAGTACATCCCTGTTTTCAGGCCGCTCTGCCATGCATAGAAGTGCATTGACGTAAGCTTAGAGAAGGTAGCACCTTCCATAAACAGGTTAAGCGATTGCGACTGGTCGATAAAGTAACCTCTTTGGCGGGACATATCGATGATATCTTTCATACTCATCTCCCAAACCGTTTTGTAAAGATCTTTAATATCCTGAGGAATAATATCAATATTTTGTATCGAGCCGTTAGCCCTCATAACCTCCTGCTTAAGACCTTCATTCCATAAACCAAGGTTTACAAGATCTTCAAGAAGATGTTTGTTTACTACGATAAACTCACCCGAAAGCACCCTTCTTGTATAGATGTTAGAAGTATAAGGCTCAAACGCCTCATTGTTACCTAAAATCTGAGAAGTAGATGCTGTAGGCATTGGTGCCATCAATAGTGAGTTCCTTACACCGTGCTCCATAACTTCTTTACGAAGCGAAGCCCAGTCCCAACGGCCGCTTAGGTCATTATCGTTAAGCCCCCATAGGTTGTACTGAAATTCACCCTGAGAAATTGGCGACCCCTGGAATGTTGAGTACGGACCTTCTTCTTTAGCCATTTCCATCGAAGCGGTAACAGCAGCAAAGTAGATCGTTTCAAATATTTCCTGGTTCAGTGCTTTAGCCTCATCACTTGTAAACGGCATACGCATAAGGATGAAAGCATCGGCAAGACCCTGAACACCTAATCCAACCGGACGGTGACGCATATTAGAGTTCTCAGCCTCTTTAACAGGATAGTAGTTCCTGTCAATAACTTTATTAAGGTTGCGTGTTATACGCTTAGTTACCTGGTATAAGAAATCATGGTTGAATTTACCATTCTCCACAAACATTGGCAGTGATATCGAAGCAAGGTTACATACCGCGATCTCATCAGGAGATGTATACTCCATGATCTCTGTACAAAGGTTTGACGAACGGATCGTACCAAGGTTTTTCTGGTTCGATTTTCTGTTAGCCGCATCTTTGTAAAGCATGTATGGAAGACCTGTCTCAATTTGAGACTCCAGTACTTTTTCCCAAAGCTCACGAGCCTTAACGGTTTTCCTTCCTTTTCCTTCCGCTTCATACTTCAGGTAAAGCGCATCAAACTCGTCACTGTGAACATCATAAAGGCCCGGGCACTCGTTAGGACACATTAGCGTCCATGTGCTGTCTTCCTGAACACGTTTCATGAACATATCCGGAATCCATAGCGCAAGGAATAAGTCACGAGTCCTCATTTCCTCTTTACCGTGGTTTTTTCTCAGGTCAAGGAAATCAAAAATATCAGCATGCCAAGGCTCAATATAAACCGCAAAGCTACCTTTACGCTTACCTCCACCCTGATCTACATAACGTGCCGTATCGTTGAATACACGAAGCATCGGAACGATACCGTTAGACGTACCGTTTGTGCCACGGATGTAAGATCCTGTAGCCCTTACATTATGTATAGATAACCCGATACCACCTGCAGACTGCGATATTTTTGCAGTACTCCTAAGTGTATCATAAATACCGTCGATACTGTCATCCCTCATAGAAAGAAGGAAACATGACGACATTTGCGGCTTTGGCGTACCTGCGTTAAACAGCGTAGGCGTAGCATGGGTAAAGAATTTTTTAGACATCAGCTCATAGGTCTCTATAGCCGACTGGATATCATTAAGGTGAATACCTACAGACACACGCATTAGCATATGCTGTGGCCTTTCCACAATCTGTCCGTTAATTCTCAACAGATAAGAACGCTCAAGGGTTTTAAACCCAAAATAATCGTAATTAAAGTCCCTGTTGTATATGATGGTAGAATCAAGCACCTCGGCATTTGCCATAATTGCCGCATGAACCTCGTCAGACAGTAGCGGAGACTCCTGCCCTGTTCTTGGGTTCACATAGTGGAACATATCGTTCATTGTTTCAGAGAACGATTTTTTGGTATTCTTATGAAGGTTAGACACCGCGATACGTGCAGCAAGCTGCGCATAGTCAGGGTGAGTAATTGTCATAGACGCAGCAGTTTCTGCCGCAAGGTTATCCAGCTCAGACGTAGTTACACCGTCATATAAGCCTTCAATAACACGCATTGCCACCTTAACAGGATCTACCAGTTCGTTCAGTTCATAGCACAGTTTTCTTACACGATCAGTAATCTTATCAAACATTACCGGTTCTTTTCTTCCGTCTCTTTTAACTACATACATATGGCAATAAATTTTAGGTTAATAATCAGCGCGCTAAGCGTGCATCACATTTTATATAGATGGTTGTTGTTGTCGTTTTTTGTTCTTCCGATTAAAAATCAGCGTCGAAAGTAATCTGCTGTGAGTCACCTTCATTTTTGATAACTCCTGCTTTCTGATATTCCGAAACCCTTTTTTCAAAGAAGTTCGTTTTACCCTGAAGCGAGATCATATCCATGAAGTCAAACGGATTACCCACGTTGTATTGTCTTTCACAGCCAAGCTCTACAAGAAGCCTGTCGGTTACAAACTCAAGGTATTGTGTCATTAAAACAGAGTTCATCCCGATAAGGCTCACCGGAAGCGACTCAGTAATAAACTCCCTTTCAATATTTAACGCATCAACAATAATTTCTTTTATTCTTGTTTTAGGAACTTTGTTCACTAAGTGATGATTGTGCAGGTGTACCGCAAAGTCACAGTGAACTCCCTCATCACGCGAAATAAGCTCATTTGAGAATGTAAGCCCCGGCATAAGTCCACGTTTCTTAAGCCAGAAGATAGAACAGAATGCCCCTGAGAAGAAGATACCTTCTACCGCTGCAAAAGCAATAAGCCTTTCAGCAAAAGAGTCAGACTCTATCCATTTAAGTGCCCAGTCTGCTTTTTTCTTAATCGCAGGAAACACTTCAATCGCATGAAACAACTCATTTTTCTCTGTCTCATCCTTTACGTAAGTATCAATAAGAAGAGAGTAGGTTTCGCTATGAATGTTTTCCATCATGATCTGGAAACCATAGAAAAATTTAGCCTCTGCATACTGAACCTCATTCACAAAGTTTTCTGCAAGATTTTCATTCACAATACCATCAGATGCTGCAAAAAATGCAAGAATATGCTTAATGAAATATTTTTCGTCTTCAGTAAGTTTATTGTTCCAGTCGTTAAGGTCCTGGTGAAGATCAATTTCTTCAGCCGTCCAGAAACTCGCCTCCATTTTTTTGTACCAGTCCCATATAT
>QFQM01000664.1 GCA_003243255.1 Flavobacterium psychrophilum | reverse complement strand
TACATCTAAACCAGTATTGATTTGATAGAAAAGAAGAGGGCTTGTCTGGCCCAGTAAATTTACATTCGGAAAGCTCTCTCCGCCACTTCCGCTGATCGTAAAACGATTGGTCACTATCCAGGAAAACGAGCCGCCAAGATAACCTGCAAATCCGAAATTATGTTGGTTTGGCTGCAATGCATTTTTAATGTCTACATAGCGAAACTCTGAATTTAGGGAGGCTCTGAATCTGTTACCGGCTATATATTGTCCTACCAATCCTAAACTGAGAATCTTCTCCTTGCCTGCATTGCCAACTGTATTGGCAGAGATCCCCGTATTTATATCAAACAAACGGTATGAAAGTATCTTATCATTGCTGAAAATCCCATTCACATATATCGAACTTATTATTTTTTCGCTATTGTAACGGACTTGCATGGAAACCCTGTGAATTTTCTGTGGCTTCGTATCTGGGTTGCCATAACTAATGTTAAAAGAGTCTATTTTATTAATGAAAGGATTCAAAGTAGTAATAAATGGTCGTTGCAAGGCAAGGTTATATGATAATATTGTTGTGGTTGTCTTGCTTATCTGGTTTGTCCAGCTTAGATTGGGTATAAGGGAAAAATATGCTTCTTCAATAGGTTTTATCACCCCTTCAAAATTACCTCTGATGGATGTTTGCTCTACACGAATTCCGGCACGAACGCTTTGTTTCTTGTATTTAGCCCTAATAGAACCATATCCAGAATATATCTGTTGGCAATAGTGCAGATTGTTGCTGTTGTCCTGATCTTCCTGGTAAGGCTGAGAGAGATTGAAGGTAAACAGGCTATTATTATCCGATCTGGCATCCCGCAATATGGCTTTAAGGCCCCCTTCTATAGTATATGACTTTCTGGCCACCGGGACTGCATCCAATTGAAAAGTAAATTCATCATTTCTTGAGATAGCTTCATTTTTTATCCATTTATTACTTGTTCCACCGCTATTGTACTGCTGCACTCCATCATTGTCGCTAAAATTCCGACTACCTGCCCAATTAAATCTGAAAGTGGTATACTTGCCTGCGTTGCTACCTGATTTTTTTGTGTAATCAACTCCGATGGTAGTGGACGGTGCCCGATCGTTAGTTGTATTGTAAAGCCAACTGAGCTGTTGACTGCCAGCCAATTCAGTTGCTATATCTTGGTTAAGATTTTTTTGATTTTTATAGCCACTTATTACAAAGGATGATATCACCGACCGGAGGCTATCTATTTCGAAATTGAGTTCGAGTGTACCCGACCCCGTCATTCTTGTGTTTGTTTCTGTTGCTGATATTTGCCGCTTTTGATATGCTGAAGGTACTAGGGGAAGTGTTGTGTTTTCACTAAAAGATTTAAGCGGACTGGCAATTCCATCTAGTGATCCATTAACCGTGATTCCTAATTTACCTGTTTTAGCAGTTAAAGTAA
>QFQM01000663.1 GCA_003243255.1 Flavobacterium psychrophilum | reverse complement strand
TGGGCGCTCTGGCCGCGGGCTTTGGCCCGGAGGCGATTTCCGGTTTCTTCACCGATGGCATCGGCCGCGTGACGGCGATTGCCACCATGTTCGTGTTTGCCATCACCTTTTTTGGCGTACTGCAGGACACCGGGCTGTTCCGCCCGCTGATCGGCGGCATGGTCCGGCTCACCCGCGGCAACGTGATCGCGGTGACCGTGGCCACTGCGGTGATCGGCATGCTGGCGCATCTCGACGGTGCCGGCGCCACCACCTTCCTGCTTACCGTTCCCGCCTTGCTGCCGCTGTACAAGCAATTGCGCATGAGCCCGTACCTGATGCTGCTGTTGCTGGCGATCGGCGCAGGCATCTTCAACATGCTGCCCTGGGCCGGACCACTGGGCCGTGCCTCGGCCGTGACCGGCATCGAGGTCACCGAGCTGTGGCGTCCGCTGATCGCCATTCAGGGTATCGGTGTGGTGCTATTGATTGCCCTGGCGGCGCTGCTGGGTTGGCGTGAACAGCGCCGTATCGCCGCCGGCAAGAGTGGGGACGAAGGGATACTGGTGGAAACCAGCACTGATTTGCATGAGCCAAGCGCCGAGGAGCTTGCACTGGAACGCCCGCGTCTGCTCTGGGCCAACGCCGCGTTGTTCCTCGCGGTGCTGGTATCGCTGTTCTCTGGCGTGCTGCCGGCTGGCTACATCTTCATGATCGGCCTGTGTCTGGCGCTGCTGATCAACTATCCGGGCGGCAAGGCGCAGATGCAGCGTATCTCCGCGCACGCTCCGGCTGCCCTGAGCATGGGCATGATCATCCTGGCGGCGGGCTCGATGCTCGGTATCTTCACCGGCACCGGCATGCTCACTTCCATTGCCCAGGACCTGGCCGGCGTGCTACCGGCGTCCTGGGTGGGGCAGATGCATATCGTGCTCGGCCTTTTCGGCCTGCCGATGGAGCTGATGCTGAGCACCGATGCCTATTACTTCGGTCTGCTGCCGGTGACGCTGGAAGTGGTGGCGAACCATGGCGTGGAGCCTGCCAGCGTGGTGTACGCGATGACCATCGGCAACATCATCGGCACCTTCATCAGCCCGTTCTCGCCGGCGCTGTGGCTGGCGCTGGGTCTGGCCGGGCTGGATCTGGGCCGGCACATTCGCTACTCGCTGTGGTGGATGTGGGGCTTCTCGCTGGTGCTGTTCGCCGTGGCCTGGGCGCTGGGGATGTTCTGAGCCCGTTCGCCAGCCGCGCACCGCACTGCAGCCGTCGACTTGCGTCTGAAGGCTGCCGATGCGGCGCGCATGAGACCCGAGCTTACAGGTACTTGAGCCAGGCGATGTCCCGGCGCCGGGCCTTGAGCTCGGCAAACCAGCGCACGGCCGGGTATAGCGCCACCGCCAGCACAACGGTCCACAACCACAGCGGCCAGACCGCCTCGAAGCCGAAGTGGCTGCCACGGTT
>QFQM01000662.1 GCA_003243255.1 Flavobacterium psychrophilum | reverse complement strand
AATTTTTTAAGTTCCATTTGTTCACCTTATTTATGTAAGGAGTATTTGATCATGTATAAGCTATGAAAAACAGCTTTAGACAATAAGTAGTATCTCAATTGTTGAACTTAAAATTCGAATTATTTAGTACAAAAAAGTAGCGTTACGTGATCTTTCCCTGCAAATGGAACGCAAAATAAACACCTATTCCATGAGTTATATAATTTTTCACAATGATTAATTTGTTTTCTCAGGAAGAGATTTTATTTCTCTTCACTACGAATTAGTTCATGCTGTATCTTTATTAAACATTCGTAAGACTCATTTTTGTTCGGGAGATGTGCTGTCATTCGAGCATAAGTTGGTTTCTCATCTTTAAAATATTTTACCATGATTGAATTATCAAGGACTGCCAACAACTGAACTGGATCACTGCTCTTTTTTTGATAGATACCCGCTCTTATATAACTTCTAAACCGATCGCCGAGAAACGCCGTTTTTTCTGCTGTATTTATCAACTCCTGCAACGTTCCTTTGATGGCATGATTTTCATTAAGGCGTAGTGACCCGACGCGAATTAAGAGTCTCGCCCCGCTTGGTGTGAATTTATTATTTTTACATGTACCCAGTTCTGTTTGCCAATAATACTCACCGATGTCCTCATTCTGATACCATCTCCACATGGCTTTATTATTTAAGACAGGAAACGCGGAAAAAATAGTACCCTTAGCGAAAATAGTAAAACAATCATGATCTTTAGCTTGTATTTCGCAATCAGCTATAACACCAAAACTAACAAATATCATCAGCAAAAAGAACAAAACTCTTTTCATTTTCTTATTCCTCTCGATGTTCTCTGTTTCATCTTAGCTAAAATTTCACCCAAATCATCTATCCCTGCTGTTGCTGGCCCATCGGGTTTATTAATGTCTGGGAATAAATAGGGTTCTGCACAAGTATATCCTGGTGGTAATTGAGTTGTTGGCCAATTTGTCTGTGGCAGGTAATCACTTGCTGTCTTTGTATCCATCCCTGGATACTGGGAATCATCCTGTGGCGTACAAGTCAGATTTGGTTTTACCCACTTCCTGCAATACAGTGTGTAGTCGTAAGGGCTTAATGCTCTGAAGAATGTTTTGAAAACATTAGGCGCACTACTGGCCTGGTCAATAGGATATGGCAGTCTTAATTGTTTCGCTATGTCCGGCAATTTACTTGGATCGGGCGTAGGCGGTTTGTTGGGTCTCGCTCCATATCCGCCATTATTTAAGTGTCCATATTTTGATGCCAGTCCCATTGAATCTATATACTGAACCGGATTCAGCGGATACTGATAAAAATTCCATCCCCCCTTCAGCCCAATCGGATCCTGAGTGATATACCTCCCCTGCAGCGGGTCATAATAGCGGTGGCGGTTGTAATACAGGCCGGACTCCTCATCATACTGCTGCCCCGGCAGGCGG
>QFQM01000661.1 GCA_003243255.1 Flavobacterium psychrophilum | reverse complement strand
GGGCAAGGTCCCTGCGGCGGGAGCGTACATCTTTACCACGTTCAAGCAAGATCGGTTGTATGCCTGCCTCGATGAGTTTGAGAGCAGCAAACAAACCAGCCGGCCCCGCTCCGACAACTATTACTTTGTGGGGAGCTTTCGATACATCCTGTAAAGCCAGTTGGAGGTGAGAACGTTCCACGAAAGGTTCATTGATGAAAACGCGGATCGTGAGCAATATCCATGGTTGCCTGCTCCTAGCATCGATCGATTGTTTAAGTATATGATAGCCGCTGATAGACGAAAAAGGAACACTGAAATGAGAGGCCGCATATTGCTGCACTATGGAGGCAGATGCTGCTTCGGCTGGCAGCAGTTTGAGTGTACATTGTTGTTGCATGATGTTAGGCAGTTAACCTAAAAATCGGTTTGATGAAATAACTGACAAATATGCCAGTCTTGCTGAAGTGCAAAAATAGCTAATATATAGAAACAACACTACTGCTAATAGTACATGATTTAAGTCCGTTGAACAGCACAAGGTTATCTGTTGTTATTGAATGGGAAGTAGAAAATGGTGAGTATTTATACCCGGAAATGGGTAGTATATAAGTTAACTTTTTTTCCGGGTTTTACAGTTGAAGTGACCAAATATTTATTTTAAATAAGGTGCCCAAAAAAAGTTTGAACAATATGCGGTCCGTATTAAATAATTTGTATCTTCAATAGCATCACAGCTTATTATATGAAGAAAGCATTCTTGTACAATATGGCATCCTTTTCTTTCTTCATAAGGAATTCCTGCAAAACCACCCGGACTTTATTAGTAGCACAGTGTAGAGAGCTTATTCAATGGACAACTCAACCAGTAGCCGGTGATAGTAGCCGGTTATTAAAACCTTGCATACTTAGTAGCAAAAGCTTTGATGGTAGTTGTAAGATAAAATAAGTTGGCACCGCTTACTTGTTTTATCAGTTCACGTAGTTTGTTGCAATTCTATTTGCAGTAAAAGATGATTAAAACCTTAAGAACTGATTGTGATACAGGGATGTTGTATATAGCCGCGGATCATTGCTTACAAACATATTCTTTTTTAAAAAATCGGGCAGCAAATTTGTAGAGGTAGTATCTGTGCGTGAAGTCGAAAAAACAAGGGAATAAAAAATTTTTTATTCAATTTAAAATTTTGATATTCGCACCCCTGCAAAACTTTTTTTGGAAGTATAGCATTATCCAACATCCATAGAAAAACACGGTTTTCAAGGCCCCGTGATTAGTGTCAGTTAATAATCTTAACTCAACATAATAAACTGCTTTCAGCATAATGACAAAGTCTTTTGATAAAGTTTGGATAAATTGTTTGGAGATAATAAAGGACATCGTTGAGTGGCAACATTTCAAAACATGGTTCGAGCCGATTAAACCCGTGGAGATAAAAGGTAATGTGTTGGTGATACAGGTTC
>QFQM01000660.1 GCA_003243255.1 Flavobacterium psychrophilum | reverse complement strand
CTGTAAGGTTTGAAGCTGTAGCACTAGTTTGTGCCGGGATGGTATTCCAGCTATAGGTATAAGCTCCTGTACCTCCTGTTACAGTCACGGTAGCTTCGCCGGTAGCAGCCCCCTGACAAAGAACATCGACCTGAGTTCCAGCTGTTGCAGTAAGTGCTGATGCGGGTTCTGTAATAGTGAATGATTGCGTTGTTGTACAAAGGTTAGCATCATTTATAGTTACTGTATAAGTACCGGCTGCAAGGCCCGTAGCAGTAGGCATAACCTGAAGAGGGGTCGTGTTCCAGTTATAGGTATAAATACCTGTACCTCCTGTTACAGCTACGGTAGCTTCACCGGTTGCTTCACCGTGGCAAAGAACATTTACCTGGCTATCAGCCGTAGCAATAAGTTCTGTTGGTTCTGTAATAGTGAATGATTGTGTTGTAGAACAATTGTTTGCATCGGTTACTGTTGCTATATATGTTCCTGCAACAAGGCCTGTAGCTGTGTCGGTTGTCTGAACGGGATTAGTATTCCAGCTGTATGTATAAATTCCTGTTCCTCCTGTTGCGCTTACGGTTGCCTCACCTGTTGCTTCACCGTGGCATAGAATATCAACCTGATTTCCTACAGTAGCAGTAAGTGCAGCTGCAGGCTGTGTTATTGTAACAGTATGCGTGGTAGTTAAGTTGTCGTCATCAGTGACAGTAAGCGTATATGTTCCCGGTGCCAAAGCTGTCAGATTCTGTGTTGTCTGTACCGGTGTAGTATTCCATGAATAAGTATAAGGAGGTGTACCTCCTACGATAGTAGTTGTTATTGACCCATTTGCATCATTGTAGCATAATACATCCTGTTTTACTGATGTCACACCAATTGAAAATTCATAAGCCCCCATATCAACAATACTGTTAGCAATCCGGTCCTTACCATTTAAATCCGTTGTTATAGCCGATAGGTCGGGTGTTTGTCCTGCTGAAAACAATGTTGTATTACCGGCATTAATTGCAGGGCTGGTTGTCTGAAGTGTAAAATCTCCTCCGGCAGCATTTACAAATAGCGGATCGGAAGACAGTACATTATTTACTGTAGAAGCATGAGCCCCTAAAGAAGCCTGATTAGTAATACAATTTTGAAAAATTATATTATCAATACTTGACCCTACAGCTAAAACTTGTGTGGCAGATGTAATAATTATGGTATTCCTTAATTGCGGAGCACTTCCTCCACTATCTTGTGTATAGCGAAAAGCACCTCCTGAAGCCGCAGTATCAAAAATTGTACAATTTGTAAATACAGCTCCCGGGCCACTCCCATCGTCATAATATATTGAAGTGCCTACTTGCGCTGTATTATTAGTAAAAAGACAGTTAGTTAAAATGCCATTATGTTGTGTAGTGTTACCGTATCCATCATTAATAATAAAAAAACCACCTCCACCTTGTATAGCATGATTACCTTC
>QFQM01000659.1 GCA_003243255.1 Flavobacterium psychrophilum | reverse complement strand
TGCTTGGAATAGAAGACAGTTGGGCCTTAAGCGAAGCGAACAAACTAAGAAGAGGGAAGAAAAAGGAAAACCTTTTAAATTAAGAAATTAGATGAGGGTGATTTTTTTAATGACTAGCATAATTTCATATTCGCTTACAGCATGCAAAGCGCAGATAGGGGTTTATGTAAGTCCGCAGCAAAATCTCGAGCTTCATGTAAGCAACGATAGATTTGTTTTGAAACATAGTGCTACAGGTAGAAATAGTAATTTATACTGCAGTGATACGATATCTTATGGGTACTGGACGAAGGTAAAAAAGTATCCTTTGATAAGGCTTTATTCAGACTCAATACAACGTTCGTCTTTAGTAAGTCTTAATGTTATCGAATCTCAGCAAGGTAACGAGGGTGTGAAATTTGTTATTAACAATCCCATTGAATCAATAATCAAAAAATATGGTTCAGGGGGAGATGACAGACTAATACAATATTCAGTTAATGTAAAGTCAGATAATTTAACAACAGATTGCTCACTTTACAATGAGAAAATCCGTAAACAAAAATTCCAAGAAAATCAATTTTCGATTTATAGAAATGACCAATGTAGAATTGTAGGATTTGAGATTTTTATCTTTCGCTCTGCATCTAAAGTGGGTTGGCCAGAGTCTATTTCTTCTGATATTATTTATACTCTTGAGTATGAAGTAATGAATCCGAAATCTAATTATTATGAGATTAGCATTCCCGAACTAACCCCATGTTACATGTCAGCCAAGCGACTTAACGGAACTCTTGCGTTAGTTGAAGGCAACACGATTGAATTTGATGGTATTCTTTTTAAGAAAAAGTAGTTCCCACCATTCATCGACCCTAATGTTGGGAACACCCTGAACTGATGGTGACGAAGGGGAAATGACATTTGTTACGAGCAATAAAGAAGCTCGGCATCTCAAGAAGGTTATTAAATAAGCTTTGAATTACGGTCAGCGTGAGAGGACACTGATTAATGCTAGTCAGGTTTCATTACTAACCCTCCGCCACCACTGCCTCATTGCTCTTCCTCAGCGGACTAAATTTCGCATTGGGTGCAAGGATTATTCCCACGCCATCCAATGCGGACCATTTCGCCAGCTTTTCGAGCGATACCCTTCCGACCATGTACTGCGTGCCGTTGGCGGCGTATCCCGATTGGAATTCTTCAAAGTCGCCGATGGTGATCTGATTTGCCGTGGTGAAGCTTACAAAGGCGTCTACGACGAGCTTATTCGAAAACTGCAGATCGTGGAGCTGGTGCAGTTTCTTGTATTCATAGCGATAATCGTAGGTGAGCGCGGAAATATCCGACAACACGGCCGACCCGGTAGGATAGGAGCCGGCGCCTTTGCCGACGAACAGCTGCTGTTCGGCAAACGCGCTCTGCACCTGCACGGCGTTGTACTCGTTCCTGACTGCGTATAGCGGATG
>QFQM01000658.1 GCA_003243255.1 Flavobacterium psychrophilum | reverse complement strand
CTGCGCACGCTGTGGCTTCAGACCCACAGCTATTTCGCGGCCCCCGAGACCGAGCTGCGCCGCCTCGCCGGACGCAGGCTGGTCGAACTCCACGGCTGGAAGGATCTGGACAAGGACCCCTGCCACCTGGACTACGACCCCGGCAACGGCAGCGCCCTGCGCATCTACCTGCACCGCGATGGCGGCATGGTGATACAGCGCCTGCAGGGCGATGGCCGGCAGATCCTGTTCTCGCGCCTGGGCGTGCAGTTGCAGCCAGCCAGCTGAGCCTGCGCCCGGCCAACCCATCCCACGCTCAGGCATAGGCCAGGATGTCGGCCAGCGGCCTGCGCGCCTTCTGGGGGCGTGGCGTGCCTGCCGCGTGGCCCACGGCGACCAGCATCACGGGCAGTTCGTGGGCCTGCAGGCCAAAGCCCGCTGCCAGCAGTTCCGCATCGAATCCCACCATAGGGCAGCTGGCCAGCCCCAGGCCCTGGGCGGACAGCATCAGCGTCATGGCCGCCAGCGAGGCCGAGCGTACGGCCTCGTCGCGCTGCAGTTGCAGGTTGTCCGCGTGCGCGGCCTGGGCCTGGGCTACCCAGCCATCGGCCGTGCGCTGGCTCATCAGCCCGCCGTCCACGCTGGGCTGCAAGAACTCCGCCAGCCGCGCATGCGCGGCCAGCGTGCCGCAGACGATGAAGACGGCAGAGGCGTCCTCCACCTTCTGCTGCCCATAGGCGGCGGCCTTCAGCCGCGCCTTGGCCTCGGGTGTGCGCACGGCAATGAAGCGCCAGTTCTGCAGGTTGTAGGCCGACGGGGACAGCGAGGCCTGGGCCACCAGCGCGGCCAGCGTCTCATCGGCCAGCGCGCAGCCCGGCTCGAAACGGTCTGCGGAAATGCGCGAAGCGATGGCCTGCCCGATGGGCATGGAGGAAAGTTCGGAAGAAGTCATGTGAAACGCTCGGTGGGAAAAAGAGAAAGAACTCAGTGCAAAAACTCAGGCGCCGCGCGAAGCAGACCACTGCACCGCCAGCACGCTGGCCAGCACCACCAGCAGGCCCAGGAAGGACATGCCCGTCATGGACTGCGACAGCAGCGCCCAGCCCAGGACCACGGCGGTGAGCGGGCTCAACAGGCCCAATGACGACACGGCCACCGAAGGCAGGCGCCCGATGCCGCGAAACCACAGCACATAGGCCAGCAGCGCGCCAGCAAGACACAGGTAGGCGTAGGCGCCCAACTGGGTGAGCGACAGCGCGGGCAGCGGCGCATCCACCCACCAGGCCAGCGGCAGCAGCATCAGCCCGCCAAACAGCAGTTGCCAGCCCGTCAGCGCCAGCACCGGCAAGTCCACGCGCCAGCGCCGCGTGAGCCAGGTGCCGGCTGCCATGCACACCGCACCCGCCAATGCCGCCGCCATGCCCACGGGCTCGAACACCGTCTGCGGCGACAGCAGCAGCACTGCC
>QFQM01000657.1 GCA_003243255.1 Flavobacterium psychrophilum | reverse complement strand
TTCTCAGGATGACATTCTGGAAATATTTTCGGGCCAGATATAACCGTATTGTGAAAATAATGTAAATTTTCACACGAAAATTGTATTTCACATGTATCATATAAGGCAATGGGTTTCTCATACTGCACCCTCTTTCTTCCGTTTTTTAACCCGGCGTAAAAATGATCACACCCGTTTCTGTCCTGAAAGAAATTCACAACCTTAATTTGTCATATCTTTTACTGGCACAACGCGTAGCAGCAGAAGATATCAAACAAGCCGAATGCTTTTTAAACATGGACATTGAGCTAATTCAGGCAGTTAAGCAATTGACCGCTACACAAATACTCGCGCTGGCTCAAACCAATCAGTGTCTCATGAAAGTGCAGTCAAACCTGGTCACCTCACTGACTGAACAAGGAAATGCTCAGCCCGTTCATGGTCTTGATCAGCGCTGACTTTAGAGGAGCTATCTTTTTAATATTTACGGACAGGGAACATGTTGTCGTTTAGCTAACCTTTACGGGAATCACTCTTTTTAGCATTACTCTTCGAAACTGTGTTTTTTGAAACGGATAATGTGATTTCACCCGAGTCGACGACGGTCATGAGAATCTACAGGGATCACGGATAAAGTCCCGCGCCGTACGGCCGATAATCACGATAAGTGCGGTTTACCTCTCATGGCATAGTACAAAGACTGAGACAGAGTTAATACTGTGCAAAGCGTGCAAGCCGGATAACCATAACGACAGGGGAATGTTGTCAACAATGCCACTGCAAATACTGAGAACTATCCACCACAGGATCGGCATTTACGCATTATCTATAGTGTTAACCTTCGGCGTCCTGTATGGCGCAGGCCTGGGGGTGTACTATATCTATGCCCATGAAAAACTCGAAGATTATGCTGAGTCCATTCTGGCACGTAGCAATAGCCTTATCTCACAAGTAAAACTGATTGACGGGCTGCGACAGGAGTTTGCGGTCTATGAGCCGTGCAGCGATCAGTACGTGCTGGCACTGCGTAAACGGCTTTGGCCTTATCCGCTGATCAAGGATATCGCCTATGTTCAGGATGAGAAAATTGTCTGTTCGGCCCTCTGGGGTAAACTGAATGCCCCCCTCTCTCTGAATATGTTCAGGAATAAGGTCAATCGGGGAAGCTATACGTGGGTCTTTGACGCGCAGATTGAAGAAAACATTACGGCAGATGTCCTTTATACCAGTAATTTCGCCATCACGGTCTCACCTTTTGCCTTCCAGCGTTTCTGGGAGGAGGCCAATAAGATGGATTTTGATGCCATCATCGGTGACTTTAAACATGACAATCATTTTTTTATGATTGGCAAAAACACACATTTACTGGAATCTGTAGAACATAAAAAACAACGTTCATACTTGTATTTTACTGAACATGCCTGCAATAGTGTCAATAACATTTGCGTTGTTGCCGGGACATCGCTCCCTT
>QFQM01000656.1 GCA_003243255.1 Flavobacterium psychrophilum | reverse complement strand
TTTTTGAAACCGTCCAACGATAAGTTGCAGATTGTGCACTTGCATTGGCGGTAAAGGTGATGGTTGCGTTAGGGCTGTTGATGGTGCCTGCATTGGGATCTGGTCCCGTTCCTGATATTTTTGTCCAGATACCCGTTTCGCCCGTTCCTAGTGGCGAACCCTGCAACACGAATGTTCCAGGGCAAGCATAAGTGTCTGGGCCTGCATTCACAGTACCTAAACTGGAAACCACATACGTTACGTCCTGATATACCAATGAACCATCGGTACACTTGGCCGTTAAACGGAATACATAATTTACATCGGTGGTAAATCCGGATACTGTAGCGGTAACCGCTGTGCCAGCAATTGTACTTGGGCTAATGGTAACGGAAGGACCCGACACCTGCGACCAAACTGCCGTTCCGCCCGAGGCGAAAAGGCCGCTGGCCTGACCATTAAGAACAAAGGGACTTCCAGGACAAACCGTAGTGTTGATTCCCGCATTGACCGTACAGTTTTGGGCTTGGGCGTTTATGTAAAAGCCAAGCCATAACGGTACTAATAAAACGTAACGTAGTAGTTTACTCATATGCAATTAATCTGAAAAATGTTTGAAGTAAGAGAGAGGTATTTTAACCAGCTATAGACTGGACGAAAGAGGTCGATAATCATGAGAGGGGTTTAGAATGGCGATAAGCTAATAGTTAATCTGACGTAAATTCCTTAAAACTTTATTGCGTATACCAACATTATGCCGGAGCATTGAATTTCCAGAACGGCCCTCACGCAAAATAAGTGTAAGAACCAATTGACTAAGCCTATAGGCACGCAAAAAAGTTTTAAAAAAATATTATTCCTTACTGATGTCTTTAACGGAAAAACCCATCGCATGATCCCACAGCTTATGTTTTTTCTCAAAATTCCCCAAAATTCCCACCCCATTTTTGTTTAGGACAGTTTACTATCACAGCATAAACCTGCAAAAAACAGCTTCATGATTTCGCCATCTCGACCTTGTAGAAATATCTTTGAAATGGGTTGGAGACTGTCCACGGTTTTGATAATGTTCAAAGATTTCTCTGCTCGTTGCACTGCGATCGAAATGACGGAAACTGGAAACAGGTTTGTTCCTCTTTGCAGTGGCCGAAAGAGTTTCGTCAAGAAAAAGCGTTCAATATGTAATTGTTGGTAAAGCAAGACTGATTAACTCACCTTAACTGGTGCATAAACATCCAGGTTTACATTAAGGGTGAAATTAAAAACGGGTATCCGCAATGGATACCCGCTTTTAATTTTGATCGTTTTAATGTTTGCTCTACAATTTTTACCTCCTTACCACTTTGACCACATCTGTAGCTTTGTCGCCAGTAAGACGGACCATATAGATGCCCGATGGCAGGGACTGAAGATCAAATGTGGTGCTCCTTGCACTTGCAACAAACTCTCTGGTGGCGAGGATCTTGCCCGATAG
>QFQM01000138.1 GCA_003243255.1 Flavobacterium psychrophilum | reverse complement strand
GCCAAAATCTTTACTAATTTTCGCCACCGCCTCATTAATTGAGGCAGTGTCCGTAATATCCAGATGAATTGCTTTTGCATTAGTACCAATTTCAGAGGCGGCAGCTTCCCCTTTTTGAAGGTCTCTTGCACCCACATATACTGTATACCCATTATCAGCCAGTGCTCTGGCAACCTGGAACCCAACGCCTGTATTAGCACCTGTCACAAGTGCTACTTTTTTTCTAATCGCTTCCATATTTTGTTTCTTTAATATTAATAGGACAAAATTGCATATTAGTGACAGGGTGTTTGTAGCCAAACCGGGAATTATCGTAGCCAAATTGATGATACTCTTGTAAAAGATCACATCTGCAAAATCTTTCAGGCTATACTCGACTTCGGGAGGCACAACTAAGTATATAACTTTTACGACAAGCTCATGTTACTCTAATTCTTTTCAGCTGAATATTTAAAGATCTGGGTGAAGCATTGCGTACTTTACTTAGCAATTCACTGGGCACTTATGAATCTGATTGATAAGCCCAAGCAAACATATTTTCCATTTTCCTTATAAGGTATTTAAGCTACAACTTAGCGACTTTTGGATACATCCTTTATACAATACTGACTGAACTTTGTCCTATCAAAATATCATATTATGGACTTAAAGAACAGCACCATCCTAATTACTGGTGGAACCAGCGGAATTGGACTGGAATTTGTGAGACAGTTAACCTCCAAGGGAGCAAATATATTGGTAACTGGTCGTAAGCCGTTTGCGCTGCAAGAGACAAAAAAGCAATTCCCAAATGTTCACGTTTTCCGTAGTGACGTGAGCAGTCCTGAAGACATACGGCTCCTCTATGAAAAGGTTATACAGCAGTTCCCTGACCTGAACATTATAATCAATAACGCAGGCGAAATGCGGCTAATTGATTTGCAAGACCGTGATGAGAGCCTTGAAAACATAACACGTGAAATTGATGTTAATCTTTCAGGTACCATCCATATGGTACATCAGTTCTTACCCCATCTGATGAAAAAGAAATCGGCTGCTATTGTTAATGTTTCCTCTGCCATAGCATTTATGCCTTATTCGGTAGCGCCTATATACAGTGCTTCCAAAGCAGCAGTCCACGCATATACCATGGCTTTACGCCTGCAGCTGAAAGATACAGATGTAAAAGTTTTTGAGATGATTCCGCCAGGGGTCAACACCAACCTTCAAAACGACTGGATATTGAAACCAAGTCCTTCAATGATGATGGATGCCGATAAAGTGGTAAGTATCGCCATAAAAGGATTAATCAATAACAAGCCGGAGCTCAGGCCATTCCTTGTCGGGATAATTAAATTCATTAGCAGGCTACTGCCTGGTATACTTGTGAAATTCGGTCATGGGGAATTTAAGAAATTCAGACAATGAAATAAATAATCAAGAGACCTAAAAATCGTAACAATGAAAAACAGTAACGACAGTCTGCCAAGGTTTTGGTCTATAGTATCCAACGCTGCCCCTCCCATTGGTTTATTCCTGTATTTCAGATACAGAAAACAGTATCCTAAAAAAGCTAAAACAGCACTGGTAAGTGCCCTGATAGGAATTCCTCTGGCGATACTTTGTGGCTACATAATGAACACCTACATCCTCAACTAAATGATAAAGAATATCATCTCGACATTATTATTAATCATTTCCGTAGTGCTCAGCCTAAAACATGGTTGGGATGGAATGAATCTAGGAGCAAACCCTGATCAGGCTAAAATGGTAGCCGAAATGGGACTGAGTAACATCGCTGTAACTGTGATGAGCATTTTTAGTATCATGGTGGGAATTGCATTGCTTTTTCCAAAGACTTTTTTTTGGGCCAATGCTGTGCACGCCATTTCTATACTGCTCATAATGATCCTTTCTTTAAAAGCAGGCAATTATAAAACGGCTTTAATCGAAATCCCGTTTCTGATAATTCCCCTGCTGCTCATCTACCTCGGATATCCTTTAAATAAACAACCCTGGCAATAACCCTAAAAACAACTAATATCTATCTAATCAACCTATAGACTATGAAAAAAATCCTGATGATTTTAACACTATTATTTACTGCACATGGTGTTTTTGCCCAAAAAGGTATTATCCGCGGCAGGGTAACCGATAATATAACCGAACAACCCCTTGAAGGTGCTACAGTTATTTTTTTGGCCGACAGTATTATAAATACTACTACCGATGCCGATGGCCGTTACAGGCTTGATAACCTCCCCATAGGCCGCGCTAACCTTGCTATCGTTTATGTAGGCTATGAGTCGGTAACACTATCTAATATTGATGTGATAACAGGTAAGGATGTACCTGCTGATGCCCGATTAACTGAAAGCTATAACAAGCTTGAAGAAGTCATACTAAATAGCGGTCCTGCTAAAGATAAAGCTCTTAACAAGCTCGCAGCAGTAAGTGCACGCCAGGTCAGCGTAGAAGAAATCACCAAATATGCCGGAGGGCGTAGCGATGTAGCCCGCCTTGCAGCAAACTTTGCTGGAGTGTCTGCTCCTAACGATAGCCGTAACGATATTGTGGTACGCGGCAACTCCCCTACCGGCTTACTGTGGAGGATAGATGGCATACCAGTGCCAAGCCCTAACCACTTTAGCACCCTGGGTACTACAGGAAGCCCGGTTAGCGCACTTAATCCCAGTGTGATGGGTAATTCAGATTTCATTACATCTGCTTTTCCTGCCGAATACGGTAATGCCCTGGGTGGTGTATTTGACATAAACTTCCGCAGGGGTAATAGTGACGATTATGAGTTTACTGCCGGCCTTGGTATTATGACCGGATTTGAGGGGGTAGCTGAAGGGCCAATGGGAAAAGACGGATCTTTCCTTTTCGCAGCCCGCTATGGTATTGCAGGGGCATTTGGTGGACTTGGTACCGCCGCCGTGCCCAATTATGGAGATGTCTCGTTTAACCTTGATTTTGGTAAGACCAAAGCAGGAAATTTTACGCTGTTTGGGATTATAGGAAATTCTTCTATAGAACTTAACGGTGAGGATCTTACAGAGGACGAGCTTGAAGATGATCTTTTTGCCGCCCCCGATGAAAACAATGACTTCACTTCGCGCTTTGGCATGATGGGCTTAAGGCATACGCTGTCCCTAAATGATTTTTCATCCATCAAGACTACTATAGGCGGGTCGTTCAGTGCTCAAAGAGGAGAAGTGGAACGTATATTTGACTATGGTACGCCAGAAGCTATTATATTACAAAACGCTGATATAGATAATACCGAAACCAGGTTTACACTATCATCGGTTTATAATGCAAAATTCAGCAACCGCTTTACATTACGCAGTGGTGTCATGCTGGAGCAGTATAGGCTTGAGGCTGATGTGTGGAACCGGATACGACAGCCAGATAATGACGGAGACGGGTATCCTGACTTTGTACATGTTATTAATGCCGATGACAGTTATACTGTTTTTCAGCCCTATGTCCAGGGACAATACCGCCTGGCCGAAAGCCTGACGTTAAATGCAGGCATGCACGCCCAGTATTTTTCGCTTAATGAAGCTTTTGTTGCAGAGCCGCGTGCCGCAATTACATGGCAGTTTGCACCCATACACAGCCTCACCTTTGGCTATGGCCTGCACCACCAGAATGTTCCTGCTCCTATACTTTTCCTAAATCAGGAAATCAATGGTGTCAACGTACAGGCCAATAGAGACCTCGACTTGGTACGCAGCAATCACTACGTTATAGGCTATGATCTGCGACCTGGTACCGGCTGGCGTGCTAAAATAGAGGCTTATTACCAGGATATTTCAAATGCAGCAGTAGAAACTACACCAACAAGCTATTCATCGCTTACCGAGGGTGCCGACTTTATTTTCAGCATGGATAAATATGGACTGGTAAGTGAAGGGACAGGCTATAACACTGGTGTGGAGCTAACAGTTGAGAAATTCCTGTCCAATGGATGGTATACCCTTGCTACAGCATCTGTATTTGAAGCGAAATATAAAGGTAGCGATGGTATAGAGCGTAACTCTCCCTTTAACAATGGTTATGTGTTCAATATTTTGGGTGGAAAAGAATTCAAGGTGGGACGCAACGGGCGTAACGTGTTTTCCATAGACTCACGCCTGAGCACAGCTGGAGGCAGATATTATACCCCTGTAGACCTTGAGGCCAGCCGCGAAGCCGAATACGAAATATTGCAGGATGAACTTGCTTTTACACAGCAATTTGACCCTTATTTCAGACTGGATATAAAATTTGGCATGAAGATAAACAGCAGCCGCAAAAAGGTATCGCACCAGTTTTACATAGACTTCCAAAACGTAACCGATAATGATAATGCGTTTGCCAGACAGTATAACCGCCAGACAAATAATGTAGACCAGATTGACCAGATAGGTTTCTTCCCTGACTTTGGTTATAAGATACAATTTTAAATACTTCTGGAATCCATATGATACACTGCCCATTAACCCTATAGTAAATGAAAGTCCCTATAAGAATAAATACCTTCAGAAAGCACATGATGAAGCTTCTTACCCGGCATATTGGAAAATCTACAATTGTACGTAACCTTGAACCTTCAGGCGTAAAAAAAATACTGATTTCAAGGCCTAATCACAGGCTTGGAAATATGCTGCTTATCACACCGCTAGTACAGGAAGTTCAGGATACTTTCCCGAATTGTACAATTGACCTGTTTGTGGGAGGGAATGCAGCCTCGCATATATTCCGGAATAATCAAAACATAGGACGTATAATTGAATTACCCCGAAGACCTTTCAGCAATATCGTAAAATACTTCCGTGGATGGTTGTTGCTCCGCATAAGCCGTTATGATTTTGCTATAAATATTAATGTACACTCTTCCTCAGGAAGACTTTCAATTGCTCTTTCACGGTCAGGATACAAATTTTTTGGGGAAGCTGATACCGAATATGGCATTGAATACGATGATTACCAACATATAGCAAAATACCCTATCTATAATCTCAGAAATTACTTAAACCGTATTGGGTTTGTTCAGCCCAATAACCCTATCCCAGATCTTAGCTTAAATTTAAGTGATGATGAACTTGCCCGGGGAGCTAAACTACTGAATACTATAATCCTGAAAGGTAAGATTACCATCTGCCTGTTTACCAATGCTACCGGGAATAAATGCTATTCTGAACTGTGGTGGCAGGAATTTTACAACAGACTTGAGGAAGAATTTCCTGATGTTAATTTTATTGAGATGCTCCCTGTAGAAAATATCTCAAGATTAGGATTCAGGATACCAAGATTTTATAGTACCGATCTCCGTGAAATGGGTGCAGTAATTGCAAATACCACCCTTTTCATTTCAGCCGATGGTGGAGTTATGCACCTGGCCAGCGCAACAGGGACACCAACCATTGGTCTGTTTTCAGTAACAAGGGAACAAATTTATGCTCCTTACAACAAACACAGCCTTGCAATAAATACAGATAAAGTCAATAAAAATGAAATGCTCGCACTGATAGTATTGACACTGCTAAACGTATGCTATGACATCCGAAAAGAGTTCGGAAAAAGTTAAAAGCATCAAATTGGTTGAAAAATATTTGCAGCTGTATTCGACCGTTTTGATTTGAGATTGATAATTGAGTATTAGCCTTAGGTATTATGTTTCGGGATCAATACCTTAAGATATAATAGAAAATAGAAACAAAAATTATAATTATAATAGATTGGTGGTTGGTAAGAGTGTCGCCCCGGAAATATTTCGGGCGGCACTTTACACTTCATTTTTTTAATTGCCTTAAAAAATTAAAATGATAAAATTGTAATTCAATCTCGGTAATAAATTAAAAGGTAAAATATCCATTAAAATTAAACTAACTTGCATTATGACAAATCCAAGACCGTATCATATAAAATCCATAACTGAGATCCATCGGCTTATGGAACTTCCTAAGCCCTACCATCCACTTGTTGGCATCATTGACCTTGCACAAAAACCGGATTCGGATATTAATAGCGTCACATTTGATTTGTATGTGATATCAATGAAAAGAGGCTGTGACAAGCTTCTTTATGGACAGCAGATATATGATTTTGATGAGGGTCTGATGGCTTTTTTCTCACCAGGTCAAATTCTGCGTGGAGAAGAAAATGGTACACCTGCAAATCTCGAAGGCTGGATGCTATTTATACACCCTGACTTTCTTTGGAATACCCCTCTTGCAAAAAAGATCAAGCAATATGAATTCTTTAGCTATTCAGCGAACGAAGCATTATTTCTTTCTGACAAGGAAGAAAAAACCATCAATGGCATAATAAAGAATATACAGGATGAATATCATTCTAACATTGACAAATTCAGTCAGGATATTATCATTTCGCACATAGAAGCCCTTTTAAACTACGCCGAACGTTTTTATCAGCGCCAGTTCATCACCCGAAAAATCACCAATCATAAAATACTCAATCGTGTCGAAGAATTACTGGCTAATTTTTTTAACAATGAAGAGCAGGTTATAAAAGGATTGCCGACTGTTGATTATATGGCTGAAAACCTCAATATTTCGCCCAAATACTTAAGTAGTGTCCTCAAACAACTCACAGGACTGACTGCACAGCAGCATATTCATGTTAAGTTACTTGAAAAAGCAAAAGAAAAATTATCAATCTCCGATCTGTCCGTGAGTGAAATTGCCTTCGACCTTGGCTTTGAACATTCACAATCGTTCAGCAAGTTTTTCAAAAGTAAAACACAACTTTCCCCTTTAGAATTTCGAAAATCCTTTAATTAAATTACCACACTTCATATTTTTGATGCCAAAAGCTTTAATTTTATAGCAAACAATAAATTATGGAATTGCTTAATAGCAATGAGCTGCCAGACGATTTTAGCCAAAACAGCATATTGCCTCTCCGTATTGTTACGCCCGATTTTGGTCACCTTACAGAACAAGCGGCTAAAAAATATGGACAATACCAAAGGCTCCCCTACTACTTCTTTCTATTTGTTCTTGAAGGAGCAACTCAACACGGAATAGATACTGAAAATTTTAGTGTGGGGAGGCACGAAATGCTGTTCTCCACTCCGGGGCAGATAAGGGAATTTCCGGAGACAATGCACGGAAAGAATTATTACAAACTAGGATTTAACCACGAATGCCTCGCACGGTTACCCAAGGTATACCCTTTTCTTATTAATCCGTTAAACCAACAAAAAATAAGTTTCCTTCCAGACGCTGCACTTCGCCTGGAAGAAATTTTTAATATCCTTTTAAACCTCTTACAAACGCCCGACGGCGATCAAGAACTAATACTGGCCTATTTGCACAGTTTGCTGACAGAAATAAATGCTGCTTATTTTACTTCGGGCAAAAAACCCTCAAATGAGAGGTTGGAAAAATTTATTGGGTTTAAAATCTTTGTAGAGAATAATCTTGTAAACCATCCCACTGTAGTAAAAATAGCGGAAGAGCTCGCTATAAGTACTGATAGTCTATACCAAATCGTAAAGCAATACTCTGGTCTTTCCCCAAAAGAGTTTATAACAAAACGGCTGATATTGGAAGCCAGACGTCGCATCTATTATAATCAACATACTACGGTTAAGGAACTGGCCTATGAACTGGGTTTCAATGATCCTGATTATTTCTCACGCCTGTTCAGGAAAACTACAGGTAAAACCATAGCCGCCTTCTTTAAGGATTTGTCCTGATTTATACGGTGTTTGTCCAGCTTGAATACTACAAAAGTCAGGAACTTTGTTCATAATAAAACTTAATATATTATGGACAAAAAAGCAGAAAAAATACTAGTAACAGGAGCAACAGGATTGATAGGAACACGTTTGCTTCCCAGGCTGTCACAGGCAGGTTACGAATGTGTAGCACTATTAAGAGAAGGTCGAACGATTTCCCCGGATATAAACACGGTTAAAGGTGACATCCTGGATACTGGTTCTTTAGCAAATGCGCTTGAAGGCGTTACGGCAATCATTCACCTGGCAGCGGTATTTCGTTCTCAGGACACGGACCTGATTTGGAAAACGAATTTAGAAGGCACACAAAATCTGATTACAGCAGCCAAGGAATTTGCGCCTGATGCGCGTTTCATTTTCGCCAGTACTTCACATGTATATAATGCTAATAATCCGCATCCCGGACGAGAGACTGACAGCACAAACGCTGACCATCCTTACCCTGCCAGCAAAATTGCCGCAGAAAAAGAGTTGATGGAAAGCGGTCTTAACTGGACAATCTTACGTTTCCCTTTTGTATATGGTGACCAAGACGGTCATCTTGAGATACTTCCGAAGCATGTGTCTGCCGCCAAATGGCATCCGGCAATGAAAATAAGCACAATACACCACATAGATATTGCAACTGCTATGGAACTGGCCCTTGAGGGAGCAATAGATAATCGTATCTGTAACATAACAGACGATGCCCCATTATCAATATATGAATTGCTTCAAATTACTGGAAATGCAATGGAATCGTCATCTGAACCTTTACAAAATCCTTGGTATCTTCATACAGATACTACTCTTGCACGTAATCTTGGATTTCAGCCAGTGATCAGGACCGTTCATCAAGCCAAAGAGGAAAATCTTCTATAAATTACCTTTATCCCTGGCAGGCATATGGATTTAAATGAAATTTGCCTGCCAGGATAATAAACTAAAAGAGGATACCATAAATAGGATTACAAATTTTCAATTTCTTAAAAATTGGGCGCTACTACGAATTAAGACATTTAAAATTATAAGTATTATCGGTATTTTCATAAGCAAGATTTTTAGTAGAGGATATAGTTTTACAATAATAAAACCTTTGCTATGAGAATAACCCTTACGCTACTCTTTTTCACCTTGTACGTTGGTGCACAAGAACATAATATATGGTATTTTGGTTCACGTGCCGGGATTGACTTCAACAGTGGTACCCCAACCGCCCTGTCTGGTGGACAGACTAATACCTCGGAAGGTACAGCATCAATAGCAGATAATGAAGGGAACCTCTTGTTTTACACCGATGGTAGATTTATTTGGAACAAGGACCATCAGGTAATGGAAAACGGACAGGATCTAATGGGGCATCATTCTGCTGCACAGTCTGCTTTAATCATTCCAAAACCCGGCAGCCAGCAACATTTCTATGTGTTTACCGTAACGGCATGGGGAGAAGCTGATGGCTTTCGTTACTCAGAGGTAGATATGGCAGCAAACGCAGGTTTGGGTTCAGTAACAGATAAGAATATTTTGATCCAGACCCCTGTTGCCGAAGCTATGAATGCCACCTGGCATAGTAATGGGGAAGATATTTGGGTAGTGGTACATGGAGTTGGGAACAATTTCTTCTCGGCTTACCTGGTAAGTTCTTCAGGAGTATCGTCAAATCCTGTTACCAGCCCATCGGTGCCTCTACTCGACGCCATAGGCCAAAGTGCAATGAAAATATCTCCGGACGGCTCCAAACTGGCGCTTAGCAGGATAAATGGACAAAATGGACTACATATCTTTGACTTTGATAATGCAACCGGACTTATAACAAATCCTATATTATTGCACTCACCAGGATGTTATGGTATCGAATTTTCTGCGTCGGGAAACGTGCTGTATGCCACCAGACCGGACAGTTTACTGCAATATAATCTACTGGTAACAGATATAGATGCGTCAGAATTGGTGATCGATACTAACATCAATGTTAGATTAGCTGCACTCCAGCGTGGCCCTGACGACAAAATTTATGTTGCCCGGCATCATCAAAACTATATTAGTGTAATTCACAATCCGGATGTATTGGGCATCGGATGTAATTTTCAGCCAATTGCGCTCAGTTTACTAACCGGCAATACCCCATCGCCACTAAGCACTAATGGACTTCCCAACACCATCCTTTCTCCTATTTTCAGGATTAATTCCGATAAGCAGGCATGCATAGGAGAATCGGTTATATTCGCAATAAGTCAGCCTGCTGGGCAGTTTGATACCGTATTTTGGGAATTTGGAGACGGAAACACATCGAACCAACACAATCCCTCACATGCTTACCAACAGGCCGGTTCATACCATGTCAAACTTACTGCCCATAAACTGGGAGTAGTCAAAACAGTCCAGTCAACTATTTTTGTGTCTACCAATCCGCAAGCCACCCAACCTGCTGATATAGTGCTTTGCGATGAGACAGGCAATGGCACAGCTCTTTTTAACCTTACAACACAAAATAGCGTAATTGTTGGCAGTCAGGAACCTGACAATTATCTTATAACTTACCATATCTCCTTCGAAGATGCGGAAACAGGTTCTTACAGCATTGATGAAAATTTCACTAACACCAGCAATCCCCAAACTATTTTTGCCAGGATGGAAGCCATAAACTCGGAATGTTACGCCATAACATCCTTCAATCTTATTGTTAATCCAAAACCCGTTATTGCTATAGCTGACGATTTCTTCCTGTGTAAAGGAAGTACAATAATACTTGAGGCTCCTGAAGGATTTGATACTTACCACTGGTCAACCGGAGAAAATAGCCCGTCTATTATTGTTGATTCCGCAGGTACATTTAGTCTAAGTGTAGGTCAAACTGTAAATGGTGTGTCGTGCGAGAATTCGAAAACTATAACGGTCTCTGAATCGGAATCTCCTGTAATAAGACATATCAATACCACAGAATGGACAATTGACCAAAATAGCATAATGGTTTTGGTTTCCGGTAATGGTAATTATGAATATTCCATAGACGGGACTACCTATCAGGACAGCCCACGGTTTGATGGTTTGGAAAACGGCATATATAATGTATCGGCCCGTGACCGAAACGGATGTGGCACAGACAGTCGTGAAATTGTGCTATTGATGTACCCTAAGTTTTTTACTCCTAATGGAGACGGGATAAATGATACATGGAGAATACCCAATTTCTGGTTCGAAACAGGTTCGACCATAAACATCTCAGATCGTTATGGTAAAATCGTTAGTTCCTTTGATAGCCAAAGTGCTGGTTGGGATGGTAACTACAACGGAAATCTCCTACCGGCTACCGACTACTGGTTCATTATTGAGCGCCGGGATGGAACAAGCTACAGAGCCCATTTTTCTATGATCAGATAGGGTTCAAAACATTATTATTTTTCGATGACGTTGTACTTTAACAATAATGTAGCTACCTGTGCTGTGAAAGTGACATGACTATGAATAAGTATTGCTCTATAAAAGAGTTACACGTAACACTTTAGACTCATCAAAAATGAGCCCCAATCCGTCTGATCGCCATTGAGAAGACGTTCAGTTATAAAAACACCATTTTCATAATGTCCTTCTTCTACTTTCAGGTAATGCCAATCTAAATCTCTACCTGATGAAGGCTGAAACAATGCCCTGCAACGGTATCCTCAGATAAGAAATTGCTTTTCTCCCAGTTCAGCCACTAAAATACGTCCATCGGGGTGAGCCGGCTGAAATTCTGTACGCGCTAATCGGGTAAAATTTCCAAATGCGACCTCAACATTCCATTCTCTAAAGTGTTTTATTAAACGCTAATCCAAAATATATAAAATATTTAAAAGTTTGTGACAAAATCGGGGC
>QFQM01000137.1 GCA_003243255.1 Flavobacterium psychrophilum | reverse complement strand
AGACAAATCAACATTGAATAGACTTTCAATGTCCGCCAAGATGTTCAAATTTGAAATGAACGAATGCCAAGGAAGTTCGATGGCATTTTCAAACACTTCTGACTGATCATTAATTTGATTATAGAAGGACCTTATTCGTTTCCATTCTTTACTTGGAGAATCAGTTGTTAATCTACACAACTGCCCAGATTCAATATAATCTACGATTATCATTTTTTATCTGCCCATTCCTTTAGTTTATTCAATTCTCTCTCAATATTCAAGATTTGGCTTAACACACCTTTGGTGTCAGTTTCACTGCTTTTGATAGCATTGGCTTCTACCAATAAGGTATTTGCTTTTCGAACTCTTTCCAGAACACTTGATTTTTTCTTTTTCTCCCTTTCTAAAGCTAAATACTCTTCAATTTTATCAGATATAATCTCTACAACCCTCTCCTCATACTGCGGATTTTCGATTAATCTAATTATCGGGACCGCAGGATCAGGAAATAAGTTTAAATCCGAGAGTGTCGATTTTGTTTTACTTGCTACTTCATATTGTTTTATCTCTTCCTCAAATTCATTTGCAATATCATTTTGAATTAAGGCCTGTGCCTCATAGATAATAGGAATATTTTTATACATCCTATCCGAAAAGGAATCCTTGTTCTTAATCGCTAAAAAAGCAAGTTTTTCGAATGCAGTTTTTCGAATGATACTATTACTTTTATCCTTTTGCTGGCATGTGTAAATTTTTTCGAAAGCATAGTAATCATCGAGTATTTGGTTGTAATTTTTTGGATTTCCTATTGATTCTAAATAGCGATCAGCTACTTCAAGTTTATTAATTAAACTTGTAATTTCTGTCTTTTTCTGACCAGTGATTTTTGCTAGTTGCTCATCACTGTAATTATACCTATGCATGCGTCTTCTATACCCAAGAGCTCTGCTGACCCAGGAAAAAGGCTCTTTTATATCTTTTTGCTGTTCGAGAAAGTCTTCAATTTGATCGATTTTATCTGCGTCAAGGTTTGGAAGGACCACAACCCTCACAAGACTAAAACGCTTGAATCTCTCGTAGTCTTCTTCAAGAAGTTCTCTAAACGCACAAAGTCTTCTATTACCGGAAATCACAAATCCATCGTGAGTCAGGATTAAAGGCTCTGTTTGGGTTTGGTCGGAGAAGTAATTGATTAAATCTTTATCCTTATCAGATGACTTAATAAGATTTTTTAATAGACTATGCTGGACTTCTTGTACTTGATCCGATTCTGCTTCATTAAAAAAGTCCTCCGATAGATTATTATTATAAATGTATTGCTCCTGCAACGCCAACGTCCTCGTATTATCGAGACGATATTTCGGTAATTCTACTGAGACATGATAAACCTCATGCAAGTCAGAGCCGTTGACTGTGGGTATATCCCATTTAGTAATGGTATTCGCCTGCTTATTGGCAAACAACTCATTGAACTTCTGCAACCGTATTGGTAATGAATAACCGTATCTCATAATTATTTAATTCCAATTATTAAAGTTGGTATGGTAACAATGTCGTTGAATAATTTAATTTCAAAAACGAACCGATCAAAATGAGCAATGTTAGAACCCATCTTTTTTGCTGCCTCTTTTGATGGAATTATATAAAATGCTGCCTTTGCTTTTTTGTTCTTGTAAACATATTGAAGCTTAAGCAAATCGGCGTAAAAACGACTCATATTACCAGTTTGGAAGCATAATGCATGATCGTGATTACTGGACGTAAGTGATATTTGCGAATGAGCATCAAGTTTAAAATCATCCGACCAGCCTGCTTCTTTAAGTTGCGCTAATATTACTTTTCTCAACTTGTCGGCGCATCCCTCATAAATCTGAAACTCTGTTGATTCCAGAATATTGATAAGGTTTTCTTTTATACTTTGAGAAACAGAGTTATCTGCTCCATTATGTGAATAGAATTCTATTGTCATAAGCGAAATTCAAGGGGGACTTGGGAAAGTTTGGATTGTGTATGATCGTAAATTGGAGTGCCTATTGAGCGAAATTGAAGGCTTCCATTCTGAAATGCTTCAACCCTTTTTAAGCCTATATCTCTATACTTCCTCTCTTTTTCAATACCAACTACATTTCTGTTGTTTTTCAAACTGGCTAATACGGTAGATCCGACACCTGCAAATGGATCCAATATCCAATCTTTTTCATTTGTTAATGCCAAAACACATCGTTCAACTAATTCAATAGGATACTGACAAGGATGTTCTGTTTTTTCAACATGATTAGCCTTTACATTAGGTATATTCCAGATTTCGCTTTCCCAGTCATTCAGAACAATTTCCCAAATGTCTGCAGGATTTTTTCCTTTAGGATTACCTGAATACTGGCCTTTCTTAGGGCCTTTAAAATGCTTTTTACCTGGATATTTTGACTTAATTCTAACATCATCAAGATTAAAAGTGTATTCATCTTCCTTAGTGAACCACAAAATAGTTTCATATCGGCCAGAAAACCGTTTGGAAGAATGTAAGCCATGCCCAAAGTGCCAGATAATTCTATTGCGGAGTTTCAGGCCTAAACTTTTGAAAATCTCGTAGTAGAAGAAATCAAGAGGGAAAACTTCGCCCTTATGAATATAATTTCCAACTTGCCAACAAATGCTACCAGAAGAACTTAGTACTCTTACAAGTTCTTTAATAATTCCTTTTTGTTCCTTGAGATAGTTTTCAATGGACTTCTTGGTTTCGTACTCCTTTCCAACGTTATATGGAGGCGAGGTTATTATAAGTTTAAATTTGCCATCTTCAATTTCTTGAAGCTTCTTGTATGAATCGCCTAATATGTATTGAAATTCTGACATGATATTCTAATAATTTGAGATAAGTTACTCTGTTCTTCGAGTTTTTTCTTCTAATGCGAGGCTTGAGAACTTTTTTCTAGGGTAACGTTAAGACTTTAGTCTTAACCCTTTATAAAGTGTTTCTAATAATTCACATGGATCAACACCAATTGCCAAAGCAATTAAATATAGTTCTTCAGCCCTTAAATGACTGCGCTCATTCAAGGTAAGTTCATTCATCCTGGCTTTAGTTAGTCCGGTTTTACGCGCGACCTCCGATTTATTAACTGATTTTTGACCTAAGTATAACCCTAGCTTAGTCATTGACTGTTAGTTTTTTCTATACTTTTTACCAGATGAAAGGTAAAAAAAGATAGAAAATTGATACGCAGTTTTGTCTTATTACCAATTATTAGATACTTTTGAACTGTTTTTCTATACTTTTATTCAAATTATCCAACAAGCTATGAGTATAAATATTTCTTAAATGGATAAACCATAGTCGAAAAGCGTATTTGCTTAATTCTCGCACTGAAAACTACGACCTTTCATTACGACGAGAAAATAAGGTGAATCGCTCACGTTTTCCCTATATATTTAGGGCTTAGACGTGGGCGTCCTTATTTCGTCGTTAGGGTGTCGTAGCCCTTCAGTGCGGTAAGGGCTCAACCCACGTCTCCTTTTTTGCGTTGGGCAGCATCGGTCCTTACTCAGCCTTTTGCTCACTTCAAAGCTGCCGACGCCATGACCTACTATATCACAACAAGTACTCCTCAGAACCAAACACACTTCCTCCTCTTCAAAAAAGGGGAAGAGACCGGGTTCAACTACGTGTATGGCCATCTTTATAAGCCGGTCCTTTATTATGCGAATCGAATAACCGGCGATGAATTCGCCAATCATACCATTGTGCAGGAAGCGTTTCTCCGCGCCTGGCAGTTCCGGGAGAGGATGACCAGTATGTTGCACTTATTTCGGTTTATCCGTCTTTGTACCCGTTGGGGATGTTATGATTACTTCCGACAGCCGGCAAACAGGTTCTACCGGCAGCTTATCCACCCGGAACATCTGGAGGATTTCAAGGCGGTTGCTTATTATCCTGAAACCGAAGATGAACAGGTAGCTTTTTCAGAAATAGAGATGGAGCGCATTAACCTCGTAAAAGATGCCATTCCCTATCTACCCGGCGACCGCCAAACCATCATGACGTTGTATTTCAAGTATGGTTTAAGCCTCAAACAAATCGCCAGCCGTTTCGCCGCCCCTTATCAGCACATCAGTCAGGAAGTACAAGAAAGCATCGGCGCCTTGAAAAGCATGATCCTTCGGATAAAAATGCAGGAACCCGCCTGCCAGATTAGTTCCGGCAGTTCACCGCCAGCACAATGGAAAGAACTTCTAAGTGATCGGCAAATCCAAATCTGCCAGTTAAGACTGGAGCAGCAATACGGCTTTGACAGGATTGCCCAGGAATTAAATATTCCCATGTGGCAGGCTCTGAAGGAATACGTGTCTGCCCATGAAATCCTCAAAAGTGCCAAGCGATGAAAGAAAGCAAAGTGGTTCTTACTCGCAGAATCCAACTGCTGATCCATACGGAAGCCCCTGCGATAAAGCGGCAAACGCGGGAAACCTTCTGGAAATGGCAGCGCATGTGCCACCGGGCGGCCAATTATATTTATACGCATCAATTTATCCAGGAGCAGATAAAAGACCTGTTTTATTTCACGGATGAGGTGCGGGTAAGACTGGCCAATATTCAAAAAGACAAGGATGGCATTCTTACCACGTCACAACTCAACACCACTTATCAATTACTCAGCAGGCATTTCAAAGGAGAGATGCCTATGAGCATCCTGGGTTGCCTCAATAAAATACTGGTGTGCAGCTTCAGCAAGGAACGGGATAGATTATGGAAAGGAGAGCGATCATTGCGGAGTTTCCGGCGGGATATTCCCATACCGATAGCCGCCCATGACTTGCGGCAGATAAAACTGGAAGGAGGAGGAAAGTTTTATACCTGCCGGGTCTTTGGCGATTCCTTCCGCCTGTATTTCGGGCGAAAGGGAGGTGATAAGCGGGCTATCTGGGAAGCTGCCCTGCGGGGAGAGTACAAGCTATGCACCAGTTCTATCCAGGTGGAAGAGCACAAGATCTTCCTGCTGGCCACCTTTGAGGTTTCCAAAGAAGATCATGCCCTTCAACCGGAAGTAATGGCGGAAGCTACCCTGTCTATGGAGATTCCCATCCGGGTAAAAATTGGGCGGCGTAGTTATTCCATTGGCACTAAAGAGGATTTTCTGTACCGGCGGTTGGCTATTCAACAAGCGCTGCACCGGTGCCAGCAATCGGCTACTTATAACCGGTCAAAGAACGGCTTAACCCGGAAGTTGAAAAACCTGGAGAACTACCGGGGAGCAGAAAAGCGGTATGTAAACTATAAACTGCATGTGTACAGCCGCCGGTTGATCAACCTGTGCATCAAACACCGGGTGGCGACTTTATTGCTTACCGGGCAGCAGCGTAAGGAAACCGCTGCTAAGGAGGAAGAGTTTCTATTGCGAAACTGGAGTTATTATAGCCTGAAGGATAAAATTGCCTATAAAGCCAACAAGGCGGGGATTGCGCTGGTAGTGGAATAATAGGGGTGGAAAATTATTATTGAGGGTGCTTGTACACCCACAGCGTGAGGCCCTGATGCACTCACGAAGTATCATTGTAAACAAAGTTTACGAATGGTGCATACAACGCGTGGGTTTTCTTATTAATTGGAGAACCTTTTAAGAATTACTGTTTGGCTTTCTTGCGTAGTTGCTGCGCCTCTGCTTCTTTGCGGATCGCTTCCTCCAGCATTTCCAGGCGGCGCTGCTTTTCATTTTCCGCTGCAAGCACACTGTCCCGGAAAAAGTCCGGTCTTGCTTGTTGCAAGCTGTCTGCATACTGAAGCAGGCGGCTCACCTGGTTATTGTCGATTAACTGCAAGTAGCGGTATTTGGAATCATTGTCCCGGAAGCTGTCTAACCGGGAAGCGGTGGCGTACCAACCGGTAATTACCAGGCATAGTATAAGAAAAAGCCCGACCGTTGCCCAAGCGATTTTCGGGAAATGGTGGTGGTGCTTTTGTTCCTGCGGCCGGGAAAGAGCGGCCATCGTGTCCTGCAATAGTCCGTTCAGTCGTTGGCATTGTTTTGTTTGTTCCGGCAGTTGGACCAGCAACTTATTCATTTGACCATCACTTAGAGCAAGCTGGCTGAGGGTTGCTTTCCAATCCGTCAATTGGTGTAATGTTACCCGCAAGGCACTGATCTGTTCGTCCTGCTGCTCTATTTTTTTCGTATGACTTTCGCTGATCTCAGTCAGGGTAGTCAATAGATTGTCGCTCATGGTTTGTGTTTTTAGCCTTTAAAAAAAGGAAGCTTTTGTTACCGTATTCTTTTACGCTTTTTCTTTTTACGGGCTTCCCGCAGCAATTCAGGAGAAACACCTTGAGGGACATATTCGGGTTTGAGTAAATCGGCGAGGATATTGGCCGCTGAATGCAGTGCCTTGTTACCCAGCTCTTCGGCCAGTTGACCGGCAAAGTTTGATTCCTGTGAAATCGTGCGCCCAGGCTGTTGTTGCTGATTGACCATTGTGGATGTTTGGGTAAGTGTCTGGCGATGGCTTTGGGACAGTGACTTCTCCAAATTGCCTAAAGAGAAATTCCGGTCTACCTTACTGCCCTTGAAAACGTCTTTCCCTATTTGGAAACTGATGCCTTGACGTTCCTGGGTCTGGCCCTTGTACTTGTACAGCACCCCGATGCCGTAGGTTTTCAGGCGTGCTTCCAGCTCTTCCAGATTCCGGCATTGCGGGAGTGTTTCCATAATGGCCGAGTAGATCTTGTACCGGTTGGCTTCTGACTGGTCCAGCGCCTCCAGGTGGGTAAGCGCCAGGTTTTTCTTTTCGGCTACAATGAGTCCATGTTTTAAGGTAAGTTTCTGGGCAATCTTTTTCCCCCTCAGTCCGATGTGATTGTCCTTGATGCTCCGGACCTCATTGTTCACCATATTGGCAATGAGGTGGACATGAAGATGGGCCTTGTCGGTATGTTTGGTAATGGCAAACTGGGTATTGGTGATGCCAATTTCCTGCAGGTACTCTTTGGCGATGGCTACGATCTTCGCATCCTCCGGCTTTTCATGCGGGTGAAAACTGAGTACAGCATGGAAGCAAGCCTGCTTTTTTGTGGGACGTTGGGCAGCCTGGTCGATAAAATCGGCTGCCATTAATTTGTAATTGTATCTCCGTTCACCTTCCGTTGCCAGCACCTCCGCGCCTTGCTTATTGCACATATACCTGCAGGCGTGGTAAAAGCTATGACCGTCAAAAACCTTACTTATCATCCTGTAACAGTTTTAATAGTTGGTCTACTTTCCCGCGTAGTTCCTCTACATGGGTAGCCGTTTTAAAAATGCCTGCCTGTTTGAACTCCTTCACCAATTGGTTGAGGTTATTGGCCATGCCCACCAGTTTGCGGATAAAATCCCTTCCTTCCGGGGTGAGCCGGGCTTTGATGGGTGCGTTTTCCGCCACCTGCCGCAGGTAGGCAGAGAAGTTCAACCCGGCCTTTTGGGCTTTATGTCGCAGGATAAAGTAGCCACCTTTGTCGAACCGTACCCGGACAACCGTTTCTTTTTTAGTTGCTGCTGCCGGTCGCCCTCCTGCTTTTTTCTTCGTTGTCGTTGCTGTCATAACTTCCAGATTTAACCGTAAGGCGGTTCCTTTTCTTTTCCCCATGCGACCAACGGGAGCATGGGGCAAGCGGTTTTTGTCCTACAAAAACACCGCTTGCCTTAAACCGCAGGTTTAAAAAGTGGCCGGTAAGCCACTGCTGTTTTTAGCAGCGTCAAAACCGTTTTGTGTTTCATGATTAGCGGTAATTCGTTTATCATTATTTGCTGGCTTCCTGGTTAAATATTTTCGGACTATCAATGCCGTATTTCCGGAGATTGGCTTTCAGGTTCATCCAAAGCTGGATATTGAAATCGGCCAGTTCCATCAGATCTTCCCGGTCGAGTTTGTAGGGGTTGGTCACTTTGCCTGGGTCCTTTCCTCCCGTCAGTTCTTCGGTGAAGGAAAAAATGTTCGGTGCGTACCCTTCCCCGATCTCCAGGCTTTTGGAAATAGCGAGGCTGCTGCCGTACAACTTCAGGTGCTTGCCACTGGTGAGGGAAAGTGTTTTGCGTTTTAAGTCTGCCATTGTCTGCTCTTTTATAGATTGTTTAAAATTGATTACAGCGGTTTTTAATTGGGATAGTATTGAGATTTTACAGGCGGTTTCGTTTGCTGGATTGCCAGAATTCTAGCGGGTGCTGTTCGCCATCCCGCAGCATCTTCCGGGCTTGTTGAAGGGAGAAATGTTCCTGCTTCAGTTTTGAAAAGTTTTGGATCAGCCAATCGTTCAGGTCTTTGGACTCCGCATAAAGCTGGCTACCGTCCTGAAAGTGTGTGCCGAGTTTCAAGGCCTGTTGGGTGCATTGCATACCGGCGACGTCCCTGTCCAAGTAAAGGGTAATGCCAGCATGTTGCTCCATGAGTGGCCTGTTCTTCTCAAAGAAGGCGAGCGAGTTTAAGATCAGGAAACTACCAGGAGGAAAGGGTCGATATTGATTCAGGGTAAGAAGGGACAGGAAATTAAAGAAGCCCTCAAAGACTACCAGCTCATTACAACCCTGATCCAGGAAGGTGGAAGCTTTGGGTGCGGTGCTGCCTTTGAAATGAGCATTGCGCAACTCAAAACCGCCCTGGTCATTTTTAAACCCGATGGCAAAGTAGCGTTTGCCAGATAGTTCGAAAGTCACTTCCTGACAGTAAGTGGCGGCTATTGACAGCGGAATTTTGCGTTCGGTCAGGTAACCGGTGAGCGCTGGCGACACCAGCGGGCTAGCCGATAGGACAACCATCTTTTTCTTTTCACCAGCCGGGGTAACCGATGTCTGACCGGCATCCAGAGTAGATGAAACGGTTGACTGTATGGGACGGTGAAAATAAAAATCCTCTTCCAAGCGCCTCAAGAATTCCCGGAGGTCGCACCTGAAATAAGCCATCCCAAAATCAATAATGGTCCCTCCCTGCCCGGTGCCATGATCGTACCATAGGCGTTTTGCCCTGTCAATCTTAAAGGAAGCCGTCTTTTCCTCCCGCAAAGGAGAGTGGTACCAGTAATCCTGATTCCTTACCTTTTCCGGTTGAAATCCCAGGGAGGCGAGGTAATCCACCAGATCGAGCTGCTTGGCTGCTGCGGTTGTTATTCTACTCATGACCGGGAAGTTTAGCCTGGGGTTTGCGTTTCTGTTTGAGGTATTCTAGCACTTCAGAACGCAGGAAGTACACCCGGCCACCTTGTTTGTGAAAGGGCAATCCCTGTTTCATCCACTCATGGAGGGTAACCAGTGATACACGGAAGATGCCGGCAATTTCTTTGCGGGTAAGCAATGGCTCCTGCTGCGGATCGGTGGACGAGCCCTCTTTTACCGGGATATTTTCCAAGCATTCTTTCAACGCCTCCCTGATCCACCGCCGAAAATCGTTCTCATTCGGAATAAATAAAGTGTCCATAAACATGCTGTGTTATGGACGCAAGATGGGTTAAGCCGGAAGCGAAGTCAATGATGGATTGGTCATGGATTTTTACCTATTGAAATCCAGGAAGTTTGGAGAGGTTCGGCAGGGTAAACCGAATTAATTAAGGTGTGTAAATGACCTAAGCGTAAAAGAATTCCTCCAGGGCCTGGGTCAGCCTTTGCACTTTGGGATCGTTTGGCCTGAGTTTATCAATGCTTGCTTTGGCATTTTTCTCTACTGTGTTGGGTTTCTTATCGGCAAACTCCCGGCAATGAAGCCGGAGAATCGTTGCCAGGTCTATATGGTTGAAGCCGCTAAATAGCTGTTCAGTTCTGTTACCGGGATTTTGGAGATTTTGAATCAGGTAAAAGAGCTGGACCAGTTTATCCAGGTGATTTTGGTTGTTAAGGCTGATCTTGGCAGTGGGAAGCAGACCTTTGGAGTTTTCCAATCGTTCAATGGCATCGGAAAATTGCTGTTCCATCTTACTGGCCAGGTTGTCCAGTCGTTTCTCCGCCTCATCGGTTTTGCCTGCCGCCTTGCTATCGATCACAAGCTGAAGATCTCTGGAAATATCCTCCCTCGTCACTTCAGACTGCTCTTTTAGTACCAGCTTCTTCTCCATCACCCAATCGGCTGCGGATTCCAGTTTTATCCGGCGCTCTTTGCTGTAGTTTTTCTTTAATCGTTCTGTTAGCTGTCTGTCCAGGAACAGGATAAAGGCACTCTTTTCAGGGAAGGCCTCGTAATGGAAGTCCAGGTATTTGAAAATATCGTCTCCCACGTATTCAAACAATTTGTTGAATACCTCATTGTGGTAGCGGACCGCGAAGGGCTCTTTGGGGAAATAAAGGTAATAGTCCCGCTGATAGGGGCCTATCCTGTATTGGAAATAAGGGATAAAGCCCCCCACCTCCAAAGTATAAGCAGACCGGGTGCCGAGGTCGGCTAATATGTTACGGAAAAGCATATTTGAAGAAAGCCAGTCTCTGAATTTTCCCATGGCTTAATAATTTATTCTACTGAATTTAAGAAATGCTGGTCAAAAGAAATCACATTTAAGGACATATGAATCGCAGATGCAGTCAATTCATGACAGCGCCGTTGAAGAACAAATGAAACAATTACCCTTTAATTCCGGGCTCGGTTGCTCTGGAATGCGACAGAAAAACATAAGGATGTATCCGCCTATTTTTTTTATTGCATAACCATCTCTCGCAAGGATCAACGGCAAAATTAGTGACCGTTAAACCTATTTTCTTTGTAATAGCCATGCTGGAATATGAAACTTCCCGAAACTCTTTATAATCTGGCAACAAAAATGCCACTCTTCGCGATCAATTATTTAACTTTTGGGAATGCTAAGATCAGGCACTACCTCAACGTACTCTGAAGGCGCCATCCTTCAGTTGCTCTACTGGTTGCTCGATTACTGAGCCATCACCTGACCTAATTCCGTCCAGCATATCCTTGATATATCTTGACGGAAGAGCCAATCCATATCCTAAATGATCGATCTCATCCGGATTAACAAAATCCTTTGGAGCTTCGACAACCATACCCACTACACGACCCAACTTATCAAATACGGGACCGCCACTGTTACCACCCTTGACCTTTGCATTGATCAGTAAAAATTCAATGTCTTCCCTATACTTTTTAGGTATTGCCAACACCTCCCCAGCATAAGTTCTGAAAACACTACTGTTTATGGCTGATCTGTCAGCGATATGAATAGCCTCAAAACCGGCAATAGGGGGATATCCCATTGTTAATACGTCATCCAAAATTACGCCTGGTGCAAACAGTATATAAGAAGGTTCACCCACATAGTTCAGCTCATCCATTTCCCGTTTACCCATATGCTCCGGTTTAGCTTCTATATGGAACGTCGGCAAGTTAAATCCTGGAATCGGAGGTATCCTGATAATGGCGATATCCAGCGATTCACTTGCAGAAAAAAACACGCTATCGACAGAGACTGCCGTCTGATCTGCCAATAAAATAGATATTCTCTGAAGCCCCTCGATGCAATGCCTGGCAGTCACTATCGTATCGGGACTATATAGAAATCCGGTACCTATAGAATAATCACCCTGATTGTTTTGAACAGATATTGGCAATACTAAAGGCATGAACCTTTCCCTGACTGCCCTCAAACCTTTCACCAATAAATCATATCCCCCGTATCTGCCAAT
>QFQM01000136.1 GCA_003243255.1 Flavobacterium psychrophilum | reverse complement strand
AATGTTAAACCTTCATTGCGTCCTAAGATCACTTCTTCACGTGACGCTTACCTGGTATTAAAGCAAAGTTGGGACGAAGGCAGACTCGAACTTGTTGAGCAGTTTAAAGTGATGCTCACCAACAGGGCGAACAAAGTTCTGGGGATATTTGAAGTATCCACTGGTGGAATAGCAGGAACAGTAGCCGATCCTAAACTTATTTTTGTTGCTGCATTAAAAAGTGGGGCTACGGGTGTCTTGCTTTGCCATAATCACCCATCTGGAAATCTTACTCCAAGTCAAGCTGACATTGAGTTGACGAAAAAGATAAAGGAGGGCGGCAAACTGCTCGAAATACAACTTCTTGATCACATTATCCTCACAAGCGAAAGCTATTACTCATTCACTGACGAGGGTTTGATCTGAACCTTCGGCCACTTCATTTTTAAATTCCCGATTATACTTATCCTCAATAAGATTTTGGAATTCGTTCACGCGCTCCAACAATGAAAATGCTATGTGTTGTGGTATCCGGTAGTTATGCTTGTACCTCACATCTGAGTATGCCCTTCGCAAAAAGTCAAACATTTCACGCTCATCATTCGTGTTGCGCGGGAATATGCTTTTCGCATGGGGAAGATGGCAGCCTATTAGGTCAATCAGTTTTAAAAGATTGTGAGTGGTGGGGCGGTATTTTAAGTGAGCCTTTATTGAAGCAATACACATTTGTTCCATTGACTGGTGAAGAAGAAAGACTGCTACATCATACACGTGACTACCCAGAGCATCGGAGGCCATCGCCAGAAAATTTCCGGAAAGATCAAATGAGCGCTGACATTCGCGCATGAGTTTGATTTGATCGACACTTGCAACAAGAGTCTCAACTCCAACCATTTCAAAATGGCTATTTTCTGCTAGGTGCAAAACACGACCTTCGCTGAACACCCGGCAAAAGAAAGGATGATGTTGGTCTATTGCAGTAAGAACAGATCGTTCGCTATGTGATAGTACGTTCACAGACAAAAATTCCGGGAACTCATTCTTAACAAGGTCGATTATCTCATGATCTTTGTAGTGACCGGAGTTTGACTGGACTATCAGCAGGTCGTAATGATGGTGTTCAGATGATGTTTCTTGGAAGCAACTGGTATGACTAACCATTGAAAGTGAATGCCCAAAACATACAACAGCAACTGGAGATATTTCCCTTACGATTCCATCAATGACGGAACGGAATTCCGGTGTGGTAATGTCGGGCAGGCGCATACCTATTTTCGTTTCGTGGTCTTCTTCTTCTTCAAAGCCATGAGTTCGTTATACATTTTTACGGCCTGTCTTTGGATGGCCCGGAATTCTGGTTTCAGTTGCTGACTGTGTTTGTCGAGTATCTTTGAATATCGGATGTACGTCTTATCGGTACCATCATCAAGCTCAACATTTTTCAGAATGAGGTGATCGAGGTTGGGTTCAAAATCATAAGGACCTAAACCGATACTCTCCAGGTCAGCAAAGAATCGACTGCTCTTTAGCTGCTGTTCAATGAGGTAAATCGTTACCTGTTCGTGGCTTGCTAACCTCATCAGCGATATGATACTTTTTGACATGGCGACAGGATTTGATTCTATGAAAGCTTGACTTCTTTCTTAACCGCGTTGAGTTTTTTCCTTTGCTCAAGAAGTTCGTAGTATGCTTTCAAAGCTTGCTTCATGATGGAGTCATTATCAATATCGATCTTCTTACTTCTGCGTTCCATGATTTCACAATAGGCATCGAACGTTTTATCAGAGTCATCATCCATATCGAGGGTTCGAAGGATGAGCGTATCGAGGTGCGGTTGGAAGTAGCAGTCGTCCAGACCCGTTTGCTGTAAGGCGTTGAAGAACTTGCGACTCTTGAGTTCTTCTTTTATCAGGAATAGCGGCAATTGGACATCAATAGGCAGCTTTACAAGAGGGTAAGTTGAGTTTCTAAATTTCATATCGTCAAGCTTTTAGGTGAAAGATGTACCCGTATAAATATGGGGGTAAAAATACCTAAATATTTGTATCCCCTAATATTGTTGTGTGAAAAAAGTTGATATTACCGATAAGCAGCTTCAGGTTCTGCGTCTGATTTCTGAAGGCTATAGCAGTGAGGAAATTGCTAAGAAGCTTGGAAACAGCAAGAAGACCATTGATTCAATCCGCATTGAAATGCTAAATAGATTCCAGGTAAGAAATGCAGCCCATCTTGTAGCGTATGGTTTCAAAAAAAAGTGGCTCAAATGATGGCTCATGATCTGGTAAAATAGGAGTATTTATTTGCGATAAGTATCATTTTTTAATACATTTCGCTAAACATTACTCTCAATGCCGCAGCAAGTCGTTTTACGAGGATTGCCTGATTGGATAGATCAACTTCAGTCAAAGGGAAAGCTGGCTTTTGCTCTAAGTGAAGCACATAAGGCTTTTCCAGACTTGTCTGAGGATGCCGTTAAATTAGCCCTGAATCGTCTTTCTAAAAAGGAGCGGATAGTCTCCATATACAAGGGCTACTACCTGATAATTCCCCTCCAATATGCTTCAAAGGGTATACTTCCCCCAGCATTATACATTGATGGCCTTATGCAACACCTTCAACGGCCTTACTACGTAGGCCTGTTGAATGCAGCTGCCTACCATGGCGCGGCCCACCAGCAGCCGCAGGAGTTTTTTATTATTACTTCGCTTCCGGCATTACGCGCCACTCAACGAAAGGGACTTAAAGTAAACTACATAAGCAAAAAGTCAATCAGGGAAGAACTTCTTGAAAGCCGAAAAACTGAAAGTGGATACTTGAAAATCTCCTCACCCGCACTAACAGCAACGGATTTGGTTCAGTTTGAAAAAAGAATTGGCGGCATGAACCGTGCAGCTACAGTTATTAACGAGCTAGCTGAGGTATTAAAGCCGGAGATGTTTACTTCGATTCTATTTGATGAAGTATCAACGCATTCAATACAACGCTTAGGATACATATTGGAATACAAAGCCCAACGAAAGGATCTTGCCGAGGCATTGTTACTGAAAGCAAAGGAAGACAAGCTATCTTTTTTTCGCGTACCTCTTAAAGCAGATTTACCCGACAAAGGTTTTTCATCAGACGACAAGTGGAAAGTAATTGTCAATACCGAAATTGAAATAGACGAATGATTCCACAGGCATATATAACAGAATGGTCAACTCATGTTCCCTGGCAAACAAATGAACAGGTGGAGCAGGACTTGGTTATATGCCGTGCACTCGTGGAAATCTTCTCTGACAAATTCCTCGCTGATAGACTTGCCTTTCGTGGCGGCACTGCTCTTCATAAGCTATACCTTGAACCGCAGCCACGCTATTCCGAGGACATTGACTTGGTTCAAATAACAAATGAACCTTTCGGTCCTGTGATTGATGCACTACGTGATAGACTTTCTTTTTTAGGTGTACCAACACGGAAACAAAAAGAGAATAACAATACGTTAGTTTTCAGATTCGAATCTGAATTTCCGCCAGTTCAACGGCTTCGCTTAAAAGTGGAGACGAATTGTCGCGAACATTTTTCGGTACTTGGCCTCGTTAAGTTTCCTTTCAAAGTAGAATCGTCATGGTATAAAGGTTCGTGTGAAATCACCACATATCAATTGGAAGAATTGCTTGGTACTAAGCTTCGTGCGCTATACCAAAGGAGAAAAGGGAGAGACTTATATGATTTACATAAGGCATTTACATTAAAAAAAGGTCTCAACACTGGTAACCTAATAAAATGTTATCTTGAATATATGAAGTTTTCTGTCGGTAACTCTCCAAGTCAACAGCAATTCATAGATAACATGGAACTTAAAATGAAGGATAATGAATTTCGTGGTGATATTACCGCACTACTTCGCCCCGCGGAGAAATATGATCACGATTTCGCTTACGAAAGCGTTAGAACAGAATTATTATTGAAGCTCTAAATATGTATTCAGTTTTGCCACGGAGGACTGAATACAAAAACTAAAACTAAAACTTGAGACACCACCACGAATTAATCTACAATTTCAAAAATATATGAAAGGACTAATACATGGGGCTAAATGGTGGAAGTTTGACTTTCACAACCATACGCCAAAGTCGAATGATTTTGGTAAGGGCGATGCCATACACATGGCAATAACACCTGAAAACTGGTTGCTTATGTATATGAACGCTGGTATTGACTGTGTTGCAATAACCGATCATAATTCTGGAGAGTGGATTGACACATTAAAGGCCGCTTTGGCAGCAATGGAAATTGCACAGCCAGTTGGTTATAGAAAACTATATTTATTTCCTGGAGTTGAAATTTCAGCAACAGGCAATATTCATATTTTAGCATTATTTGATCCAAGCGCAGGAACAGCAGATATTCAAACTCTTTTGGGTAATGTCAGATTTCCCGCTCCACATATTGGGACAACAGATGCCGTTTCTCCCGATAGTGTTGAGGATATAATAAAGGCAATTCATTCAGTCGGAGCCGTTGCTATCCCAGCCCACGTGGACAAACCATGCGGACTTTTTTTACTTACAGGATTTACCCTAAGCCAAGCAATTAAAAGTGAAGGTCTACTTGCAATAGAAATAATAGATAAAACGGCAGCCAAACCTGATATATATATACAATCCAAACTTCATTTGGCAGAAGTGGTCGGCACTGATAGTCATATTGCAGCACAGGTGGGTACGAATTATACGTGGGTAAAAATGAGCGAACCTTCATTGGACGCTTTAAAACTTGCCCTGCATGATCGTGAAGATGGAATAATTAGAAAAGATTCAATCTCAACCGATCCTAATACTTTATCTAATCGCTATTTCATCAAATCACTTTCCGTTACTAATGGTTTTAAAGCGGGAAATGGAACACCATTAAAAACAGTTTTTAGCCCTTGGCTCACCTCTGTAATCGGTGGCAGAGGTTCAGGTAAGTCTACAATACTCAATTATCTAAGAATAGCATTAGCACGAATAGATGAAATGCCAGATGAGGTGCAAGTTGAGTTTGACAAGTTCAATCAGGTAGGACGAAGAGGCGGAACAGGAATGTTAAAAGCAGGAACTATCATTGAAGTTGAAATCTATAAAGACGGTAAATTGCATTTGATAACTTGGAGTAATCTTTCACATTCACTACAAGAGTGGAATGAGACAACGGCAAGTTGGGATACATCAAAAGCGGTTTCAAATATTAAGGAACTATTTCCAGTTCAAATTTTTAATCAAAAAGAGCTATATGCACTTACTGGAAATCCTTCAAAACTTATTGAGTTGATTGATTCGCAGTTCGACAAGCCTGCTTGGACGGAAGCAAAAGACAAACTAGTCGAAAAATGGATTGCGGATAGAGCTACAAGACGGCAACTAATTAAAGCTATTTCGGAAGAAGGGAATATAACTGCACAACTTGGATCGACTAATAACAAAATTGCTTTGTACGAGAGTTCAACATACAGGGACACTTTAAGCAATTTTAATAAACTCACTGAAGTAAATAAGTTTTTTACTGACACGAATGAAAGTGTTTTAAGATTCATTTCACAGATAGAAGAACTTGAACGATCTGTTCCCAGTATTCAGGTTCCAGAAGCAATAAATGATGTTGTAATTGATACATCATTGGAATTTATACAAGCAATAAATGCGGCTTTAGCAGCAGTAAAAGTAAACCTTACAGAAGCAATTACTCTGTTAGCACCTTACAAGGAAAATTTACCTAACCAATTCAATGCGCTTCCTTGGTTTCAACAATTTGTAGCAGCGAAACAAGCTTATGACGGTATTGCAGAAAGCATTAAAGAGTTAGGTAGTGAGCCTTATGAATTATTGATTCAACGTAAAGCTTCTTTAAGTGATAAACTTGCGTTGATTTCTACACAAAAAGTACAACTTGAAACTTTAAAATCTGAAATACAAACACTGTACAGTGCAATTGTAGATAACGAGAAGGAACTGAGAATCAAGCGAAAGGAAATAATTGGAAGATGGAAGACAATTGACAACACAACCAACCCATTTTTAATCATTGAATTGCAAACAATGGCCGATTCTGAAAATGCAGATTTAACATTCAGGCAATTACTAAGAAAGCCGGGAGGAGAATTTTCAAATAACATCTACGCCTACAACGAAGAGGATGAAACAAGTTGGGGTCTTATTGCAGACATTGTTAAAGAACCCGAAGCAACGCGGTGGGAAAAACGCTATAGCAGTCTTGTCGCATTTATTTCAGCAACAGAGGCCGATAAAAAAGCTCTTGATTTGAGATTAGCAAAACATCTCGATTATCTTAAACAAAACACTCCAGAAGATATTGATCGGTTAATGGTTTGGTTTCCAGAGGACAAACTTGTTTTAAAGTTTAGAAAGGAAGGTGTAGAAGAAGATATTCAAACAGGCTCAGCAGGAGAGCGAACTGCCGGAATGTTGGGATTACTCTTAGCACTTAATGACATTCCTTTAATAATTGATCAACCTGAAGATGATTTGGATACAAAACTCATTTCAAAGTTCGTAGTTGATGGCTTCAAAAAATTAAAACAAAGCAGACAGCTATTAATTGTTACTCATAACCCAAATATTGCAGTGAATGCCAATTCAGATAATGTGGTACATATGGACTTCGTTACAGGTCAAGTTGTTGTGTCAGCGAACAATGCGTTGCAAGACAAACAAATTAGAAATGCTGTTTGCGAAGTAATGGAGGGCGGTCGAGATGCTTTGAATAAAAGGTACTATCGCATATCACAAGCCCTAAAATCCTAAGTTAGTCTAATGAACATCGCACAAATAGAAACGGCACTTCAGAAAATACTAAATCCCTTTAAGAAGGAATCTTTCATCTACGATTTGCTTTTAGCCTATGGTCAGCCAAAAGCATCTATTAAAAGATTACAGGAAGGAGGTTTAAATCTTTCGAAGACCGCAGGAGAAATCATTTGGAAGAAGAAACTGTTTTTCAAACCAGTGAAAGGCGAAGATTTGCACGTGTTGATTGATACTATCAAGGCTGACGACAAAGCCATTAAACACGACCCGCGCTTTATTATTGTTACAGATTTTCAAACATTGCTGGCAATAGACAGGAAAACATCTGATACACTTGATATACCGATACTTGAAATAGCAAAGCACTTCGATTTCTTCTTACCCTGGGCAGGCATGGAAAAAGCGCAGCACCAGAATGAAAACCCTGCCGATGTAAAAGCAGCGGAACGGATGGCGAAGCTGTATGACGAAATAAAAAAAGACAACCCAACGAAAACACCCGAAGAAGTACACAACCTCAATGTGTTTCTTTCGCGGTTGCTGTTTTGTTTCTTCGCTGAGGACACAGGCATCTTTGAAAAGGTGCAGTTCACTAATGCCATTAGCAGCCACACACAAACTGACGGGAGCGACTTACAAGATTATCTCGACAAGCTGTTTGTGGTAATGAATACTGAAAACAGCAAACGCAAAAACTTACCGCACTACCTCGATGCCTTTCCGTATGTTAATGGCGGATTATTCAGGAACAAGAATCATGCTCCGGCCTTTACCAGAAGAAGCAGGCAGGCACTTATTGACAGTGGTCAACTAGAATGGAAGGATATCAACCCTGATATTTTTGGTTCAATGATCCAGGCGGTGATTACCCCTGAACACCGTGGCGGATTAGGAATGCACTACACCAGCGTGCCTAACATTATGAAAGTAATTGAGCCGCTTTTTTTGAATGAATTGAACGAAGCATTTGAAGCAGCTAAAGGAAATAAAAAAGCACTAAACCAATTACTACAGCGTATTTGGAACATTAAACTCTTTGATCCCGCTTGCGGTAGTGGCAACTTTTTAATTATTGCCTACAAAGAACTGCGAAGACTTGAAATGACAATCTTTAAGGCGTTGAGCAGTCTTGCATTTTCAAACATTAACCTCAGCAACTTTTACGGTATTGAGTTAGACGACTTTGCTCATGAGATAGCAACACTTTCCCTTTGGCTCGCAGAACACCAAATGAACCAGGAGTTCTTCAAGGAGTTCGGAAGAACAAAACCCGCCTTGCCATTAAAAGAAACAGGAAATATTGTGCGCGATAACGCCACAAGAATTGATTGGGAAGCGGTATGCCCAAAGAAAGAAGGCGATGAGATTTATATTTTAGGTAATCCACCTTATCTGGGTTTTAAAATGCAGAACAAAACTCAGAAGGAAGAGATAATGGGCGTCTTTAATGGCATAGAGGGATTCAAGAAGTTAGATTACATATCGTGTTGGTTCTTGAAATCAGCCGAATTCATTGAGGGGACTCATAATAGTTTTGCATTTGTGTCAACAAATTCTGTTTGTCAGGGAGAACATGTAAGTCTTTTATGGCCCAATATTTTTAACAAAGGATTAGAAATTGGATTTGCGCACACTTCATTCAAATGGGATAATAATGCCAAAAACAATGCCGGGGTTATTTGCGTAATTGTTGGCGCAAGAACTATCTCAAAAAAGAACAAGTACATTTTTAGCGAGGGAAAATCAACCCTTGTTAAATCCATCAATTCATATTTATCAGCTAGCGGAAATGATATTGTTTATAAAAGAAACTCACCGATTTCAGATTTCCCGAAAATGTTTTTAGGGAATATGCCTAAGGATGATGGAAATTTAATTCTAACTACAGAAGAAAAAAATAATCTTTTAAGAGCCCATCCGGAATGTTCTAACATTATTCGCCTCTTAGTAGGAGCTTATGAATTTCTTAACGGTGGCGAACGATGGTGTCTATGGATAAAAAAGGAAAATCTTAATGAGGCTACTAAAATTAAACAAGTTAATGATCGCATAAATAAAGTAAAGGATTTTCGTTTAGCAAGTACAGATACTGCTGCAAATGAAATGGGAAGAACTCCTTATAAATTCAGAGAGCAACATGAGCCAAAAAACTTTTCAATCATCATTCCGACAGTGACATCAGAAAGAAGAACCTATATTCCATTAGGCTACCTCAATAAGGATGCTGTTATCGTAGCTCCAAACAATGCCATTTATGATCCAGAGGGATACATCTTTAGTGTTTTATCGTCCAAAATGCATATGGCATGGGTTAAGACTTTTGCTGGCCGTTTAAAAACAGACTATCGTTACTCGTCAGCACTTTGTTATAATACATTCCCGTTTCCACCGATTTCTCAAACTCAAAAGCAAGAGCTAGAAAAAAACGTTTATCGAATTTTAGAAGAACGCGAGAATCATTCGGAAAAAACATTGGCTCAGCTTTATGACCCTAATAAAATGCCACCAGGATTAAAAGAAGCACATCATCAAAATGACCTTGCAGTAGAACGTTGTTATAGAAGTAAGCCGTTTGAAACAGACGAGGAACGCCTAGGATATTTATTCAAGCTCTACGAACAAATGATAGCCGAAGAGCAGACCAAAGGGACTTTGTTTGAAGTGGAGAAAAGACTTAAAAAGAAAAAGAAATAACTATGCCCGATATTGTACACGTAACCTACGCCCAAACGGGGCAAAGCTCTAAGATCAATACTTTGGGTATGCGCGAAATGCAGGAGAAAGCCTATCAGGCCCGCGATGCTCAATATCTTTTGTTGAAAGCACCACCAGCTTCGGGCAAGTCGCGTGCGTTAATGTTTATCGCACTGGATAAATTGATCCATCAGGGATTAAAGAAAGTCATTGTTGCCGTACCTGAAAAATCCATTGGCGGTTCATTTGGCAAAACCAACCTGAAAGACTTTGGCTTCTTCGCCAATTGGGAACCGAATGATGTGTACAATCTCTGCACCCCAGGAATGGATGGGAGTAAAAGCAAAGTACAGGCTTTTAAGAATTTCGTGGACAACGATGAAAAGATTCTGATAAGCACTCATGCAACACTTCGATTTGCTTTTGAAGAGCTTGACGAAGCAAAATTCACCAACATACTTTTAGCCATCGATGAGTTTCATCACGTTTCCGCTGATGGCGACAGTCGCCTCGGTGAATTACTAAGGGCGATCATGCAAAAATCAAATGCCCATGTGGTCGCCATGACAGGATCATATTTCCGAGGTGATAGTGTTCCGGTATTAAAACCCGAAGATGAAGCAAAGTTCACCAAGGTCACTTACAATTACTACGAGCAGCTAAATGGATACACGTATTTAAAATCGTTGGGTATTGGTTATCACTTCTACCAAGGCCGATACACGACCGCTATTCTTGAAATATTAGATACCGACAAGAAAACAATACTTCACATACCGAATGTCAATTCTGGCGAATCCACCAAGGACAAACACAATGAAGTTGACACCATCTTAGATGCGATCGGTGATGTTGAAAAGGTTGATAGCGAAACAGGTGTCATTTATATAAAGAGGCATAAGGATGGCAAGATATTGAAGGTTGCCGATTTGGTAAACGACAATCAAAAAGATAGAGATAAAATCCAAAACTTCCTTCGAACCATTAAGTCAGTTGATGACATGGACTTGATCATAGCCCTGGGTATGGCCAAAGAAGGTTTCGACTGGCCGTATTGTGAACATGCCTTGACCGTAGGATACAGAGGATCATTGACAGAAATTATTCAGATCATTGGCAGATGTACGAGAGACAGCAGCAACAAGACTCATGCTCAGTTTACCAATCTAATTGCACAACCTGATGCAGCCGATGATTTGGTAAAGCTATCAGTCAATAACATGCTCAAAGCTATCACTGCATCATTATTAATGGAGCAGGTCCTTGCTCCTAACTTCAAGTTCAAAACAAAATTGTCTGATGAGGATAAGGCAGAGGCAGGCGAAATAAAAATCCGGGGATTTAAAACTCCAACGTCAAAGCGGGTAAAAGACATTATTGAATCAGACCTGAATGATTTAAAGGCAACTATTCTGCAAGACGATACTATGCTGAGAGCTATGCCAGGCAATGTTGACCCGGAGGTAATCAATAAGGTTTTAATTCCTAAAATCATTCAAATAAAATATCCTGAACTTTCGGAAGCCGAGGTGGAGGAAGTCCGCCAGCATGTTGTCGTGGATTCTGTGGTGAAGAATGGAGAAATAAAAGAAGTTGGAGACAAACGTTTTATCAGAATGGCAGGTCAGTTTGTAAACATTGACGATCTGCATATTGATTTGATTGACAGGATTAATCCGTTCCAAAAGGCATTTGAGATTCTGTCCAAATCAGTTACAACAAAAGTGCTAAAGGTGATCCAGGATGTAATTGAATCAACGCGGATTCAAATGACTCTGGAAGAAGCATTGCTGCTGTGGCCTAAGATCAACGACTTTGCTAAAACATTTAAGAAAGAGCCTAGTTTACACTCCACTGATCCATTGGAAAGAAGAATGGCAGAAGCGATTATCTTTTTAAAGGAGCAAAAGAGGAAAACCCAAAATGGATAAGGATAAAAAGCTACAAGAGATATTTGAAAACGATCCGCTAGGGTTGTTGAATATTAAACCTTCCAGTTCACCCGCACGGAATGAGGATGAAAGACTTGTTGCTTCATTTCAGGAGATCAATGCTTTCTACGAAAAGAATAAACGCGCTCCTGAGCAAGGAGACGGTCTGCAAGAACATCAGCTATATTCTAGATTGAAATCGCTCAGAGAAAACGCGACCAAAGTCGAAATCCTGAACGTTC
>QFQM01000655.1 GCA_003243255.1 Flavobacterium psychrophilum | reverse complement strand
GCTACGTGTTCTCGCGCAAGGACAACTACGACCAGGAGCCCTACATCAACCGCCACGATTTCAACGTCGGCGGCTTCCAGGTCAACCCCGGCGGCGAGCTGGAAGTGGGCGTCAGCTACATCGACAAGCCGGACAGCACCGACGCCAACAGCGGCTGGGCGGTGAGCGCACAACACAAGCAGCAGGACTTCCTCGGCGGGGTCAACACCGTCGCCCTGCAATACGGGCGCGGGCCGGGTACCGGTCTGGGTTACACCGGCGACCCGACGCTCGACAGCAGTAACCGCAGCTGGCGCCTGGTGGAGTATTTCGACTTCCAGATGACCCCGCGCCTTGGCGGCCAGGTGCAGCTGGTCTATCAGAAGGACAAGCGCCCGGACGGTGCGGACCAGAACTGGCTGTCCATCGGCGGGCGTACCAGCTATGCCTTCACCGAGCAGTTCAAGCTGGTCGGCGAGATTGGCCGCGACCAGGTCGAGGCGCCCGGTGGTACGCGTAAGCTGACCAAGTTCACCATCGCCCCGACCTGGTCACCATCGGGCCCCGGTTTCTGGGAACGTCCGGAAATTCGCCTGTACTACACCTACGCCAGCTGGAACCGCGCCGCGCAGCAGGCCGCCAACCTGCTGGCCGACGGCTCGGCCTTATCCGAGAATGGCGCCTTCGGCAGCGCGCGCAACGGCTCCAACTTCGGCGTGCAGGTGGAGTACTGGTGGAAGTAGCCAGTCGGTAGGGTGGATCGCGCTTTACCTGCGCGGCCCGACCGATCCACCGTGGGTGCCTGGGTGGTGGATGAAAACAGCGTCATCCACCCTACGCAGAGCACTGTGTAGACCGTAGCCCGGATGAAATCCGGGGCAGATGCAGGAATCGCCCCGGATTACATCCGGGCTACAACAGCCTGTAGGGTGCGCCATGCGTACCAGGCGTCAGAGCAATCCCGCCACCAGGCGCCCGAGTACCTCCATGGCCTGTTCGCTGCGCGGGTTCCAGGGGTGGCCGTAGTTCAGCCGCGCGCAGTGACGAAAGCCCTGGCTGGCGGAGAAGATCGGCCCCGGCGCCAGGCTGATGCCCTGGGCCAAGGCCAGGCTCAGCATTTGCAGCGAATCCAGGCGCTCGGGGAACTCGAACCAGAGGAAGTAGCCGCCTGCCGGCCGCGTCACCCGCGTGCTGGCAGGAAAGTGCCGGGCGGCCGAAGCCAGCATCGCGCTTTGCTGCATTTCCAGGCCGTGGCGCAGCTTGCGCAGGTGGCGGTCGTAACCGCCGTGCTGCAGGTAATCGGCCAGCGCTGCCTGGGCTGGCACCGACGGCGAGATGGTGGTCATCAGCTTGAGCCGGGCGATCTGCTCGGCATAGCGCCCGCCGGCTACCCAGCCGATGCGATAACCCGGCGCCAGGCTCTTGGAGAAGGAGCTGCAATGCATCACCAGCCCGTCGCGGTCGAAGCTCTTCACCGGCTTGGGCG
>QFQM01000654.1 GCA_003243255.1 Flavobacterium psychrophilum | reverse complement strand
TAGCGCTAACAGTTTATTTGAAATAGTGAGTCCAAGGCGTGTTCCTCCAAATCGTTTCGTGTTTGAAATATCCACTTGCGCGAAAGCTTCAAATATTTTTAGTTGATTTTTAAGGTCAATTCCGATGCCTGTATCTCGTACAGCAAAACGCAACACAATTTGCTGTTCTCTTATCACACCAACAGGTTCAATACTTAATTCTATTTCACCCTTCTCAGTGAACTTTACTGCATTACCTAGAAGGTTAGTTAATACCTGTCGTAGGCGAATGGCATCCACCCAAATGAACTGCGGAGTTGTTGGTAAAACGGAGAGCTGGAGAGCCAATCCCTTTTCTTCGGCATATGGTTTTAAAGAATCGATCAACTGACTACTCATCTCAAAAACATCCGTTTTTTCTATTTCCAGTTCTAGCTTACCATCTTCTATCTTTGAAAAATCCAGGATATCGTTAACTATGTCAAGTAGCGAATGTGCTGATTTATTCAATACAGTTATATATTTATGCTGTGTCGCATCCAGTTTTGTTCTTCCCAACAAATCGGAAAAACCAATTACCCCGTTTAAAGGTGTTCTTATCTCATGGCTGACATTTGCAAGGAAATCAGACTTGGCCCGATTAGCTATTTCGGCCTGCTCCTTGGCTTTGTCATGTTTAACTATTTCTAATTTTAATACCTGGTTTTTTCTGCTTATGCTCTTTGAGAAAAAATAAAAAGAAAGCAGTAGCACCAGCAACAATATAATTACAATTACACTATATAAACCTTTTTCTTTTTGACTATCAATCACCGTTTGATTGAGAAGTGATTCACGCTGTAGATTTTCTATTAATATCTCCTTCTCCCTACTTTCATAGATGGATTGTATTTTGGCAGTGACCTCAGCGCGGTTAACTTGGTCTAAACTATCATGTAGGTTTAAAATTTCGTCATAAAGACTGGGGAGCAGACTAAATTTACCTTCCTTCGTTAGAATCTGGGCTTTTATATTTAGGGATTGGTAGTAAAGCCGAAGGGCTCCGATTTGTTTAGAAAGTCTTTCTGCTTCCGACACATGAGCATGGGCTTCCTTCAACTTATCTACTTCGATGTACGCACGAGCTATGAGTAGGTAAGAGAGGGAAAGATTAAAATAGTCTTGTTCCTTTTTTTCGATTTCAATTACCCGGAGGCAATTTTGAATAGTCAGTGAATATTCCTTCTGATCGAGGTAAACATCAGCAAGGTTTGACAAGGTAACCGTAATACCTGGTGAATCCTGAATGGAATCCAATATATGATTGGCTCTTTTAAAATAATATACCGCTTTTTCATGGTCATTTTCTGCCTTATAAAGTTCACCAATATTATTATAACCATAAGCTACTCCTTTGGCATCCTTCAACATTTTTTTTACCAGAATAGATTCGGTATAAAATTTACGCGCGGATCTGAAATCATTCAGGTTCTTGTAAGCGATGCCAAT
>QFQM01000135.1 GCA_003243255.1 Flavobacterium psychrophilum | reverse complement strand
CACCAGTTTTCACCTGTTGTTTCTAATGTAGTAGAGATTAGGTCACGTATTGATTTTTCAAGGCAATAAAATATCTCATAATGTTTGGCCATATTTTTTGCCTCTTTCCGAACCTCTAATTCAAATTGAGGATAGTAAACATTGTCTTTTTCGACTTTGTTCTTTTTTCGACCTAAATCAATTTGGTGCTCCTTCTCAACTCTGTCCAAATCAAACTCAGCAAATTGATTGGTTACACTAAAGAGCTTTATTAAATTTTCGTTGTTGATAAATCTCATTTCTTAAGAAGGTTTTCTTTTAAACTCTTAAAGATTGCATCGAAGACCTTGCCGTCAGATGTTTCAGGTAAATTCAGATTAATTGTATAGGACAAATTAATTCCAGCCAGGTCAGAAGATTTCGGGTTGCTTTGTCCGTTGTTACTGTTAGAATTAGGTTGTCTCTCCGTTTCCTGTTCTTCTACCTCGTTTTCCTCTTCGGTGTCTACAGGGACTTCAAAGTTTGCCATTTTTTTTAATGTCTCGATGGTTCTGATTAAAACAGTTAATGTGGGATTATTTTTTTCCACTTCTAATACTTCGACCAAAAAGTTCTTTAAGTCTTCAGAGGATTTTGTGTGCCAATATTCATTTCTGTTATAGAGGTCAGAATAGGCAACTTTAAAAGCTTGAGCCATTGCTTGTCCGGAAATCTTTGTGTCTGGGTTTCTGAATTTTTTATAAACTTCAGTTGGTGAGCCGTCAGTGGATAAGAAACCAATTCGTTTCAAAAATGGAATGAAGGGAATTGTGCTACCAGATTTTTTGAATTTCAAGTTGGTAAATAAAAAGTCTTGACTAAACCTACTTGGTGGTGGAGCTTCTTGAATCTTTTTAAATAATTCTTGCAGGAGTCCAGTTGAGTTTACGTAAGGGGGAAGTTCTTTTGCCATATCTATAGTTGTTAATTGTCAAATGTGTCTAATTGTCCGAAAGCATTACCGCCAACGCCTAGCTATAAGACGTATGCGTGTAAATACCTAAATCTTTGTCCCACGTTGATGACGAAATTTAATAGCACGCATGTTAAGAACCTACGATATAGCATATGTATTATAGCTGATGTTGGCGGTAGTTTATTTTTTCACGACTCTATAACTCCAGTCCGTTCCCAAAGCATATTCCTTTAGGGTTAACGACTTCATAACCTTTCTCCCTAAAACGAAAATGATTACACCGCTGATTACCGTAATGGGAAATTGAGGTTGAGAATATAATTCTGTCTCTCCTGTAATAGCGGGCATAATTATGGGTAGGATAACGAACTCTGCTCCAACAATGATGGCAACAAATGCTGTCCAGTATGTAACACCTCTATGACGAACGCTATACTCAATCGACTCGATATCATTCAAGGGTAAAAGTTTGAATTCGGTAAATCCAAGTTTTATTTCTTTACCAGCCAATTGAGGTGTCAATGATGAGACGATAATTGTATCGGACAAAAATGCCTCTAATACGACTTGCATCTTTGTTGTGTCGTCCTTCATTTTAATTGTCGCGAATGCTCCTTCCTTTATTTTCTTAGTCCTTTTTGAATTATTTGTCAGAACGATTTGTCGTTTTTCAAAACTCGTTCTTAGTTGCGCGTCCGTAAGTCCGAGTTTCTTTATGTCTTCAATTGTCTGTGCATTGGATAAGATAAAACTCGAAATGAAAATAATCGAGAGTAAATACTGTTTTTTCATCGCTTAGTTTTAATATTTTTCCCCATTGTTTTTAAAGCACCTTCGGTTGCGTCAAGTAATGTCCTTGGTAAGGATGGTGTCAACCAATATGAATTTCCAAACTTTGTCCCATGACTTGAAATAAGTAATACCTCTTTAGATTCCTTGTCAATCAGACTAAGTTTTACCTTAGAGTCCGTCACCATATTATAAGGATCAGCTAGCTTCCATTCCGCAACTAGTAATGCGTCTATTGGTGTGTCAGTCACGTAAGAATTAATATTTAATTTTTCGTTCTCCATTGTGTCCAGTACAATAACCTTAAATAAGTGCTCCTTTTCAAGTCCCTCAATCAAAGTCCTTGTGAACGATTCTTTAATAATTTTATGGTAAGGATTTCTAGGTTGATCAAATCGTTTAGTTACAAGTCCAATTGTCCTTATGTTCTTAATTTTTGTTTTATTATAAACCTTTGTCCTGGAACCTAAAGCCGCGCATGACATTAAAAAAAATGCTAGTAGTCCAACAATTGCGTATTTCATTTTACACTGTACTTTTTTAAAAATAAATTACCGCCAACGCTAGGCTATAAAACGTATGCGGCTAAATACCTACGCCGCTGTCCGACGTTGCTAAACGAATTTAACAGCACACACTTTAATAACCTACAGTATAGCATATGTTTTATAGCTGTTGTTAGCCCACGTTTATTTAAACCTACTATAATTCTTTGACCAATAGTTCTCAATAAATCCCCATTTAAAGTCCTTATTGTCTTCCACCAGTTTGTAAGGCAACGTCTCGATTAAGTCCTTTTTATTCATTCCCATTTTATAAATCTTCACTTGCATGGGCGCTTCACATCCTTCTCCAAAAATCTGTCCCATATGAATTACTTTGTAGTCCAGAATTTTAAATAAGTCACTTGTCCAATAATTGTCAGCGCAACCCGATCTATGGTATGAGTAATAAAATCCTCTATCCTGTCCCTTAACTTCTTTAGCGTCCGGATAGCTTTCAAAGTCAACAACCTTTTGAAATTTACTAGTTAATTGATTGAATAGGTACAATGATTGTCTGTCAACATTGCCCATATGGTTAATTCGAATATCTATTGCTTTATCCCGATTAAAGTCAATCAATTGAAGGTCCGTGAAAAAGTCCAATGTGTCGCTCAGGATAACAGTGTTCGCCTTCTTGACTTTAAGAAGTGACATGTATTTCTCCAATTGAATTTGTTGTACCCTAAACTCCAGTCCGTTTGATTTAAATGTCGAGTCATAATCAATCCTCTGTCCCATTGCAAAAAGTGGGAGTATTATGATAAACAATGTTAGGTGTGCTGCTCTGTCCATAAATGTGGGCTAACGCTTGTGCATAAGAAGTGGCGTGTTTAGAAACCGCGTCATTGTCCACGTTGCTGAGCTAAGTTAGTTGAAAACACTTTTACCTTATAATCACCACGCCATTTTTTATGCATTTTGTTGGGCGCAGTAATTTTTAGTACTCCAATTTCAATGTTGTGCCGTCCAGTTGAACTCCTTTGGATTTTTTGATTTTTATCTTTTGATCCTCCGTTAGTCCAATTGTCTCTCCGTCATTTAATGTCACGTTACCTTGAATAATGTAATGACTTATATTAAACAGCATTCCTTGAATATCTTCAACTGGATAACTTGAATTCAATATTTCTATTTCGTTAAAACCAAACTCTTTCAGTCCATAAGTGTAGCCACTATGCTTTCCGTCTTCTTCTCTAAGTCCAAAGTAAATCCAATTCATAAGCGGCAAATCATCATCAGTCATTGACTTTGCGCCTTCAATGTAAAAATCTGTCGACAGAACTAAAGTTTGACTACCAAGATAGATTCCAAGTGAGTTTGTGTTTGCCAGTATTGAGCTCGCAGCTTTTGTAAAAGTCTTGAACATATTTAGTTTAGTGTCATCTGGGGATGAAACAGAAATAATGATATGTGCTTTATGTTTTGGTGTTAAATCTTTAGCTTCAGGCCACAGATAAGCTATTTGAGAAGGGAACTCTAATTCATCTCCCGGAATTGGCAAATCTATCATCGCTATCGAAATCTGTGAGTTCTTAAGTCCAATGACTCCGACACCTTTCTCCTCGTCATAGTTTTGCTCAGTAATATTAAGCTCATACTTGTACTTTAACTCGTCAGTGATTTTTTTGAAATGAACCTTTTGTGTATCGTTCAACAATGCCATTCCCAATACAATGGTTGATGGGTTTTTCGTCTTTGTCCCATTGTCATCTCCTTTGAATAGCTTACTAATAAAACCGAACATGATTAATAACGTTAAGATTACTGTTCCAATTATTATTGATTTCTTTGCCATAACTGTCCAAAAAATTATTGCGCCCAACAATTGGCTAAACGCATGTCGTATATATTCGGCAATATATACGTATGTCGTATATATTCCTTTTATCCGCTACCCGGTTTGCTTCGGCCAATTGTACTTTAATAGTCAATATCCATGAATTCTCTGCCATCTCAAAATTGTACTTTAATTTCTCCAGCGGACTTTTAACGTCTTTTAAGCTATGAGTGGATATGTGAGTATACAATTCCGTTGTTTTCGGCGAACTGTGACCTAATAAAGATTGGATATGTCGTAAGTCAGTCCCGTTTTCCAGCAGGTGCGTAGCAAAAGAATGTCGCAATGTGTGCGGGGATGCAGGCTTGAAAATCTCAGCTTGTGACAAGCTATGCTGTAAAATGTTCTGGCCAACAGAAAATGTCCCGTATGCGGTAATCCCCTCACAGGAAGGATAGACAGAAAGTACTGCTCAGACCAATGTCGGTACTTGGAAAACAATAAGAATAAGTATGATGCAGAGCGCCCTATCCTTGAAATCAATAGCAGGTTGCGAAAGAATCGAGCCATTCTAAAAGCTTTGTGCCCGATAGGCAAAGCCACTGTGCGTAAAGAAGTGATGGTGGCTATGGGTTATGATATGACTATATTCTCATCTCTATTTCTGACTACAAAAAAACAAGTTTATTACTTATGCTACGATTATGGCTTTACTCCACTTAAAGAAAAGGGAGTAGAGAAGGCACTCGTTATTACCAGGCAGGAATACATGAACACTTGGGATCCATGGAAATTTGTAAATCAAAATAATGAAGCCAATACAAGAAGTGAAAACACATAGCTTAAGGGGATGCTAAATTAATTTGATCGAGAATATGTCAATCAAATTAATTTCTTTAAATTTAGTTACAACTTCTTTGATTTTTTTGCCAGTGTTCAAGGTGCTAACAAAACACCCAAGAAAACCAGAAGTACACTAAACAGTTCCCGAAAAACGCAAGGTTTAATTCAGCTCTTTTGGGTAACTCCAGTTACCCCGTTGTTACTCACCCATCTTCAATGAGCCCATAAACCTAATAGAAACCGTATATCTGGAACTTAAAGGTAACTTTCCTGATTAACCATTAACTAAACACTTCTCCTCAGATTATCCAGAATAATAGCCGTAGCCACACCCGCATTCAACGACTCGGCCTGACCGTAACGGGGGATGGTGATCCGGTGCGTGACCAGCTTGCTTACTTCGGAGGAGATACCGTTGGCTTCGTTGCCCATCACAATATAGCCTCCTTCCGGATGAAAGGTGGTGGCATGTACATCGGTTCCGTCAAGGAAAGCCCCGTAGGTGGCCTTGGTGTGGTGGGATAGATAATCGGGCAAGGAAGTATAGAATACATTCACCCGGCAAAACGACCCCATGGTCGCACCGATTACTTTGGGATTATAGATATCGGCTGTCTCTTCAGAGGCAATGATGTTTTTGATCCCGTACCAATCAGCTGCACGGATGATCGTGCCAGCATTGCCCGGGTCACGAATATCATCGAGCACAACCACATATTCACCCGGGGCGATGGTGGTGATTTGATTGGGCTTCATCCGGGCTACGGCCAGCGCGGCATTGTTGGTTTGATAGGTCCCCGCGGCAGCAAGTTCCTCCTCACTTACCTCCAGTACTTCCGCACCCAGCTGGCTTACCTGATCTTCATTGTCCTTCAAAAACGGCCCGGTAGCATAGAGCTGTGTTATCACAAAATCGGACCTTAACAATTCAGCTACACTTTTGCCTCCCTCCACCACAAAACATTGCTCCTCTTTACGGTATTTCTTTACTTGCAGGGATTTGAGGTACTTAATTTTGGCTTTGGAGATCATGAAAGGTAGCTTTCGAAAGAGAGTGTGTTGGGTATACTGTGTCTGCCTTCTGCCCGTATTATCAGGCTGTGTCGGCGCACGTTATCTCAAAGGAAATCAAAAACTACTTTATCGCCAATCGGTAAAAGCACCTAAAGAGATTTCTTCTACCAATTTATCGAATCTATATACACAGGAAGCCAATCGCAGGATACTCTTCTTACCGTTCAATTACCTGGTAGGACTGCACTCCTGGGGAAAGAAGAACTTCAACGACTCTTCCAGGCACCTCCTGTTCAGAAGCAAAGCCCGGCTGATCATGGGCCGCGATAAGGTGGCCAGGAAGTTCGACAAAAAGATAGCGGCCGCAAAGGAGAACACAAAACGGATATCGGCACTCCAGTTTCGCAAGCAGGAGAAAGTAAATGCCTTCAACAATAAAATCGAGAATGGAAACATGGCCATGCAATGGGGTGAGCCGGTTTCCGTTTTTGATACGGCACAGGTGAGCGCCACCGTGTCAAAGATGAACAGCTATCTTTTTAACAAAGGATACTTTCTGGGACGCACTACTACCCGGCTGGCCGAATACCGGAGACGGGTAAGTGTCACGTACATCGTCACTCCGAATGCACCGTACATCATCGATTCTGTGTTTCTGGACATACCCGATACCGCTGTGGCGCACGTATTAAACAAACACAAAGCCGAAAGCAAGATTAAGAAAGGAGATCAGTACGATCAGGACAAGATTTCGCAGGAGCGCGAACGCATCGATTTGCTTCTCAAAGACAATGGCTATTATGACTTCAGTCGGCAGTACGTGGATTTCGATGTCGACACATCACTGTACGGCATTCCGCACAAGGTGGGTGTATTGCTCTCCATCGAAAACCCCGCCCGAAGAGATCATCATAAAGTATTTCATGTCGACTCGGTGCTGATGGTACCCGATGCGGACCTGAAATCGAACCGAAAGCGGATCACCAAAACGTATCATAACATCACGTACAGCTATTTCAAAGACTACTACAGCGAACGCATTTTAAATCAGCGTATCTTCATTTCCAAAGACAGCATCTATAGCCGCACCAATACCTTCAACACACAGAAGCAGCTCGCCAATCTCGATAATTTCAAGTTCGTGAATATCAACTACGACACATCGGGGGGGCGCTTTATTGCCAACGTCTATGCCAGCCCGCTGGACCGGTACTCTATGTCGCACGAAGGTGGGGTAACAGTGACACAGGGATTTCCCGGCCCCTATTACTCCCTCAACTTAAAGAAGCGAAACATCTTCCGTGGGTTGGAAAATTTTGAACTGAACGGACGCTTTGGCTTTGAAGGTGTGGCATCGGCTACGGGCACGAAAAACATTTATAAGAGTACAGAGATCAACGGCAATGCCTCAATCATCTTCCCCCAGTTTCTGATTCCCTTTAGCGGACAAGCCACCAACCGCTGGGGGAAATATAATCCCAAGACACGACTGTCATCCGGATACACCTATACCAACCGTCCGGAGTACCAACGGTCGGCTGTAAACGTATCGGGTATTTATTCATGGGAACGAAAGCGTGTATCGTATTCGCTTACGGCAGTCAACATGAACATTATCCGCTCTAGGTTAGATCCTGTCTTTCGCGGGCAACTGGATACACTACAGCTTCAGCAAGGCAACAACCTGATCAACTCATTTAATCCATCCCTGGTTACCAGTACCATTTTCTCGGTGCAATGGAACCCCAATAACTACGGTAACCTGGAACGAAGTTCACTTTACCTTCGCGGAACAATCGAAGCCGGAGGAACTCTATTCAACCTCTTCGAACCTACAATTGCAACCAAGCGCGGACTTCAATATTATAAATACGTAAGGGCAAGTCTTGATATCCGCCGAAATGAAATCATCCGGAAAAACACGGTGATCGCTTATCGCATTAATACCGGTGTTGCTTATTCCTATAGTGATAACAAAACCCTTCCTTATGAGAAGTTTTTCTTTGCCGGGGGAAGTAACGGGGTGCGTGCGTGGCGGCCAAGAAGATTGGGTGTAGGATCACAGCCTCCGGTGTTGAGTAAGGACCCTGTTAAAGACGGTTTGTTTGATTATCAGTTTGAAAAACCCGGAGAGATCCTGCTGGAGGGAAGCATCGAAGTAAGACATAAGCTGTTTGGTTTTGTGAACGGTGCGATCTTCCTGGATGCGGGTAACGTATGGTCATTCAAGCAGGCCCCTCAACCCACTCCGGGTGAATATGTGGCCGAATGGGGTGGTGATACCAAATTCTATGCGAAAGATTTTTATAAGCAACTGGGTGTAGGTACAGGGTTTGGGCTGCGCTTCGATTTCTCATTTCTCGTGCTCCGCCTCGACATGGGGATGAAAGTGTATGACCCCGCACAACCGGAAGGAAGTCGTTTTGTGCTGGATAAAGTCAAGTTCTTTAACCCCTTTGCCAAAGGCACAAAAGAGACGGGATATTATGATTACAAAGAGCCGGTGATTTTCAATGTGGGGATCGGTTATCCGTTTTAAAATTCCTGAAACAGCGCTACTGGTATTTCATCACATCACCATCGATGAACCCGATCCGTATTAGCTACTCAACGATTAATCCGGTATTTTAAAACAATCATTTCCATACGCTGTTTTGAAATGAAAACCACTATATCGTGATCACACTAAAGGAAGCGACCTCCATCGTAACCAAAGACACCACACTGGTCTGGCTCAGACGCGACTTGCGCCTGCAGGACAACGCAGCGCTGTATCGGGCACTGAAAGAAAACAAAGAAGTACTACCGCTTTTTATTTTCGATACACAGATACTGAATGCACTGGAAGATAAAAAAGACAGCCGCGTAGAGTTCATCCATGAATCACTGCTGGCACTGAAGGAGGAACTGGAAAAAGCAGGAAGTTCATTGCTTGTACTGCACGGAGATCCGGTTCAGATTTACCAAACCCTATCACCCAAAGCCGTTTATACCAATCATGATTTTGAACCGTATGCCATACAGCGTGATGAAAAAGTAAAAGCCCTACTGGAGAAAAAGGGAAGCGAATTCAAAACATATAAAGATCATGTGCTCTTCGAAAAGGAAGAAGTGGTGAAAGACGATGGTAAGCCTTACACTGTTTTTACACCTTACAGTCGCAAATGGAAAGCGAAGCTCAATGCATTCTATGTAAAGAGCTACCCCACTGAAACGTATTTTAAAAACTGGAAGCAATGTGATCCTCTCCCGTTCCCCACGCTCAAGCAGATTGGATTTGAGAAAGGAGAAATTACTTTTCCCGAGCGTGTGATTAAACAAGCACTCATCGCGCACTATGATGAGACCCGTGATTATCCTGCCATCCATGGCACTACGCATTTAAGTTTACATCTTCGCTTCGGTACGGTAAGTATCCGCAAGCTGGTGCAGGTAGCCCTGAAGAAAAATGAAGTATGGCTCAATGAGCTGATCTGGCGCGATTTCTACCAGATGATTCTCTGGCACTTTCCCCACGTAGTCGGGCATGCTTTCAAGCCTGCCTACGATCGTATTCAGTGGAGAAACAACACGAACGAATTTGAGAAGTGGTGCCATGGCAAAACAGGCTACCCCATTGTAGATGCAGGCATGCGCGAATTGAATACAACCGGCTTTATGCATAACCGTGTGCGCATGATCGTCGCCAGCTTCCTCACCAAACATTTACTCATCGACTGGCGCTGGGGCGAAGCGTATTTCGCTAAAAAGCTGCTCGACTATGACCTGGGGGCCAACAATGGCGGATGGCAATGGGCAGCAGGATCGGGCTGTGATGCCGCTCCCTATTTCCGTGTATTCAATCCAGAGTTGCAAACCCAAAAGTTTGATCCCGAACTGAAGTACATCAAAAAATGGGTACCGGAATTAAACACCAAAGAATACCCAAAACCGATAGTGGATCATAAAATGGCGAGGGAGAGGGTGCTGAAAGTATACAAGGAAGCGCTGAGTGAATAAACGGATGAGCATCATCTTTACTACGGGCTCTCTTTGTGGTCACATTGTCGTTTGGATTTCATCTTTTTAATTGGAGGCCGGTGTTTACATCTTCTCTTCGTCAACATAGGATGAAGATGAGCCATTAAACGTAAATGACCTCGTTCAAAAAGAAAGGGTTTACCGCCTCGCGGCAGCAAACCCTTCAACGTAAACCCATAACTAGATTACTCCCTTCACTATATTCAGCATTACAGCGACACTCCTGCCTTGCTTTGAAACAGCGGCTTGAAGTTGGCCTGGTAAGCCCATGCCAGGAAGAGGTTCAATAAGAGAATCACACTACCGATCGGTGCTCCTGCCGGTGCAAGCAGGAGGTGAAATAAAAATATATGAAGACTGATCGGTGCCAGTACCGCAATACTCAGGGGCACAAAAAAACCAGCCAGTAACAACACTCCCGCTACCACCTCAATTCCTTTGAGCAAGGGAAAGAAATAACCGGCCTGAAACAAGCCACCGGTGTACGCTGCGGCGGCTCCTTCCAGCGGAGGCTGAGGAGGAATGAAGTTAAAGAAGAAATTCAATCCGAAGATGAAATAGATAAGTCCCAGCAGCACCCGTGCTACGGTAGTAATGATTGATTTTGTTTTTGTTGACATAATTGTATTGGTAGGAATGTAATTACACTAAAGCACTGACTTCGGAATACACCGGGTAATCCGTATAGCCCTTTTCACCGGCACTGTAGAAGGTGCTCGCATCGAGAACCGGATTGAGGGGAAGACGATGCTTCAACCGTTCAACCAGGTCTGGATTATTGATGAAGGGTTTCCCGAAAGCAACCAGGTCAGCAAACCCGGACGACACGTCGGCTTCTGCTCTGTTCAGATCATAACCACCGGAAAGAATCAAGGTATTTTTGAATTGCTCACGAATGGCCTTTTTGATAGCGAGCGGAACTTCCGGTGCACCACCGGAGCTATGATCTACCAAATGAATGTACGCTAATCCAATTGTGTTCAGTTCGTGTGCGATATAGGTATATGCGGCATCGATCTCGGCATAATGAGGCATGTCATTATATATTCCGTAAGGAGAAAGACGAATACCGGTCCGATCTTTTCCGATGGCAGTACTCACTTCTCTGGCTACTTCCAGTACAAACCGGGCCCGGTTTTCCAGGCTGCCGCCATATTCATCGGTACGCTGGTTGGCGTGGGGTGATAAAAATTGTTCGAGCAAATAGCCATTGGCACTATGAAGTTCTACGCCATCAAAACCTGCGGCTAATGCGTTCAGTGCTGCCTGCACAAATTCACTCTTGACGATCTTCACCTCTTCATGGCTCAACGCATGAGGCGTAGAATGATCCTGCATTCCTGCTGCATCGGTCCACATCTGGCCAGGTGCTGTTACTGCGGAGGGGGCTACCAGACGCGCATGCCTGGGTAAGTTGTGTACATGACCAATACGGCCTGCGTGCATCAACTGGGCGAAGATCGTTCCTCCTTTGGCATGAACGGCATCGGTCACTTTCTTCCATCCGGCTATCTGCTCGGTGGTGAAAAGACCGGGCATACGGGCATAGCCCAATCCATCGGGTGAAGGAGATATCCCTTCAGAGATGATGAGTCCGGCAGAAGCCCGTTGTTCATAATACTTCGCCATCAGATCGTTAGGGAGATTATGGATGGCCCGTGTGCGGGTCATGGGAGCCATGGCAATCCGGTTTGCCAACGTGGCTTTGCCCAGGGTATAAGGTGAAAACGTAGTAGTTGACATAACAGCGGTTATTAATAAATAAGATACATTT
>QFQM01000653.1 GCA_003243255.1 Flavobacterium psychrophilum | reverse complement strand
TCCGCATACTTCAATCTTACCGGAAAATACTGTTTTCAAAATACGCTCATTAGGGTAAGAGCTTATCCCGAGAGAATTAATCCGCGTCATTTGTATTGGTTGCTTTCATTTGTTCATAGAAGTGGCGGTTTTCTAGGTATTGCTGCTGGAACAAAAATTAAACATATCGGTACAAAGAATACTAGCGGCTTAAGTGTATCCGTCCCTCCAAAGAGTGAACTGAATAAAATATGTTCTGCATTGGATGTTTTTGAGAGTACATTAATGGCGTTGGAATTAAAAAAGAAACAGGTTGCTTTAGTCGGCAGAAATTTATCTAGCAAAATATTTAACTGAGACTTATATGTTTAACGAACAAACCGTCACAGAAAATGGAATTATCGATCGTTTAATAGGTTTAAGCGAGGTCAAGTGGACATACTGCCATGGCGAAAACTTGCCCAAACAAGCGCAGGATATCTTCGTTGATCAGTGGCTAAAAGACGCCCTTTGTTCGTTAAACCCTGATATCGGCAGACAACCTGACTATGCCGATGAGGTCATTTACAAACTGCGAGGAGTGGTTTTAGAAGCCCGTCATACAGGTTTGGTAAAGGCCAATGAAAACTTCCAGGAATGGTTGATGGCTGACAAAACCTTGCCGTTTGGCGAGAATGGCGACCATATCACCATCAATCTAATTGATTTTGAGCACATAGAGAACAACCACTTTGTGGTGGCACAGCAGGTCCACTATATCGCGGCCACTGAAGTCTATTTTGATATTGTCCTGTATGTGAACGGCATACCGTTGGTAGTGGGCGAAGTTAAAACCGCAACGCGGCCTAGCGTGACCTGGCAAGATGGCGCCGCCGACTTTATGGGTGGCAAAAAGTACTACTGGAAAAACGTTGAATCTTTCTTTGTCCCCAACTTGCTGTGCTTTGCCAGCGAAGGAAAAACCTTTGCCTATGGCGCAATTAATGCCCGAGTTAAAGACTGGGGGCCCTGGCATAATACTGAGCTTCGTGATGAGATTCTGCCGGGATTAGCATCGATACTCAACAGCTGCGAGAGTTTGTTAAATCCACAGACCTTATTGCAGCTACTGGAATCTTTCGCATTATTTTCAACCGTCAAAACGGGCAAAAATACTCCGCCTAAACGCGTTAAAATCCTGCCGCGTTACCCGCAATTTGAAGCAGCAAAACAAATCGTTGAGCGTGTTCGTAGAGGCTATCCAAAAAAAGGTCTTATTTGGCATTTCCAGGGGTCGGGTAAATCCTTGTTAATGCTTTACGCCGCCAAAATGCTGCGTGCCGATAATGCGTTAAAAAACCCGACGGTACTTATCGTTGTGGACCGGCGAGATCTGGACAGCCAAATTAATGAAACTTTTGGTGGGGCCGACGTTAAGAATCTGATTAAAGTGCAAAGCTGCAAAAAGTTGGGCGAATACATTGAGCAAGACAGCCGTGGCATTTTAATCACCA
>QFQM01000652.1 GCA_003243255.1 Flavobacterium psychrophilum | reverse complement strand
GTAGGGATAAGCCGGCGGATAACTGCCCGGCTCGAAGCTCAGGCTGCGACGCAGGGTGGCCATGGCGCCCCGGTCATGCTCCTGCAAGCGCTGCAAATGCGCGATAAAGCTCTGCGCGAACTCACTCATGCGCGAACCTCCTTGTCGGGTGTGGGAGTCGCCCGCAACGGGGCGAGCAGCCCCAGCAGGCGTGGATGATGACGTGCTTCGGCACGCAGGGCTTTGGCGCCTCGACCTAAGCCAGCCAGCACGGCCTGCCAGGCGTCACGGGCGGCGTCATGCAGGCTCTGGCGCCAGAGCGCCTCGGCCTCGTCCAGCTCGTCGTTACCCAGTAGCGCCATGACGCGCCCAAGCTGACGCTCGGCGCTGGCGAAGTACAGGGCACCCGCCGGGCCGGCATCGATCAGACTGCGCGCACGCGCCCAGGTGTCCTTACTGCCGGGGTCAGGCAGGGTTTCGGCGAGCATGCCGGTGGCCAGCTTACGCAAGGCCATGAACAACTCTTCGGCATCGCGTACATAGCGGCGCAGCTCATTGGCGTGATCGGGCGAAGCCAGCAGCTTGGCCGGCAGCGCGATGCGCTCGGAACGCCAGCGCAGCAGCTTGGCCTGATCACTGGCCAAGCCTGCAATCAGCAACGGCTGCACGCCATTGCCCAGGTAGAACTGCAGATTGGACGCCCATTCCAGCACTGCAGCAGGCTGCGAGGCCTTACCTTCAGCGTCCGGCAACAGTGCGGGAAGATCACGCCACAAGGCACGACCTTCGCTGAAGCTCAGGCGTACCAAGCTGTTGCTACCCGCTCGATAGCTGGCCATGGGATCGGGGGCCTGCACGTCATCGCCCAGTGCCAAACCAGCGGCGAAGCGAATCCACTGCACACGCTGCTCATCGTCCGCTAACAACAAAACGGCCCGGCTCTGCCTGGTGTAGCGATCATTGGGGCCGCTCGCCAGCTCAGGGTCGCCACGCAGTTGGGTAATGTTTAGCGCACTGCGCTCCCATGCAGGCAGGTCTTCATGCCCCGTCTGGGTTGTTGGATGCAGGGCCAGGCACAAACTTTGCGCCAGCGAATCGCCCATCGGCAGCACCGCTGCCGTATTGGCCAGTGCGCCGGCTTTATCGGAGTCGCGCAGCGTCTTGACCAGTCCACCGGGCGTGAACTGCAAAAAGCCGAGCAAGGTACGCAAGGCATCGGCAGCATTGATACTGCGCGGCGCCAGATCGCAGGAATGATCGAACACCACCGGCGCATTGCCGTTGGCGCTGGCCAGGGAAATTTGCGTCCAGGGTTTGAGCTTGTCGCGGGTTTCTTCGGCGTCGGCCAGCGCCGCCACCTGCATGAAGGGATACTGCGGATGGAAGAGCCAGAAGCGCTCGCGCCAACGCTGCAGATAGTCGCGAATGGCCGACAGCGGCAGCCCGTCCTGATACCAGCGTAGGCGCTCGGCATCCGTCCAGCGCCCCTGCGCCT
>QFQM01000651.1 GCA_003243255.1 Flavobacterium psychrophilum | reverse complement strand
AGGCGGCAATCAAAGAGATTGAAAATAAGGTCAGTGAAACGCGTGGTCGTTACCGTAGCGATGCGCTGGAACAACTTAACCAGGCTCGTACCGATCTGAGTAAAATTGAAGCATCAGGTAAAGCGATCACTGACCGGGTAAACCGCACGCTGGTGACTTCGCCGGTTCGCGGTATCGTTCAACAACTGCTGGTGAACACCATTGGCGGGGTGATTCAGCCGGGTAACGACATTGTGGAAATCGTTCCGCTTGATGATACGCTGCTGGTTGAGGCCAAAATTCGCCCGCAGGACATCGCTTTTTTACGTCCAGGGCAGGAAGCGACGGTGAAATTCACCGCCTATGACTACACCATTTATGGCGGGCTTAAGGGCAAACTTGAACAGATAAGCCCTGATACGGTGACCGACAAAGACGGTAAGAGTTTTTATATTATTCGTCTGCGTACTGATAAAAACCACCTCGGCACGGATGAAAAACCGCTGTTGATTATTCCGGGAATGGTTGCTTCGGTGGATATCATTACTGGCAAGAAAACGATACTGGCTTACTTGCTGAAACCTATTCTTCGCGCCAAAGCCGAAGCGTTCCGTGAGCGCTAAAGGGTAAGAATAAAAAGCCTGCGATATGCAGGCTTTTTTGGAGAGATCGCACTGCTCTGTTTTTTGTCAGATATAAATAAAATACAGATCAATAACCTTCTGTTTTTTATGGTCTTAATCTCCCCCCATCCCACTGACATTAATGCCGCCTCTTTGCCTGCTGTTTATACGCTTATGCATGCTCTTCTGGTGTGAGTTTAACTCACACTACGTTGCAGTTTTTATCGTTTTGCAAACGAAAATCTTTCAATAATACTGAGGCAATAAATCAGACAGGGCGGTTTTAATTGACGAATGCACGATTAACCTGGTGGAGCATTGTTGGTATTTAGCGGTCGTTTTAACGCCTTTAAAATAAAATATGTTTCCTGTTGTGATATGTTTTTTCAGTATCTTTGGGATGTGGGTGTTTGTTTTTAATGAGTAAATAAATTGAAATCAGTCAATAAAAATACCCTCGCTGAATACTGAATAAAGTCTCTCGGTTTTATAAGGTACAGAAGATGACATTAGATATGTTGAATTATTTAATTGAATTAGCATTAAACAATGCCTCGAACTCACCTGATATTAAAAGAACCACTGATGACCATCAACAGTCATCAGGTGATGACTTATCGGCTTTTATTACATCGCTTTCACAACAAAAAGAGAGTGGTGATACGCTGTCAAAAATGAAATATCGCTTAGCACTCCTTTCTGCTGCACAACAAGACGCGAAAAAAGCAGAACAATTATTATCTGCCAATACCCCGGCGGAAGACGAGGCCTGGCCGGTAATGGATTTCACACACTGGCTGACCTGCCCCCACGATTAGATACAACACTCAGTTAGTAACGTCGGAATCTTCATTCTCAGAATGACCCTTTCTCC
>QFQM01000650.1 GCA_003243255.1 Flavobacterium psychrophilum | reverse complement strand
TGGAGAAAGGGTCATTCTGAGAATGAAGATTCCGACGTTACTAACTGAGTGTTGTATCTAATCGTGGGGGCAGGTCAGTGGTAACTGTCAATTTTTTCATATTCTGTTAAGAATAAATTAATGTTTAAAAATTATGATAAATGAATGTCATCACAAACATGGCACGTCCTTTACAGGAATAAATCTCACCAATTATTATATTTTCGCCACAGAACCTGTCCGGGAAGGATAGTCTGTTTAGTATTAACTGTTGATGCTGTTATAAGGAGTTTCTGATGCAGGTAAACAAATTTACGGATGATATTGATATTAGTTCTCATGAGCGTTTCATCGCGGCCCGTAAAAGTACGTGGGTTAGTGTGCTTGTTAATTGTTTTCTGACATCCGGGCAGGTGATTACTGGTATATTTTCTGGATCTCAGGGACTTATCGCGGATGGTATTCATTCCCTGTCTGATTTAGTCTCAGACTTTGTTGTACTCATTGCAAACCATAAAAGTAAAAAAAATCCCGATGATGACCATCACTACGGTCATCATCGTTATGAAAATGGTGCATCATTAATTCTGGGGACAATTTTATTTATTGTTGGCATCGGCATGTTATGGTCAGCAGTAAATAAAATGAAACAACCAGATGATATTCCTCAGGTACATATTGTTGCTCTGTGGGTGGCTTTAGCCGCACTGGTTATCAAAGAGCTTCTTTTTCGCTATATGCTTGCCGTAGCAACCCGAGTAAAATCCACTATGCTGGTCGCTAATGCCTGGCATGCACGCTCTGATGCCGCTTCGTCTTTGGTTGTGGCTATTGGTATTATTGGGAACTTATCAGGTTTTAAATTACTCGACCCAGTTGCTGCAATGGTTGTCGGACTGATTGTAACCAGAATGGGATATTCATTTATGTCAGATTCGCTTCATGACTTGATGGACAGATCCGTGGATATTGAAACTGAAAATAAAATAAAAACCACATTATTGTCAACGCCTGGAGTTGAAGGTATCCATGATCTCAAAACCCGTAAAATGGGAGATCTTGTTGTTGTTGATGTTCATCTGGAAATTAATGGTAATTTATCAGTGAAAGTAGGGCATGACATTGCTGTTTTAGCCAGGAAATCAGTTTTAGATAATCATCATGTATTAAATGTCATGACGCATGTTGACCCTTTTTTTAAGGAGGTAAGTGGCCTTGATTATGGAAGTGTAAATAATCATAAACAATAATTTTAATGCTGATTTTCTTCGGGGAAATTGGCAAATAATTATTTTCTTTGCTCAATGTTACGTCTTCGGATTGTGATTTTTTTAAATGATAGTAAACAATGTGGGGTTATTATGAGAAAAATTATGCATAGTGTTATAATAGGAACAGCCCTTGTTTTATCTACCAGTGTAATAGCTGGTTCTGACGGTGTTGAACATGCCATGAAGATGATGAATAAAAGCTACCGCGCAGCACTTAAGGAGGAGGACGTTA
>QFQM01000649.1 GCA_003243255.1 Flavobacterium psychrophilum | reverse complement strand
GGTGAAACAGTGGGCAGGCTGTTGAGGGTTTGTTGTACGGTAATACGTTCCGGTTCGCTGAGGCTGTCCTGCGCCGAGAGTTCAATAAAGAAACCAGCCAGCCGGGGATCCTGGTGCACACTTTCCTGCAGGCGTTGAAGCAGGCGGTTGCGCACGTCGCGGTCCTGCTCCTGTTTGTATACGTTCAGCAGGGCGTTAAACAGGGCTGCTGTATCGCTGAAACGGGAAGTATCCAGCGAATAGAGAAAGCCGAGGAGGCGGTCGCGGGTTTCTTTGTCTTTTGTGAGGGGTAAAACCTCAAGCAGCGCAGTAGTCACTTCCGGCACATGCAGGTTTTGGGCTGCCAACTGAATGATCTGTGCTTTGATAACCTGTTCCGAATGGGGACTACCCAGCACTTTTCTGATAAACCCGGACAAGACATTGTTTTCCATTTTTTGTTTTTAGGTTATTGACTTTATCAGGCAATGGAAATAGCTTCAATTTTATCCAGGGCCACCACACAACGGCTGCTACTACCTGTACGGAGTTCAACCGTATCGTTGTTCAGATTGGCAACAATGCCGCTGATAAGATGATTGGTGAGATAAATAGTTATTGAAGCCTGTTCTACCTTGCTGTTGTTCAACAGGTCAAAAAATAAAGACTGGTTGGGCATATGGAATATTGTATTGTGTATTTTCAGGTGTTAAATTATAACATACTTCATTGCTCTTTGCCAGCCCTTGCTATCGGGGTTTGATTTTACCTACTTTCCGTAAAAGTTCGCTTCCCCTGCTGACATAGCCCTTTTATCTTTATAAGGTCGACCAACTCAGGAAACAGCGGCTCGTTATCACGAATTGGCCTCCCAACGGAAATTTATCGAAATCCAGGACACACTCTATGATGAACACGTAGTTTGCGAGGAGCCCGAAAAAGCAGCATCGATGGGGATGCCCATCTTTACAAATGGTAGGAAAGCAGTTAAAGCGAAAGGTATCGCACGCAGGGGCCACAATTGAAACTGTTTATAGTTATACCTGCAGCGCACCGATCGTCGCTGGTGAATTTTTCAGTGCCGTTCTTAAACAGGAAGTCACGTTCAAAGGCAAGCCTCGGGTTACACTCGAAGAAATTGGGGTCTTTCGTGTAAAGAACGACAAAATCATCAAAGAACGGTCATTTATTGAGTGATGATGGGTGTCGAAAGGGCTGCCCAAACTGGCATTATTTAAGGCCTCCTACTGGAAAATGGAATAATCGCCATATGTTCTGATCATTTGGCTATTGGCAGCGGCATTTATTTTTATAGCTAACAAATCAACAAGCCTTAATAAGTGTACGTTCAACATTTTTACCCAAAAACTCCGATGTCGGGTATACATATCAACAGTTCCTGCTATTAACAAGCAGGAACTGATTTTAAGGCTGTATTTAATTTATTCATTTTATCTCTATAGATTCTTCATTAAAAGCTCTCCCAGCACCGTTGACCGGTCAG
>QFQM01000648.1 GCA_003243255.1 Flavobacterium psychrophilum | reverse complement strand
TTCAGAATTTTAAGTGCTTCGCTCATTGTAGTAATCTCAAACTTATATTGGGGTGGTTTGTTGAGCTAATAATAGAGCGTTAATTTGCGTAGTGCAATAGGTGACAATGTAAGGAATTCAAATTTCCTCTTTATTTACCTCATTTTTAAAAACCGCTAACTTAAATTTTTCTTGCGGAACCGCACAAAAAAGCCATATTGAAAGCATTATCACCCAAACGGCTCAGGTGTTTAATCGGCGATTTTAACTGATTAATCTCATACGAATTATAGTTTCGATGGATAAATATCAACCTTTTTTATTAGTGTTCACAACAGCGTCGTTTTGCATAAAACATTAATAATTTCTTGTGCCTGGCGCTGAAATTTCTTGTTTTTTATACCCAGGCAAAACGCGGTGCGCTTATTGTTTGTTTCTTTGGCAGCAACAGCTTACGCAGGGAAATAGCGTGAAGTATATCAACGAAATCATGTCAGGAAGCTAAGTAAAGTGTGCGTTCGGCATTCCGGGAAGTACGTTAAAATATGATACAATCCTGCCGAGGAATATCACACTTTGATTGGGGTCTTGCGGGCAATGGCGCAACTTTATTTCTACTACTCAGCGATGAATGCCGGAAAATCCACGGCTTTACTGCAGTCTTCCTACAATTATCAGGAACGTGGCATGCGCACGCTGGTCTATACAGCGGAAATTGATGACCGCTTTGGTGCAGGGAAGGTAAGTTCTCGAATTGGTTTATCATCGCCAGCGCGTCTTTTTAACCAAAACACATCCCTTAAAGATGAAATTAATGCAGAACATCAGCGCGAGCCTATCCACTGCGTTTTAGTTGATGAAAGTCAATTTTTATCCCGCCAGCAGGTATATCAGTTGTCCGAGGTCGTCGATGAACTTGATATTCCCGTGCTCTGTTATGGATTACGAACGGATTTCCGCGGCGAGTTGTTTATCGGCAGCCAATATCTTCTGGCGTGGTCAGATAAACTGGTCGAGCTAAAAACTATCTGTTTCTGCGGGCGCAAAGCCAGCATGGTGCTGCGACTGGATCAAGCCGGGCGGCCATATAATGAGGGTGAGCAAGTCGTTATTGGTGGTAATGAGCGCTATGTTTCCGTTTGCCGAAAACATTATAAAGAGGCGTTAGCAGAAGGCTCTCTGGCCGCTATTCAGGCGCGTATAAGAGGGTAACGCGCCTGTATGTCTACGCGCTCTCCTGATTGATTACAGACATCAATAAACTGCCAACAGGCCAGAGCTCACAAATATCAGACTATGCGCCTGAGACGCTGTGCACATCGCCTGCCTATTTACTCTGATTGTCGGGCTAACGGACCTTTTAGCCGACATCAGGGCACACGGACTGAAATTCTTTTCCCGCATGCTGTACCCGCTTTTACTTTATTCCAGTCCCCTGCATGCTCAGAGGTATCAACACGTGCGAATTCACTGACCTGTGCTTGGACGTTGACGTTTACGGATATGG
>QFQM01000647.1 GCA_003243255.1 Flavobacterium psychrophilum | reverse complement strand
TAATTTTAATTAGCGGTTTTTTATCAAGGGCATACCCCAAACCGACTAACAATCCTATTAGAATGGCGGGTTCTGTTAGAAAAGATTGTATTACATCGATAAATTCAGAAAACATAGTTCAGTCAACCTCCATGATATTCGCTTCCAGATCAAAGTTGGTGATACTCATTCAGTAACGGACGACTATTTGTTTCTGTGACATATTTTTATGAATCTAAAATCACTCTAATAATCAAAATTGCTCATTAAAAGATTGTTTGTGATTTTTTGTGATTTAATTTGCAAAAATACCATGATCATAACCATCATTTATTTAATTGTTTTAAATATATTTAATTTGTATTTATGTTTTACTTTTAAATAAAACTTGCGTAGTCATGTATTTTATTTATATTTCATAATTGAATATTTATGCTTTAATTATTTGTGGTATTTATTTTTATTGAATTAATAGTGTGGTTTTATATTGGTTGTTTCATTTTGTGCACTTATCCACATAAAAAAACCAACATGAGATGTAGGTTTGTTTTTGCGAAAGTCATTACATTCTGTTTTTTTATAAAAAGGAATAGAAAATGAGAGCAACGTATACAGTGAAAATAAATCCTTACAATCAAAACAAACTTTGTGCATTAATTTCATTGGAAAATATAGAAGCGGTAAGGTTTGATTATACTGTTCATGGTAAAACATCAAATACAGACTTCTATTACAGTACTGACGAATATACTTCTCACACACAGGTCATCGTTGTTGGCTTGTATGCTGACTATTTGAATACTGTCGAGATCAATACTTACACGGCGGACAATGAAACCACCACCTTCACGGTAACAATTTCAACAGAGGGTCAGGACTACGGTGATGTGCCTCTGGCGCTGACAATCAATATTGACGACAGCGAGATGGCGGAAAGCACCTTGGGACAGGGCTGGTTTGTCACCAGTGCCTGGAATGGTTATGACATTAATGGCGATCTGCGCATTACCGGTCTCTTCCCCTGGATGTACGGTAACCTGAAGATTATAGACAATGCGTTGTGGTCAGCGTTGGCCAGTGAAACGTATGATCCTGATAAGCATGCTTTTGCCCCCACTTTGTATCGTTTTAACCTGGCGGGTAACGTCTCGCAAACCTATACCGCACCTACTGGCTATGGTTTTCATCACGACATCACTACGGATGAGAAAGGTAATCTTTGGTTGTTGGGTTCGTTGCTGGATAACTGGAATGATGAGCAAAAACTGGAGTGTGTAATTTATAAATATGACATCGCCAGTGGGGGGTTACTCTGGCAGCGCGATTACTCTCAGGAGTTTTTGGGGGCCACGGTGCTGGATAATACTGATACCAACGATGTACATTTTAATAGCCTCGAGTATGTAAAAGAAACCAATCAGTTAATCGTCAACTCACGTTCAAGCTGCACGATTATTGGCCTGAACATTGACTCAGGCGATCCTGAATGGATTATTGATAACCCGAAATT
>QFQM01000646.1 GCA_003243255.1 Flavobacterium psychrophilum | reverse complement strand
ACTCGACATGCGTCATACCGCAACTTTTTGCGATATTCCGTCCCCCTGCAAAGAAGACCACGGAGCACCGCCCCCGCAGGCGATGCTCCGCAGCCAACCTGGCGCCAACCTTGGCTACCGTGCGTGATCCGAACGCCAGGGATCACGCCACCTCATGCCAACTGGAAGTCGGTGATGGTCACGCTGGTGTGGTCGGTCACACCGACCAGGCGGATATTGCCGCCATCTGCACCGTTGACCGTCACCAACACATCATTGCCAGCATCGGCGATTGACACGCGACTGGAGAACGTCGCGGCAGTCAGATTGAATGCCGCGATATTGAGCAGGTCCTGCCCTCCTGCCGGGTTGGCGTCGAAACCGATGATGGTATCGTTGCCGAAGTTGGGCCCGAACATGAAGATGTCGTTGCCCTGATTGGCATACAGGGTGTCGTTGCCGGCACCGCCGATCACGATGTCGTTACCGGCACCACCATCGAGGATGTCGTCACCGTCGCCGCCGTCGAGGATGTCGTTGCCACCCTCGCCGAACAGGGTATCGGCCCCCTCGCCTCCCAACAGACTGTCGGCACCGGCTCCGCCATAGAGGGTATCGTTGCCGCCCAAGCCGCTGAGCACATCATCGCCGCCCAGGCCGCGCAGGATGTCGGCGGCCGCCCCACCGGTCATCTGGTTGGCCAGACCATTGCCCGAGGCATTGGCTGCACCGGCACCGAGATGCACGTAGTTCTCCACATTGGCGCTCAAGGTGTAGCTGGCCGCGCTGGAGTAGACGGTATCGATGCCACCGCCGCTGGCCTCGACCACCACATCGCCGGGGTTGTCGACGTAGTAGCTATCGTTACCCGTGCCCCCGATCAGGCGGTCGACGCCGGCACCACCATCGAGCACGTCATCACCGCTACCTCCGGTGATGGTATTGGCCAGCTCGTTGCCATAGCCGGTGAAGTTGCCAGTACCAATGAAAGTCAGGTGCTCGACGTTAGCGCCCAGGCCGTATTCCTGCAGGGTGGTGCGCACGGTATCGGTGCCGGCGCCGACTGCCTCGATCACCTGATCGCCGAGGTTATCGACGATATAGATGTCGTTGCCCAGACCACCGAGCATGACATCGGCGCCGAGGCCGCCATCCAGGGTGTCGTTGCCCGCGCCACCGTCGAGGATGTCGTTACCGGCCAGGCCGTTGAGCACGTCATTGCCGCCCAGGCCGAGGATATGGTCGTCCAGCGCGGTGCCATTGAGCGTATTGGCCGCATTGGTGCCCATGATCACCGCACTGGCCACCACCGCGGTAGCCGCCGAGGTCAGCGACTCGAAGGTGCCGCGGTTATCGGTGTAGCTGACCTGCACCCGCACCTGCTGGCCGGCCTGAGCCGTCGTCAGGGTGAAGGACTGCGCGGTGGCGCCGGCGATATTGCTGAAACTATCGCCGCTGCCAACCTGCCACTGGTAGGCGAAGGCCGCCCCGACCAGACCATCGGCATCGGT
>QFQM01000645.1 GCA_003243255.1 Flavobacterium psychrophilum | reverse complement strand
CTCAGGAACAAGCTCACCTTTAAAAATGGGGCCCTGACCATCCCGAACATGAACATCAACTCATCTCTTGGTTTCATGGAGATAGCTGGCACGCAATCCCTCAGCACACAAATGGAATACGCAGTACGCATACCACTCAAAATGGTTACTCAGGTAGGCTGGCGTATGCTCTTTGGAAAGAAACAGGAAGAAGTAGATCCCGATCAGGTAGACGCCATCGAATACCGCAACAAAGATAAAAAAGTACGATTCCTCAACATCACGATCAGTGGCAAGCCCGATGATTATAAAGTACGCTTGGGCAAAGCCAAAAAAGCATAAAGATTAAGTACTTTAGCGGGATGCGAATAACCATCCTGCTACCCTTGTTCATTATTTGTTCAGTCCATACTTTTAGCCAAACGACATTCGATACGAAAAAGAAGTACAGCTATTTCAAAGCATGGAACTGGCTCAAATACTCTCATCCAGACCTCGCCACCGGTAAAGTAAAAGCTGACTCCCTGTTTCTGAAACATTGGCCGGCAATAAACCAGGCCAAAGAAAGCAAGAGCTTCAACCAGGCTGTGCTGCAAATGATAAATACATTAACCCCTACGGCAGCAAAAGCCACAGATAAACCGACCGACACTACTGGTTTGCTGCTGCAAAATATAGATACCACCTGGCTCACAAAAGAAAGCCTGATCATGCCGGCACTAAGAATAAAATTGCGGCAAGTATACAGCAACAGGTTTCAGGGAGATGATCACTATTATATACCGGCAAAAAACTACGAGACCGAAATACCCAATGAGCCGGTTTATACCTTTGCCGACAGCCTCAACGTGCCCTATGAGTACCGTATGCTGGCACTCGCCAAAATTCAGGGAACAGGCGATTACCTTTTCCCCCACAAGTACCTCATGGATAAAGATTGGAACACAACAGTCCTGCATTTCATTCCATTATTTACCACAAGCAATACCCGCCGGCAATATGAAAAATGCCTGCTGCAAATAACCGCAGAATTCAACGACTCACACACCTATAAGTTCTACAGCGCCATCAAAAACAGGAAAGCTATCTTCAGAAGTCAGCATTATCCGCCATTCGATTACCAGGTCGTCGACAACAAAATACTGGTTACACACATCATCATTCCGGAACTTTGTAAGAAAGCGGGAATAGAAAAAGGCGATCTCATTACGACACTGAGCGGTGTCAGCGTGGAAGAAAGAATAAAAGAATTAGCAGGATTACTGTCTACCTCTAATAAAACAACCCTCTTACATAAGCTGAATACCTACACCAACAATTTCTTATTCATAGCCGACAAGCCTTCAATAACTGTCAATATCCTACGCAACAATAAAACCGTTAAGACAGAGCTGCCATATATTCAGTTGAAAGACACCGGGTACCTCCGCATGCTCAACAACTACCTTACGAGGAAAGGAGAGGAAGTCTGGAGTGACGAATTAGATTACATATCTGCCGGTATAATTCACT
>QFQM01000644.1 GCA_003243255.1 Flavobacterium psychrophilum | reverse complement strand
CACCTCTTCAAATGGCACGTCAATGTCCTCCAGCTTTCCTTTGAAAACACCATCGTTCCAGCCACTGATCACACAATATATCTCATGCCCCTTCTGCTTCAATTCTTTGATCAAATGCAGTGTAATGATCTCCAACCCGGATACATAAGATCCGCCAATAAAAAAAACAATCCTCTTTTTCATTCACAATCAGCTTAACCGCCTCATAACATTCAATGAATCTACTGTCTCAATAACTTCGAAAGCTTTATCATGAGCGATCACATCTTTGAAATAAGCTATTGAGCCTAAAGATGCTCTACCTGGATCAAAATCAGGTACAGTAGTATCACGCAAGGCAATAATACCGCCCTTATTCACTTTTTTTGAGTATAAGTCCCAGTCACTCTTAATGCCTTCATACGAATGATCCCCATCAATAAAAATAAAGTCAATTTTATCCGGGACATCCGATATTGCCGCATCACTAAGCTTCTCCACTAAAACCACGTTCTTCTTAACCTTATTCCTTTTCAAATTAAGAATGGTTATATACTTATGATAACATACCCCTACTTTGCCTTTGAAGAAAGGATCGATGCCATATAGCTTGCCGCTGGGCTGCATATGCTTGCCAATAACCACCGTATTGACGCCTTCAAAAACACCTATTTCTACGGCAGTTGCGGCATCAGCTGCGTAGCGTGCTATCGCAGCCCTTTCGTTGGCGGAGGTTTGCGTATTAGGCGTATCAACATAAAAAAAATATCTTAAAAAATGCATTAAAGCGTTACCACGCATAAACTATAGTTTTTGGATAATTTTTTTTACCCCTTCAATTAAATGATAAAAAGAGTATTGATATATTATTTGTCGGGAATAACTCCCCATATGCTTTATACGATCCTTATCATGAACTAATCTTGTTAAAAATTCCACGCAACGCTCTATATCATCACTACTAAATATTATTCCATTTTTATCCTGATGCACAAGGTCTATAGCACAACCAACTTTATTTGAAACCATAACAGGCCTCGAACAAGCCGATGCTTCATTGATAGCCAATCCCCATGTTTCACCCGGACCTGTAGACGGTAAAATAAACACATCGCCCAACCTGTATACTAAAGGCATGCGGCCCTGATTCTGAAAGTCCATAAAACGCACCCTGGCGTTATCCTTAGCAGACTCTTTTAAGGAAGCTTCAAGCGGGCCATTGCCAATCAGTAAAAACGTTATATTATGATCCTTTAACCGATCAGCCAGCTAAAGTATAAAAAAAGGGTTCTTTTTAGGCTCGAATTTTCCTGCGAATAATACAACTACTTCATCAGTGCCCAAACCCAATTCCTGCCGCCATTTTAAAGCCTCTTCTTCAAAAACATCAGCACCATTTGAGAATCGCTCATTATCAATAGCATGAGGAGCAAACTCCAATTGAGATTCTTTTAGACCATGCTTCAGAAAGTATTGCTTATTATTAGTACCTACATACAAAGCATGATCTATAT
>QFQM01000134.1 GCA_003243255.1 Flavobacterium psychrophilum | reverse complement strand
TTGCAACCGTAAGTGTAGCTGTTGCCACACCATAGTATGTTGGCAACGAACCTCCTAAATTTAAGTTGGTAAATGTCTGCCCTCCATCAGTACTTACCTGCCATTGATAGTAGGCTACATTTTGCGCTTCAACCGTAAAGATTGCGGTCTCTCCTCCGTTGATGGTTACGGGTTGCGGATCTGACGTTACAATTATAGGTGTTGAACCATAAATAGTAGTACTTAAGACATAAGAACATCCATTGGTATCGGTTATGGTAACTGTAAATGTTCCGGGTGCTACATTTTCCAGGTTAGGTGTAGTGTTGCCGTTTGACCATAAATAAGTATATGGAGGTAAGCCGCCTGTTGCATGTATAGTGGCCGAACCCGGAGTGTAACAATCGGCATTGGTTACAGTAAAAGATCCTGTAACTGCGTTTGGAGCTGTAAGAGTAAGGTATCTTATATCCCAGCAACCGTTAGCATCTGTAACAACTACATTATAATTTCCAACGGCTAAGTTATCGGCAAAATTAGTAGTGCTCACTGCCGGTGTCCATACATATGTATATGGCCCGGCGCCTCCTGTTGCATTTATAGTGATAGATCCATCAGTATCAGTAGCACAATCAACATTAACCTGAGAAGTGGTTAGTTGAAGCGAAGAAGATGATTGCGTAATTGTAATGCTGGTGTTGATAGTACATCCGTTAGCATCGGTTACAGTAACCGTATAGGTGCCGGCTGTCAGATTTGTAATGGTACTTGTGGTTTCACCATTACTCCATAGGTATGAATAGGGAGAAGTTCCGCCATCAACAACAATTGTTGCCGATCCTGTTGTTTGACTGCCACAACCTATGTTTGTTTGTGATGAGTCTGGTGAGAATGTAAGAGGTTCTGATGGCTGCGTGATTGTAAATGATTGTGTTGTGGTGCATCCATTGGTGTCTGTAACTGTAACAGTATAATTACCTGCTGTAAGTCCGGTGGCTGTAGCTGCTGTCTGAACCGGAGATGTATTCCAACTGTAGCTATAGGCTCCTGTGCCCCCTGTTGCATTTACAGTAGCTGAGCCTGTTGCATTTCCATGGCATAAAACATCTGTTTGCTGTCCCGCTGTGGTAACAAGTGGATTGGCAGGCTCAGTAATGGTAAAACTATTAGAAAGTACACATCCGTTTGCATCGGTTACATCAACGGTATAAGTGCCTGCTGTAAGGCCTGTAATTGTGTTTGAAGTCTGTCCGTTACTCCACAGATAAGTATATGGTAAGATTCCGCCATTTATCGCGATTGTAGCAGAACCTGTTGCCTGTCCGTTACACAAAACATTGATTTGTGTGGTATTAGGTGTAAACACTAGCGGTTGTGGTTCAGTAATGGTAAACGATTGTGTCGTGGTGCAAAGATTGGCATCTGTTACAGTTACGGTATAAGTACCTGCCGTAAGGCTTGTAGCTGTGGCAGCTGTCTGAACCGGAGTAGTATTCCAGCTATAGGTATAGGTTCCTGTACCTCCTGTTACATTAACAGTAGCAGTACCCGTGGCATTACCATAACATAAAACATTGGTTTGAGAGGCTGCTGTAGCAACCACCGGTGCCGAAGGCTCTGTAATAGTAAATGTTTGTGTTCCCAAACATCCGTTAGGATCCGTTACAGTCACGATATAAGTTCCTGCGGCAAGGCCTGTAGCAGTTGCTGTAGTCTGAACCGGGGTGGTATTCCAACTATAGGTATATACCCCTGTACCACCTGTTGCGCTTACTGTAGCAGTACCTGTCGCTTGCCCATGACATAGAACATTGGTTTGAGTGCCTGTAGTGGTAAGCGTACATGTATTTCCAAAAACAACATAACCTTTTGTCCAATCTATATTAGTTGAAGGAAGATAGCCTCCTAAATAAATTTTACCACTATCAGTAAATATATCCAGTATATCACCGCTTATGTATGGATTCCAGGGAGTGGGTACTGCTGTAATGGCATCAGCAGATCCAACATGGGTTCTTGCCTGTCCGCCTATGGCAGAAAAATCTCCTCCAATATATACCGTATTGTCACTTACCCTAATTGCCCGTACAATATCATTTACATTTGGATTCCAGGAAATAGACGTTCCTGTTGTGGCATCAATTGCGGCCATGCGATTTCTTGCCTGTCCGCCTATGACAGTAAAAGCGCCTCCTGCATATACCCTATTGCCATTTACAGCAATATCCAGTACGCTATTATTTGCATTTGGATTCCAGGTGGTAGTTGTGCCTGTTGTGAGATTAATTGCTGCAATCCTGTTTCTTGTCAGTCCTCCAACGTTGGTAAAAGTACCTCCAACATATAGAACATTGTTACCCAAAGCCATTGCATATACATTATTATTTACATTAGGGTTCCATGATGTAGGTATGCCTGTTGTAGCATCAATTGCAGCTACTCTGTTTCTGGTCAGTCCGCCTACGGTAGTAAAGTCACCTCCTATATATACCGTATTGCCACTTACGATGATTCTTGATACAGCAAGACCATTAGTATCAGGGTCCCAGGATGTAGGAAGAGCTGTTGTAGCATCTATTGCCCCGATGGTATTTCTTGTCTGACCACCTATGCTATCAAAGCTACCCCCTACATATACCGTATTGCCACTTACAACAATTACATCCACATTATCATTTACATTAGGATTCCATGAAGTAGGGACACCAGTTGTGGCATCAATAGCGGCGATGTAATTTCTTAGTTGCATGTTTGTGCCACCAAAAATACCTCCTGCATATACCACAGCACCGTTTATTGCAATTGTCCTCACAATCTTATTTGCATTTGGATTCCAGGCAGTAGCAAGACCTGTTGTGGCATCAATTGCTGCTATGTTATTTCTTGCCTGCCCACCTATGATAGAAAAACTACCTGCGGCATATACTGTACCGCCACTGATAGCAATTGACTCAACTGTCGTTGCACCCGGACTAGTCGGATTTGGATTCCAGGTTGTAGAAAAACCTGTTGCGGCATTGATTGCTGCCATTTTATATCTGTCCACTCCACCTATATTAGTAAACTCACCTCCGGCATATAGGGTATTTCCATCTATCGCAATTGTATATACAATGTTATTTGCATTAGGATTCCAGGAGGAGGCAAGACCAGTTGCATCATTAATTGCCGCTATTCTGTTCCTTGTTTGCCCTCCTATAGAGGTAAAGTTACCTCCCACATATACCGTAGTGCCACTTATAGCTATTGCCCTGACGATATTATTTGAATTTGGATTCCAGGTGGTGGCAAGACCTGTTGCAGCATCAATCGCAGCTATCCTGTTTCTTGTCTGTCCGCTTATTGTGGTAAAGTCACCTCCTGCATATACTGTAGTGCCATTTGCAGCAATTGTTCGTACATTATTATCTGCATTCGGATTCCAGCTAGTAGCAAGACCTGTTGTGGCATCAATTGCGGCTATCCTGTTTCTTAGCTGCCCGCCTATAGAGGTAAAGTCACCTCCGGCATATACGGTATTGCCACTTACAACAATTGTCCTTACGGCACTATTTGCATTTGGATTCCATGGATTTAATGTTCCATCGCTATTTATTCTTGCTATCCTGTTTCTGGTTTGTCCGGCTACTGCAGTAAACGTACCGCCTATATACCATCCACCATTGCCATCAGGAACTGTAATATTCACATCAGCGTTTGGCCGTGCAAAATTCAGATTAGGTTGTCCGGTGGCAGCACTAATAGAAGCACCATAAGGAGTATTGGCCATAACCTGCGAAAAAAAACCTCCAATATATACTGTGTTTCCTTCTTTTACAATCGATTCTACGGTACCATTGGTTACCCACCAATGGTTTTCGGGCTCAGTGTTTTGGGCTTTTAGTAATGCTGAAATGAGTAAGAGAAAAAATAAAATAAAATTATTTTTCATATAGTAAGATTGGGATAGGTTGAGATGGGTTTTGAAATTTTTGGCAAATATAAATATTTAAAGAAAGTATTTTACAAGGATTGTGATTTAAAAATCTTAAATACAGAATGTTATGCTAAATGCAATAATTGTAAAAATGGTTATTAATATAGATAAAAGGTAAAATATGAAAGTAGTTACCATGATGTCGCGAAGGATATGAAATCTATATAAAATTACCGAAACGATAATTGTGGTAACGATTATAATGAAGATAATCTCAGTAAACTTCCCTGTCTGTTTTATGGTTTGCCAATTAATATCTGCAAGCGAAAGGATTATTACGCATCCTATAAATGTTATAATCGAGATGGTTTGAATAAGTTTGTCTTTTACAGGATTTTTATCCTGTTTTGAATTGGATAATGCGGATAAACCAAAAAGCACATCGAAGAAGTCAGACATAGGTTGAGTAATTGCGATTAAAAAAGCCCCATCTCTGGGGCTCTATAATTGAGATTGCCATGCTACGTTCTACTTCGCTCGCAATGACCATTCGTATCTATCTTAATTAACTGATTATTTCGCCATTACCTACACCATCGGTATCTGGGTTAACGAATACCAGTTTGCCTTCGGCATTTTGTGTCATAAGTATCATGCCCTGGCTTTCTACACCACGAAGGGCGCGAGGCGCAAGGTTAACCAATATAGTAACACGTTTGCCTACAACTTCCTCAGGTGTAAAACTCTCGGCAATACCCGAAACAATAGTACGTACATCAATACCGGTATCCACTTTTAAAACCAGAAGCTTGTTAGCTTTCGGCATTTTCTCAGCTTCTAAAATGGTTCCGGTGCGGATGTCCATTTTTGCAAAATCATCATACTGGATAAGATCTTTTTGCGGCTCAGCTTTTTTATTTTCGGCTTTGTTGGCTGTTTTGGTAGCCTCAAGGCGGTCTATTTGTTTTTGTATCGTTTCGTCTTCTATTTTAGCGAAAAGCAACTCGGCCTGGCCTATTGTGCTGCCCGCTGCAAGAAGGTCTGATTTCAGCGAAATATCGTTCCAGTTCAGTGAACCTTCGCTTATAGCCAGCATGTTTTTAAGCTTGGCAGCTGTAAACGGAAGGAACGGCTCAGATAGTACGGATAATGCAGCAGCGATTTGTAATGCCACATACATTTGCGTTTGTACACGTGCCGGATCTTCTTTAATAACTTTCCATGGCTCTTCGTCTGCAAGGTATTTGTTACCAAGGCGGGCAAGGTTCATCAGTTCTGTAAGCGCTTCACGGAAACGGTAACGCTCAATTGATGAAGCGATAACGGCAGGATAAGCACGCATTTCAGTTAGGGTAGCCTCATCCACATCGCTGTAGGCATTAGGGGCAGGTACTACTCCTTCGTAATATTTATTGGTAAGCACCACCACACGGTTAATGAAGTTACCAAAGATAGCTACCAGCTCATTATTGTTTCTTGCCTGAAAATCTTTCCAGGTAAAGTCGTTGTCTTTAGTCTCAGGTGCCGTTGCGGTAAGCGAATAACGCAGTACATCCTGCTGGCCCGGGAAATCCTGAAGGTACTCGTGAAGCCATACCGCCCAGTTTTTAGAAGTAGACAGCTTGTTGCCTTCAAGGTTCAGGAACTCATTAGCAGGAACGTTGTCCGGCATAATGTAAGAACCTTCTGCTTTAAGCATTGCAGGGAATATCACACAATGGAAAACAATATTGTCTTTACCGATAAAGTGAACCAGTTTAGTGTCTTCGCTTTTCCAGTAGGGTTCCCAGTCTTTGCCTTCGCGCTGTGCCCATTCTTTAGTAGATGAGATGTATCCGATAGGTGCATCAAACCATACGTAAAGTACTTTACCCTCTGCTCCTTCTACAGGAACAGGAATACCCCAGTCAAGGTCGCGGGTTACGGCACGTGGTTTAAGGCCGTCTTCCAGCCACGATTTTACCTGACCGTATACGTTAGGTTTCCAGTCGTTTTTATGGCCTTCAAGAATCCATTCGCGAAGGAATGTATCGTATTGGTCCAACGGAAGGAACCAGTGTTTTGTAGATTTTAATATAGGTGTCGTACCTGTTATGGTCGACTTAGGATTGATAAGATCGGTAGCATTAAGCGACGAACCGCAGTTTTCGCACTGGTCGCCATAGGCATCCGGGTTGCTGCATTTAGGGCAGGTACCGGTAACGAAACGATCGGCAAGGAACTGATCTGCTTTTTCGTCATATAGCTGCTCGGTAACTTCTTCTATGAATTTACCCTCGTTGTACAGCTTTTTGAAAAATTCCGATGCTGTTTCATGATGGATCTTTGCAGACGTACGCGAATAATTATCGAAAGAAATCCCAAAATCCTCAAAAGACTGCTCGATGATAGCATGGTATTTATCTATCACCTCCTGTGGCGTAATACCTTCTTTCTTAGCCTTCATAGATATGGCTACCCCGTGCTCATCGCTTCCGCAGATAAACGCCACGTCTTTACCCTGAAGCCTCAGGAAACGTGAGTAAATATCTCCGGGAACATAAACACCCGCAAGGTGGCCTATATGTATGGGGCCGTTAGTATAAGGTAACGCGGCAGTAACAGTATATCTTTTTGGATCTTGTAACATCTTGTCTTGTAAATTTAGAAATGCAAAAGTACGAAATAATGGGCAAAAATTTTCGTGCCGATTTGTACATTAATTTTACCACAAAGGGCACAAAAGTTTTTCCACAGGGAACACAAAGCTTTGTGTTTTTTAGTACCTTTCGATAGCTATCGGAATTGTGTATATTTGTGGTAAAGCCTGATAAATGTACCGATTACTTTTCTTTCTTTTTATTTTTACTTCAACCTTTGGTCAAACCCCTGTAAAAATTCCTCCTTACCTTAAAAAGGGTGACACGGTTGGTATTTTGGCAACAGCAAGAAAGGTTGACATGGCTCCGCTTGAACCGGCTATAAAACTATTGAAAAGCTGGGGACTGAATGTCGTTATCGGTAAAACGGTTGGCTTAGACAATAATCAGCTTGCAGGACAGGACTGGCAGCGCGCGCAGGATTTTCAGAATATGCTCGACAATCCGAATATAAAAGCGATCTGGAGTGCCAAAGGAGGCTATGGTACCGTTCGTATGATTGACAGGCTCGATTTTACCAAATTCAAACAGCATCCCAAATGGCTGGTAGGCTTTAGCGATTTTACTGTAATGCACAGCCATGTAAACAATTTTGATATCGCTACAGTACATTCCATTGCCTGCATCAGTGCCGGTGGTGCTACTCCCGAAGCTATTGAAGGACTGAAAAAAGGACTTATGGGAGGCAACATAGAATATACTATTGAGCCGCATGCATTTAATAAGACCGGTAATGCACATGGCGAATTGATTGGCGGTAACCTTTCGGTGCTTTATAGCATTATGGGGTCGGCATCGGAAGCCGATTATAAAGGAAAGATCATATTCATTGAGGACCTTGATGAATACCTGTACCACATCGACCGCATGATGATGAACCTTAAACGTAACGGCTACTTTAAAGATGTAAAAGGTATTATTATAGGAGGCATGACCAAGATGCGTGATAATGATATCCCATGGGGACACGATGCGCTGCAAATCATTCAGGATATTACTAAAGACTATAATATTCCAATCTGTTTTAACTTCCCTGCCGGGCATATTAAGGATAACCGCGCACTGGTATTTGGTAAACAAATTACCCTTGATGTAACTAAAACCGGCAGTAAAATAACTTTTGACTAATGGCGGAACATAACGAACTGGGAAAAACAGGCGAAGAGAAGGCCGTTGAATTTCTTCAAAAAAATGGTTACACCATACTGCAGCGTAATTATGTTTTTCAGAAAGCGGAAATTGATATCATTGCCCAAAAGGACAATATTCTTGCTGTTGTTGAGGTAAAAACCCGTTCATCTTTAGAGTTTGGGCTTCCGCAGGATTTTGTAAAGCCAAAAAAAATACAGCTTTTGGTTAAAGCCATAAATGAATACATAATAGAGAATGACCTTGATGTAGATGCCCGTTTTGATATTATTTCTGTCTACAAGAACGGATCTGTTTACGAAATTGAGCATCTTGAAGACGCTTTTTTTTATTTCTAATTAAACATGGCCTGTTATTTTTTAATGCAGAATTAAAAAAAGTAAGCAAAAAGTTAACTCTGTCTAAAAAAATGTTATTTTCGCAATACCTCTAAACATCCTTAATTCATTGCGTTTTCTAAAAAAAGTTCTTTAATTAATTAAAATTTTGTTCTTTTTTAAGTTGTTATATTTGTAACAAAATGTTTTATTTTTATATTTGCAAAGCAAAATTACAACATAATCAATCAATTAGGTATGAAGACGATATCATCGGTAGTGGAACACTACATTAAAACAAAGCCCTTTTTGCTGAGTGCACTCTCACAGGGGATTATTAATCTTACTTCCCTTGCGCGGAATATGATGCCGGAACTTGAACAGGAACTTGGTAAAGATGTTAAACAGGGCGCTGTTGTAATGTCATTAAAAAGGCTATCGGAAGATCTTGATTTCAGGGTAAACCACAAGATCGTAAAGGTACTTAGAGGTATAGGAGAGATAACCGTGCGTTCATCGCTTACGGATTATACCTTTGCCGTATCCGATACTATACTTAGCAAACAGGCAGAACTTATTTCTAATATCAATGCTAATCCCGAGGTATTTTACACTTCGTCGAGAGGGGTAAATGAGACCAATATCGTTGTAAGCTCATCCATGAACGCTATTGTTGATAAGCTTTTTGCTGATGAGAAACAAATAGAGCGTACAACTGACCTGGCTTCGATTACAGTGAAGCTTCCTAAAGATAACATTTCTACACCAGGCGTTTATTATTACATCTTCCAGCGATTAGCGTGGGAGGGAATCATTATTTCAGAAGTTATCTCAACTTCATATGAGTTTACCATACTGGTAAGCGAGCAGGAGGTAGATCTTGCCTTTAAGGTAATAAAAGACCTTAAAAACCTATAAAACATAAACACAACAGTATACAGAGCCTCCTTTTTTGAGAGGCTTTTTGTTTTTTTACAATAAAATGCATTAGCTATTATTTTTTATCATACATTTGTAGAGTGATTAGTCAATCTGTAAATGATAAGCGTAAAGATTTACTCGCAGCAGCCCTGAGGCTGTTTGCGGAAAACGGCTTTCATGGTACCCCAACCAGTAAGATAGCCAAAGAAGCCGGTGTAGCTAACGGCACGCTTTTTCATTACTACAAAACCAAAGAAGATCTTATTGTTTCATTGTATATAGATATCAAGACCAGGATGTCTGAATATATTGAAACTAATGCTGAGAAAGAAAAAAGCATTAAAAAGAATTTCAGGAACCAGTACATGCAGGTTATGCTTTGGTCGATGGATCATGGTGATGAATTCAATTTTATACAGCAGTTTCATACCTCACCATTTGCGGCTCTGGTTCCGCAGGAAGAAATTGAAAGGCTTACCGGAAAAAGCTGTGAGCAGATTGAAAAAGCAATTAAGGACAAGGCAATAAAAAAAAGGGATATCAATTATATCATGACTATTTTTACCAGTCATACCTATGGGCTTCATCAGTATCTCAGCAAAACTAACTTTACCGAAAAAGATAAAAAGGAAATAATCAAAGACAGCTTTGATATGCTTTGGAAAATGCTGTCGTAATTTTTTTAACATATATAGAGTGATTAGTCAATCTATTTTTAAACAATGAAAAAAAGACTTAAAAAAATATTTATGATACTATTGATAATACTGGCACTTATAGTAGCCGGAGTAGTGATTTTTATGCAGACACCACAATTTGGTCGTAAACCCACAGGCGAGAGACTAAAGAAAATAGAGCTTTCCCCTAATTATAAAGACGGACAGTTTCAAAATCTGAGCCATACTCCTGATCTGGCTGAAGGAGTAAGCATGAGCAATGTTTTGTGGAAATTCTTTTTTGGCAAAAGCAAAAGGAGTCAGCCTAAACTTGCTTTGCCTTCTCAAAAAACAGATTTGCTTCACCTTGATCCTAAAGAGAATATAATCGTTTGGTTTGGACATTCATCTTACTTCATTCAGGCTGATGGAAAAACAATATTGGTAGATCCTGTTTTTAGCGGATCGGCTTCTCCTGTAAGCTTTACCACTAAAGCTTTTGCCGGTGCCGATGTTTATAGTGCCGATGATTTTCCAAAAATCGATTACATGTTTATCTCTCACGATCATTGGGATCACCTGGATTATGAAACGGTAGTTAAACTAAAAAGCAAAGTTGGTAAAATCATCACCGGTCTGGGAACAGGTGAGCACTTTGAGCGTTGGGGATTTGACATGAACTCAGTTGTTGAACGCGATTGGTATGACACTGTTGAACTTGGTGAAGGCTTTACCGTGCATGTAACACCTGGCCGTCATTTTGCAGGGCGCACATTTAAGCGTAATACAGCAATATGGGCATCGTTTGTACTAAAGACACCTACACAGAATTTATTCCTTGGAGGCGATTCAGGGTATGATTCTCACTTTAAGACGATAGGAGATAAGTATGGCCCTTTTGATGTAGCCATTTTAGAGTGTGGGCAGTACAACGAGTACTGGAAATATATCCACATGATGCCGGAAGAAACGGTAAAAGCGGCTCAGGAACTTAAAGCCAAAAAGCTTATGCCGGTACACTGGGCTAAGTTCTCGTTGGCATTGCATGACTGGGATGAGCCGATTGTAAGAGTAACTGCCGAAGCCAAAAAGCAAAACCTGCCACTGATTACGCCTATGATAGGACAGAAGGTAAACCTGAAAGAAGAGCAAACCTTTACCGAGTGGTGGAAAGGACTGGAATAAAAAAGAGCCGCATTTCACAATGCGGCTCTTACTTATATTTGATTGATTTATTCAAAACTAGTTGAAATTGAACCTATAATTAGTCCGTCAGATGTTGCAGTTGCATCAACTGTTTCAATAACGGTACCACCTTGGTATACTTTTAGAGTCACAACCTCACCTGGTGTAGCACCACTAACATCACAATTAAAACCGCCCACCGCAATATCATCATTAGCAGTATAAGTTTTAGTCCATGGTAAAGAAGTAGCTTCTGTTATAATAGGTTGGTTATTCTGAATATAAACAATACTCATTACTCCACCTCCTGAATAACTCCCTGTTATTTCATACTTAATTTCTCTTGATTTTGATACAGATCCTTTGTCGTCGTCACTTGAGCAAGATGTAAGCGATAGTGTAGTCATAACCAGCGCGAACAGGTAAATAAATGGATTCCTCATAAAATATTTTTTAATTTTTAATTGGCGGCAAATATATATTTACTGGTTTTTAAAAACTCTTAAAATGTAGGATTTAACTTAATTTTAACCAATTTTTTAGACTTTTTAGCAAGTTTTTAAGAAGTAGAAAATACTTACAGGATATAATAAAAAAAGGGAGCGCTTTTATAAGCGTTCCCTTAGTAATTCATATTATACAGATAAGGTGTTAAAACACCATTTCGAGTAATTCGAGAGCTTTTTTAAGTGACTTAACATTCTCGAAAGTAAGCAGCAGTCGCAATCCGTTCTTGGTTTGCTTTTCTTTCATCCTTCCAAGATTCTGATGCCTTTGCACAAACTGTAATACTTTATGGAACACGCCTGACTGATAGTAATCCGATTGTTGGTCACCTACAAAGTAACCTACCATTTTTCCTTGTTTCAGTACCAGTTTTTCAAGTCCCATTTTAGTGGCAAGCCATTTTATTCGCATGCTTATCAATAAAGCCTGTGCCTGTTTTGGCAGTGGCCCGAAACGGTCAATCAGTTTTGCCTCAAAAGCAATCAGTTCTTCTTCATTCTTAACAGCTGCAAGATCATTATACAGGTTAAGGCGTTCGGTAATATTGTTTACATATTCGTCAGGGAAAAGGAGTTCAAAATCGGTGTCGATCTGAATCTCTTTTACGTATTCTTTTTCGGTTTGTTCTTCACCATCATCATACAGGTCTTTGAACTCATTTTCTTTAAGTTC
>QFQM01000643.1 GCA_003243255.1 Flavobacterium psychrophilum | reverse complement strand
TCTATGAACTGTTCAACTGGGCTCTGCTGGTCGTCACCTTCGCGGTAATGATCGGAATAGGTTTTCTCTCCTCGCGCAAAGTCAGGGACAGCGACGAAGGCGGCTTTCTGCTCGCCGGCCGAAGCCTGGGCGCCTTCGTCGGCGCCAGCACCATAGTCGCCACCGGCTTCAGCGGCTGGGGCTTTATGGGCTCGCCGGCGGTGGCCTACGAGTTCGGCGCCATCGAGTTGCTGGGTAACTTCTTCTTCGCCCCGGCGATGATGATCGCCGTGCTGTTCTTCGCCAATCACATGCAGAAGCGCGCCCTGTGCATGGGCAGCAACACCATCCCCGAGTACATCGGCCAGATCCATGGCGGCGGCGCCGGCGGGCGCCTGCTGCAGGGGGTGGCGGCGGTCATGACCATCGTCCTGCTGATGGTCTTTCTGGTCAGCCAGACCAAGGCGGTGGGCATGCTCGGCGCGTCCTGGCTGAACATCGATATGACCAGCAGCGCCTGGCTGATGATCTCGGTGATCATCCTCTACACCATGCTCGGCGGCCTGGCTGCGGTGGCCTGGACCGACACCGTGATGGTCTGCGGCATGGCCCTGGCCGCGGTGGTGATCATGCTGCAGATGTTCACCAGCGTCGACCTGGGGCTGTGGGAGGCCAACCTCAACGGTATCGACCCGAACCTGCTCAACCCGGTCACCGCGGCGCCCTACGGCGCGAGCAAGGCTTCGGTGTTTCTGGTGCTGCCCTATGCCTTCCTGTTCGCCGCGGTGTTGCCCTATATGGCCATCCGCTTTCTGGCCTTCCGGCCCAAGGTGAAGATGCACAAGGTCGGGATCTACGTGGCCATTCTCGGCGGCCTGCTCAGCCTGATCCCCATCGTCGGCCTGTACATGCGCGCCTTCGGCCCGCAGCTGGCCGATCCTGACAACGCCATGCCGATGTACCTGCAGACCTTCATGCACCCGGCGCTGCAGGGCTTGATCACCCTGTTCATCATCTTCGCCATGAAGTCCACCGCCAACTCCATGCTGCATACCGTGGCCTCGGCGACCTCGCACGACCTGCGCCTGGCACTGAACAAGCATGCCGAGACGGATTCGCCGCGTGCGCTGATCGTCAACCGTGTCGCGGTGGTGGCGCTGGGGCTGCTCGGCTTGCTGATGATGATGTACGCGCCGCCGTTCATGCTGTCCTGGCTCGGCATCCTCGGCTCCGGCACCCTGCTGGCGGCGATGATCGGCCCGGTGTTCATCTCCACCTTCTGGCGTGGCAACGTCGCCGGCGCGCTGACGGCCATGCTGGTCGGCTTCTTCACCAGCGGTGGTCTGTTGCTGAGCACCGATATCGGCTGGGTGGAAGGACCGTTGCTCGGTTGCCTGGCCTCATCCCTCTGCTACGTGGCGGTATCCGTCCTGACCCGCAGCCGACTGCCGGTGTTGCAGCGCGGGCTCTGAGTCCTGCTCTGTTGAGCAAGGCCACGGTCTTTCTGGAGTCCGTGGCCT
>QFQM01000133.1 GCA_003243255.1 Flavobacterium psychrophilum | reverse complement strand
AGTATTTCTTTGATTGAAAAATGGGCACCACATACAAATTCATCGGCTGCACCATAATAAACCGTAAGAGTATCTCCATCAGGATCAACTATGTGGCCATTTGTAAACACGACCTTACCGAAGAAACCGTTGATTTCATAATCTGCCGTAGGAACCATGATAGGTGCTTCTGTCCTTGCCAAAACTTTTGTCGGATCATCCAGATCAAGCAGGAATGCCCCAAGACAATAGTAATGATCTTCGTTAGCACCATGATAAATTTCAAGCCAGCCTTTTTCGGTTTTAAGAGGTGCTGCTCCCGCACCTACACGTTTGCTGTCCCAATGTCCTTTTCTTGTTTTTACGATACATTGATGATTTCCCCAATGAATGCCATCGGGAGACGATGCTATCCAGATAAAATTACCTCCCAGGTCAACACTGCTCGGACGGTGAAGTGCATAATATAATCCGTTTATTTTCTCTTCAAAAATCGCACAGTCTTTATTGTGAGCCGGTAAAATCAATCCGTGCTTTTCGAAATTTTTCCAATCTTTGGTTGTCCGTAAACCAACTCCAACGCCATTATCCGATACCGATGTAAATGTCAGATAGTATGTTCCGTTCATTTCTGCGACGCGGCAATCTTCGATTCCAAAAGTTTCATGTTTGCCTTCTCCAACTAAAAGGGGATAACCTTCAGGCTCATAAAAACTAATACCATCCTCGCTGCATAGTAACCTTAAATGTGAAAGCGTTGTTAGGTAATCAGTTTTTTTATAATTTATTACACGCGCGTCGTTAGCTATGAGTTCCGGATCATTTTTTTCAATTTCTATGATGTTGATTTTTCCTGTATCGGTAAGGATCGGAAAAGAAATATGGGTTTCCTTTTGCGTTGGCCTTTCGGCAACACGAACAATGAGCCATGTCTTATCCTTAAATCTGAATGCCCCCGGATTTAAAAGACAGGTGATTTCAAGTCCTTCAGTGCTTGAAGGGATATCATTTGGGGCTAATAGCGGGTTTTGACTGAAACGTCTTGCAATATCTTTCATCAGCAATATTTATAAAAGGTTATCCCGGGCCTGGCTACGCAGAACCCGGGCCTAACCCAAAATTTACTTTTAATAATCCTCATTTTGGGTGAGCGTACCCGCAGAAGCGTCAATTTCGGATTGTGGAATAGGGTAGAGCATATGTTTGTCCTGGAAATTTTTTCCATGAGTTGTCATTACCTGTTTGGCTATGCCCCAACGCTTAAGATCAAGCATCCTTTGGTTTTCAAAACCAAGCTCAACCCTTCTTTCGTGTATAAGCCAGTCTTTTACAGTCTGGTACTCATTTGCAGAAGGCCTGTCTGCTAAAGTGCCATCCGGAGCCATAGTTCCGTCAACATTTGGAGTATTTCTGGCTCTTTGCCTGATTTGGTTTATGATAGCAACAGCACCTGAATAATCATTTGATTCAAGCAGTGCTTCAGCTTTCCATAACATGGCATCTGCATATCGGATGTATATTTTATTATTAGGAGCGTCGTCGTTACCTTTATTAGCTCCGTCTGTGCTGCCCAGCATTTTATTTACATTTTGAAGCTCAACATTTACGGTATATAGTTTTCGGGGATCGTTTTCTTCAAAAGTCGCAAGAAAATCGGCACTAGGGGCAAAGAACCCCCAACCAAGCGGTGCACAAATCCCGTTTCCTCTTCTTGGTACAGCGTTTGTTTGATGATCAAACGCAAAAATTACTTCGTTATCAGTAAATTCGGTTCTGAAACTATCAAAGTAGTGGCTGTTTAACCCAAAGCCCAAAGTCGCCAGCTGATCTACAAGGGCCGGAACCTGACTCCAGTTTTCGGTATATAATTCTGATTTGGCCAGTAAAGCAATTGCGGCACCTTTAGATACCCTCCATTTTTCTGTTTCAGAGGAATATTTAGCATTGGGTAATAAATCTTTTGACATCACTAAATCGGCTTTTATCTGTTCCCATACTTTAGCTTTATCTACCCTTACAGCAACCTCAAAGGCTTCCTGGTAAGTTTTAACAGGGGCAAGAATAAGCGGTACATCACCAAAATTCGTAACCAGTGAAAAATAGTAATACGACCTTATAAAATATGCTTCTCCCAAAAGCTGGTTTTTTCTTTCGGTTGAAATTCCTGTTATGCTTTCGATATCAGGATTGGTAAGGTGTTCAATAGCAATATTGATTCTTTTGATACCCTCGTAATTATATTTCCATAAACCGTTTGGCCCACCGTTTTCCGATGTAAAAGTGTAATTGTTTATTTCATCTATCCATGGCTGATCGCCGTCGGGATTCCACTTTTTTTCCATGTCATCTGAGGCTATGTCCTGCATGATATAATCATTTTGAAATACAAGCCCGCCAGTCCAGTTCCAGTCGCCCAATATATTAAGCCTGTTTGACAATAAATCGTAAGACGATCTGACCGCTGTTTCGATAGTAGCTAAGGTAGGAGTAGTATTGGCCTGCTCGAGAGTAGTTAAACCGATTGGGTCTTTTGTCAGTTCATCCTCGCAGGATACAACAATAAGTACAGCAGTTAGCAATCCCAGTTTTATATAGTTTTTCATGATAATTTTTTTAAAGTTTTATACGAGCTCCAAAAATAACAGCCGACGATTGTGGATAGGTACCTTTGTCTATTAGAGAAGTTGACTCGGGATCAAGTCCTTTGTAATCGGTAATTGTCAGTAAATTTTGTCCCGAAATGTATAATCGTACAGTAGAAACACCTTTAATAGATTCACCTCCAAAGGTGTAGCCAAGTTCAACATTTTTTAACCTTAAATAAGAAGCATCTTCAACAAACTTACTTGACACTTTACTGCCGCCGTTATCGGCAAAGGTCAGGCGTGGAGTCGTGTTGCTAGTTCCTTCACCGTTCCATGCCCCAAGCACGTCGGTGGTAGAGTTAAAAGGGCGGCTATCATAATCCAGAATCTGTATCATATCATTATATCTGTCGACACCCTGAACACCCTGCCACAAGAATGAAATGTCAAAATTTTTGTAAGAGGCGTTAAAGTTTAATCCGTAAGTTATTTCAGGGATTGGGTTTCCGATGAATGTACGGTCATCTGCGTCAATCTGTCCGTCATTATTCAAATCCCTGAATTTCATGTCACCGGGCTGGGTATTATTTGTATTTGTATACAAATGAGAGTTTATTTCATTTTGATTCTGATAAATCCCGTCAAAAACATAACCGTAGTATGAACTTATCGGCTGGCCAACAGCAGTACGGGTATGCGTACCTGAATCGTCAATGTTCTTAACATAGGTGAACAGTTTGGTAACATCATTTTGTAAAGTTGCCACATTAGCACTAACCCCATATTTAAATTCGTTGTCGTTATTTTTGTAGTTTACTGAAAATTCAAAACCTTTATTTTCCACCTCACCGGCATTAACATAGGTCCTTTCAATTACCCCAACAGAAACTGCAGGGAGTGTTACCCCTAACAGGATATCTTTTGTTGTTTTATTAAAGTAGTCTGCCGTGAATGATAATTTGTCATCAAGGAAAGAAAAATCCAGACCAAAATTAGTTTGCGTTGTTGTTTCCCATTTTAAGTCAGGATTTCCATAACGAACAATATTTACCGCTCCACCGGTAGTGCTTACCAGTGTCTGATAGGCATTATTCGGTATTTCCTGGTTACCCGCCTGTCCCCAGCTTGCCCTTAACCTCAGATAACTTAGTGCTGAACTATCCTTTAGAAAATCTTCATTGGATATAATCCAGTTACCACCTATCGAAGGGAAATACCCCCACTTATCGTTCGGCCCAAAACGTGAAGAGCCGTCAGCTCTTATGGTAGCTGTAGCAAAATATTTGTCATTGTATCCATAGGTCGCAGAACCGAAGAAAGATACCAAAGACCATTCAGTAGCACTTCCTGAGCTATAAGGATAGGGCAACCCGTCGCCTCCCAGACCACCAAAATCAAGATAACGGAAAGGATCAGTGGTGTTATCGTAATTAGACCTTGCGCCGCCTACAGCAGATTGTTTGTTTTTAATGATCTCCGAGCCTAAAAGGGCATTTATGCTATGTTTATCATTAATCGTTTTTACATAGTTTAGGGTATTTGACCAGGTAATCGTTACGTCTTGTCCACGATTTTCATTCAGGCTGTTAGGTAAGTTGTTTCTTCCCAGACCAAGCCCGTAGTACACGCTGTTAACATCGCTTATATTATCATCTCCATAGTTTTCAGCGAAATTCTTGTTGTGCGAGAATGTCATATCAACGCCAAGGTTGCTCCTTAACTTTAGTGATTTGTCTGAAAGCAAAGCATATTCGGCAAACACATTTCCAAATATTTGATAACGGTTCCTTTTATCATCGGTGAAATGGACAATTGCCAACGGATTAGAACTGTATTCATAGTTTCTACTGTAACCATTGACAGGATCAGGACTAACATAGAAAGGCAAATCGGTATACGGATCCCGGGTAGAATATGTTGGGTCGTTAGGATCTTTATAGACCGATAACACAGAAGGGCGTATCAATGCATGACGAATAACACCTGGTGCATCACCGCTTGATGATAGCTTATCCTGGGACTGGTAGGTAATCTGGATGTTTGACCCTACCGAAAATCTGTCGGATACATCCGCTGTAATATTTGACCTGAAATTGACACGTTTATAGCTGTCATTATTTTCAACAACAATACCATTCATCTCATAATATCCCCCTGAAATTAGATAACGTATCTTATCGCTTGAACCACTTGCGGAAATTTGCGCATTTTGCGAAAAGCCGGTAGCAAACAATTCGTCCAGCCAGTCTGTATTAGCCAGATTTCTTGCTGTCCTGTCAGCCGTATAGGGATTTGGCGTAGTATAAGTATTATTCCAGGCCTGCTCTTTTACAGACATATATTGCTCACCATTAAGCAATGTTGGAAGATTAGTAGCATAATGGATACCGCTAAACATTTCGACTTCTAATGTTGATTTCTCTTGTGCGCCCTGTTTCGTTGTGATAATGACAACACCACCGGCAGCCCTGGAACCATATATTGCAGCAGATGCCGCATCTTTAAGGACAGTCATTGACCTGACATCATTCATATTTAAAAAAGAAATGTCACGGGTTGGCGTACCGTCTACAACATAAAGTACATCATTATTGCCTAAAGTACCCTCTCCACGGATTCTCAATTTTATACCATCTCCGGGCGCTCCTGTATTGGCAGCCACAAATACACCGGCAACCTGTCCCTGCAATGCCTGTGCAACATCTGCAATTCTTGTTTTTGATGCGTCTCCGATGTTTACCTGTGCCACTGCACCAGATATTGAGTTCTTTTTTTGACCGACATAACCTGTAACTATAACTTCACCAAGCGTTTTAGTATCGGCTACTAAAGTTATGTTTATTTCAGTTTGCCCATTCAGGCTGACTTCCTGCATTACGTATCCTACGTAACTATATACTAGTACAGCATCTGGGGTTACACCGGACAGGGTATAGTTTCCGTCAATATCTGTACTGGTACTGATGGTTGTACCTTTAACGGTCACAGTTGCTCCGGGCAGAGGACCGGTATTGTCATTAACTATACCTTTTACGGTTTGGGCATAAGTTGCGTATCCCGAAAATAGCACCAAAACTATAATCAGGCAATATGTAAATTTTCTACTCATGACAGATAATGGATTGATTAGTAAAGCGTCTAATTTTTTTCATGTTTTTAATTTTTGGTAGGTATTGTTAAGAATATGTTTTACGAAAACGTTATAAAATTAAATTATAAGCATAAAAAATAGTGTACACTATTTTTTCAAAAGTGTACACTATTTAAAATTTAACTGTTTTAGTTACTAAAAAAGGCCGAACTTCTGGCTTTGTAATCCAACTGATAATTTTTAGGAGTTGTATTATATACTTTTTTGAATTCTCTGTAAAAATAGGAGCGGTTATTAAATCCGGCCTGGTAGCAAACCTCCGATACGGTCAATACATTTTTACGGAGTAGCTCTGCAGCATATTTCAGCCGTATTGTCCGAATAAGGTCACCGGGAGAAAGTCCGTAAGAGTCTTTAACTTTTCTATATAATTGCGAGTTACTTATACCCATGAGCTTTTCAAGAAGCGCACTGTTAAGATTTTCATTAGTAATGTTTTGTTTAATGATATCAATCAGCGTTTTAATAAATGCTTTTTCTTCGTTGCCGTATGAAATTTCATTATCATTTCCTGCAATTATATCCTGAGTAAAGTGCCGCAGTATAAGTTCTTTTTCTTCTAAGAGTTTTTGTATCCTTACTATTAGATGATCGGGGTAGAAGGGTTTTGGTATATACGAATTTGCTCCGCTTTCAAGCCCTTCAATCCTATGGATGACAGAGCTTTTAGCTGTTAGCATTATAAAAGGGATATGACACGTTCTCATGTCGGTTTTTACCTGTTTGCAAAGTTCCACGCCATCCATTACTGGCATCATCACATCACTTACAATAATGTCGGGCAATTGGTTGTCGAGTATCTTTAAAGCTTCCAAACCATTATAAGCCGAAATTACCTTATATCTATCAGAGAGAAGGTCTCGTATGTACGCATGAATTTCTTTTTCATCTTCAACCACAAGTACTTTTTTCAGGTTATTTTCAATTATTTCCAGATTTAATATTTTATCTGGTATCACTTCATGATTTTCTTCTTTTTCTTCAAGGATATTTTTTAAATGAGGTGAGATGAGTATAGAAACATTACCCTGGTCAATTTCCTTTTCTTTAAATGACGATTTATCACAAGGAATTTTTATAGTAAATACCGTTTGTGCATTTGGTTCGCTCGAAACATAAATATCACCTCTTAACACACTTACAAGCTTTTTTATGTAGGCAAGGCCAATACCTGTTCTTAAAATTCCGGTATCTGAGGTGTGGTTGATATTTGAAAGGAAAAAACGGTCAAAGAGAGAATCAAGTTTTTCTTTTGAGATACCTTCGCCTGTGTTGGTAATTGTTATGCTGAGATTGTTATTTTCTACATAACATTTCAAACTAATCGTGCCACTTGCCGGAGTATATTTAAAGGCGTTTGACAACAAATTAAATATTATCTTTTCGAGTTTATCTTTATCAAACCAACCGACAAGGGTAGGAGGAACCTCAATTGTATAGGATATGTTTTTATCTAGTGCCCAATCGTCAAAAAGTTCAGCAATTTGCTCTACCAGGCTCACCAGGTCAAATTCTTTTACAGTATTTTCAAGATAGTCATATTCCGCTTTACGGAACTCTAAAAGCTGTTGGGTAAGGAATAGCAAACGTGATGCATTTCGCTGAATAATATGTAGGTATTTCCCATTTCGTCCTTCATGTTTTATTCCTTCTGATAGTTTTTGTGCCGGACCTGTAATGAGTGTCAATGGGGTCAGAAATTCATGGGCAACATTGGTAAAGAAGCTCAATCGGTTTTCATGAAGTTCTTCTTCTCTTTCTCTTATCAACAGGCTGTCTTTCAGCGATTGTCTTTTTTGATAATAACTGCGAACAAATAATGCAAATAGCACTATGAGTGTAAGATAAAGAGTTAAAGCAAAGTTAGATTGCCACCATACAGGTTTGACTTCTATATAAAACGCTTTCACCGGTTTACTCCACACTCCATTACTGTTGGACCATTTTAACCATAATGTATAGCTGCCCCGCGGCACATTGGTAAATGAAATTATTCTGCGGTTATCAATGGTATTCCATCCTTTGTCAAAACCCTCCATTTGATAAGCGTATTGACATTTATCAATGTTGGTATAAGTAAGACAGGAGAGGTAAATATCAAAGAAATTCTGATTATGTTTTAAGGTAAGTAAGGGAGGATTTTTTGAATCCGGGGAAATTACCAGTCCCTGATAATAGGGCACGGATTGATTGTGTCCACTAATCTTGTCAATAAACAGGTCAGGTAATTTATCGGTCGATTTTATATCTTCTGCTTTAAAATAATTAAAGCCTTTAATGCCACCCATGTAGATAGTACCTGATAACGTATCGCGATAGTACGACCCATCAGCAAATTCATTATTTTGCAAACCATCACTTTTTGTGTAAGGCGTAAACTTCTTTTCATTCATGTCAAACGAAGCCAACCCGAAGCTCGTGCTCAGCCATAGCGTTGTTTTATTTGCTGCTACAATTCCATGGACTGTATTGTTAGGGAGGCCATCTTTTTCATTATAGTTTTTAAATATTGCTTTGCCATCGCGTAACGACTTCAATTCGCTTAAACCAGAGCTTGATCCAATCCATAGTGTTCCTGTAATATCTTTTGAAAGGCATAATATGTCGTCATTTAAAAGGCTGCCGGGATTATTGGAGTCATTTTTAAAAGTTATAAACTTTTCTGACGATATATCAAACAGGTTTAATCCGCCAAGACGTGTTCCTACCCAAAGTTTATTTTCTCCTTCAGGGACTATAGAAAAAATGATGTTGCTGCTTAAACTATGACGATTACCGGCACTATACCTTTTAAATGAATTCAGTATAAGCCCGTCACGTATGCGCTCTATTTTACAGCGAACCATTCCATAACCATTGGTTCCAAGCCATATATACCCTTTAGTATCCTGATATATAGAATAAACAGATTTAAAATAGTCGCATTTATCGGTTCCGATAATGTCTTTCCAGCTTATCAATTTAGATTTAAGGCCATCATAAACACTTAAACCTTCACCATCGGTACCTATGAACAAAAGATTATCTTTACCGCTCTTTAGTGCGTAAACAGCATTATTTACAATACTGTTGTTCTCATTGTATATTTTATAATTTATTTTATCTGTGTCTTTGTGAAAGTTCTTGTTTAGTTCAATAAGCCCTTTACCTTTTGTCCCTACCCAAAAAGAACTTTTATCGCTGGCAAATGTCCTGACAATAGCACCGTCAAGATCAGGGAGCTGCATTTTAGCAACAAGTTTAAAAGAGTTGTCTGAAGGATATATTTTGAGAAGGCCATCTCCATCCGTTCCCGCCCAAAGTATGCCTTCTGAGCCTTTGACTATGTAAGTTACCTTATATTTGTTAAGAGACGTACTCCAGGAGGGCACAATGGGTTTTCCATTATTGTCAATGACTGAATATCCGTTATTTGTATGCAGTATAGTCTCTTTTCCCGTTGTTCCTGCAATGTAATTCACAGGTTCTAAATTAAGGGGCTGTTTTACCCCTTTTTGTACATCGAAAAAATATGTTGTTCCCTTTAATGAAACAATGCTTAGGTTATTGAGAGAAGTTATTTCAAAATTGTGCACATTCTCTAAAAGTAGTCTTGCATTACCAATTTTAAAACCGTTATTGTATTTCCCAATGGTGTACCTGTAGAGTGTATTATCTTCAAATAGAGTAATTAATTCCCCATTTTTCAAAAATGCAATCTTACTAATTGCCTTCCCAGGCAAATCGCCAGCTACCAGATGAAATGCTCCATCTTTAAAATGCCCTATTCCCCAATCCTTCACAGCACAAAATACCTCCTTTTCCTTATTGAGCGCAATGTGGAAATGAGACTCAGTTAGCGGGGACTTGTTGTTTTCAGAAAAAAAATAACGTTTAAAAGTATCTGATTTCTTGTTATAACAGTTTATGCCATGCATGGTAACAATCCAGATATCGCCATTTTTATCTTCATCGATTGTAAGTACGACCTGATTTGATATTGATTTTTCATTGTTAGGTTCAGGCCTGAAAATTTTAAATGTGCTGCCGTCAAACCGATTAAGCCCATCCCAGGTACCAACCCATAGCAGATTCTGTGAATCCTGGAAAATATAATTTACAGAGCTATTGGACAAGCCTTTTGTATTGTCAAGCTGTTCTAATGCATATTTGGATACAGTATTATTCTCTTCATTTTTGACAATTGCGTTTTGTTGCAATGAAGGCGTGACTTTGTCCTGCGTTTTTTTATTGCAGGCAAACAAAGCAAATAGTATAAAAATTAAGATTAACAGCTTTCTCAAAACGGTATTATATTTATGGATATAAGATTGTTCAACATATAAAGTTTTAAATAAATATAATGAATGTTTTGAGGAATATTTAATTAAGGTGTAGTTATATCATAATTTTATTGTTTTTTCTCGTGTATTAATAAATTATATTCGGCAAAAGATTAAATGTTGTGGTGTGTGGCGGATATTGTCCTAAGCTAAAAAAGGCAAGTGGTCAATTTAGGAGATATCTGCTAAGGCAATAATTATCTGCACCACGGCCCCAACCAGTCCTAAGTCATTACTTAATGGGCGCATTTCTTTTTTTGGTTTAAGATTAAAATACCTACTGTTGGGGATATTTTGAAATGAAATTATGTTTAATTTTACAATTGTTAATTACTTCATTATTAGTTAGTTGTGAGCTATTGTTTTTATGATGTAATTGAAAATGTTGCCACAATGGTAAAATGACAGAATATTTTTCTGAAGAATAATGAGAAAAAAAATCAATTTTTCCTTGCGGTAACTTTATCCCCCAATGCCTCCAAAATAATAGATCAAATAAAGGGAATTGCCCTCTGTAATTTTTATTACAGGAGTTTATTATTTATAAAAGTTTTGAGTGTTAAATTTTTAATCATAGGCATATGAGTAAGCAATCAAATAAAAGTCAAATCTTAAGCACTGATGAAGGTAAAACCCAGTCGAATGCAATTGAAATTCCGTCAATTGAACTGCCTAAAGGAGGTGGGGCTTTAAAGGGCATTGATGAAAAATTCTCTGTAAATGCAGTTAACGGCACTTCTTCGTTTGCAATCCCATTACCCTTTTCGCCTTCACGCGGGCTTACCCCATCATTAAACCTTTCCTATAATTCAGGAGGGGGAAATGGTGTTTTTGGTTTGGGCTGGAGTTGTAATGTATCTTCAATTAAAAGAAAAACGGATAAGGAACTGCCTCGCTATTTTGATGAAGAAGATTCAGATACATTTTTATTTTCTGATACAGAAGATCTTGTGCCTGAATTTAGTAAGGATACAGATGGTATTTTTATAACAGATACAGACGGTAATTATGTAATTAATGAGTATAATTCGCCTGATGGGCTGTTTCTAATACGATATTATAAGCCCAGGACTGAAGGAATGTTTGCCCGTATTGAGCGATGGACTGAAAAAGCATCGGGTGAAATTAAATGGAGAGTAACGACAAAAGATAATGTTACTACTTTATTTGGCTGGAGCAATAACTCAAGGATAGCTAATCCACAGGACAGGCATAAGGTTTATGAATGGCTTGTTGAGTTTGTATTTGATGATAAAGGTAATACGGCACATTACATATATAAAGAAGAGGATATAAAAGGTATTGATCAGCTACAAATTCATAACAAGAACCGTATTGATAGCAATGGTCTTATTAAATACACAAACCGTTATTTAGAAAAAGTGCTTTATGGAAATAAAACACCTTATAAACAGTTAGGAGATGCGTTTCCGTTTGAAGATGATTATATGTTCTCTACGGTTTTTGATTATGGTGAATACAATACACTATCACCTTATGATAAGATAAACGACTGGAATTACAGGAATGATACATTTTCTGATTATAAGCCGGGGTTTGAGATAAGAACAACAAGATTATGCAACAGGGTGCTTACATTTCATCATTTCGATGAATATGAAGGATTGGTAAAATCACTCAATTTTACATATGATACTGATATCGAGCAGGACTTTACTTTTCTTACTGCAATAACTTCTTATGGATATATAAAAAAGACTGATGGAAGTTATTCCCATAAAAAACTGCCGCCCATGGAATTTGGTTACCAAAAACATGAGTGGAGTAAAGAAATTAAATCTGTAAACATTGATGATTTAGTCAATGCTCCTGTCGGGCTTGATGAATCTGCTTACCACCATCACCATCAAGGTCAGCGAGTTGTAATTTATTCCCTAATCCGTTATAGGATGGTTTTTGTGTAACC
>QFQM01000642.1 GCA_003243255.1 Flavobacterium psychrophilum | reverse complement strand
TTTCCTTAAAAAAGAAAAAACAGCCATCGCCCATTTGTGGCATACCATTAAACAAAAGAAGCACCGTATCGGCTTTACCTCTACGGCGTTACTTTCTATTGGCGGCTTTATGATGATGCCTTTTGGTAGCGCCTTTGCCGTCAATAATCTTGGTATCACCGAAAACCAATTGCCTATGCTGTTCATGGTTTCAGGACTAAGCTCCTTAATTATCCTCCCAATGATTGGAAAACTGAGTGATAAAATAAGCAAGTTGAAGATCTTTACCGTGGCTTCGTTATGGATGATGGCGATGTGCGTGGTTTATACCAATCTTTCAATCACTCCATTTTTAGTGGTGATTTTAATTAATGTGTTAATGATGATGGGTGTAATGAGCCGCATGATTCCTTCACAAGCACTTACTTCAGCAATTCCAGAGCCGCAGGATAGAGGGGCTTTTATGAGTATCAATACCTCGTTGCAACAAATAGCTGGTGGTATAGCTTCTATTGCAGCAGGACTTATCGTGACTTCAAAAGGTAAAGGGCAGCCCTTAGAGCATTATGACATGGTGGCCTATGTCATTGTTGTGATCAGCTTGATCAGTATTTGGTTAATGGGAAGGGTAAATAAAATTGTAGAGGCTAAGGCGACGAAATTGCCAACTAGTGCTCCAGTGATGGAACACTAATTCTCTTGATTTTGGTTTCTAAGGTATTCACGCTAAGAAGTATTGATTTTTTAAATTAAATTATTTTTGTATCTTTGCAAAGCAAAACAAGAAAAGAGGGGACGAGTGTCCCCTCTTTTTATTTAGCAAAAAATAATACAATGCAAGTAGAAAAGAGAGTTAGTGAACTGGTAGAAGAAAAAATTGCGGATAGACCAGATTTGTTTTTGGTAGATGTGAAAATGCTCCCAAACAATAAATTAATTATCCATGTTGACGGCGACCAAGGCATTAGTATACAAGATTGTGTGGCCATCAGCAGGCATGTGGGGTTCCATTTAGAAGAGGAAAATGCAATTGAAACGGCCTACAATTTAGAGGTTTCTTCTCCTGCTGTAGGTGAGCCATTAAGATTGCTTAGACAATATGCTAAAAATATTGGACGTGAGTTGGGTCTTAAGCTTGCCAGTGGCGACAAAAAAGAAGGCAAATTGGTGGAGGTAAACGAAAATGCGATTACCATTGAGGAGCAAATAAAAGAAAAAGGAAAAAAAGTGCAATTGGTAAGTAGCCAAATTGCATTAAACGATATAACAGAAACAAAGGTTTTAATTTCATTTAAGTAAAAATGAACAATATTAATTTAATCGATTCTTTTCAAGAGTTTAAAGACTTTAAGAATATCGACCGCCCTACAGTAATTAGCGTATTGGAAGAGGTGTTTCGCAGCATGTTGCGTAAAAAATACGGAACAGATGAAAACTGCGATGTGATTGTGAACCCAGACAACGGAGATTTGGAGATTTGGAGAACCAGAAAAGTAATGGAAGATGGTTTTTCGGAAGACGAT
>QFQM01000641.1 GCA_003243255.1 Flavobacterium psychrophilum | reverse complement strand
CCCATCTGGCTTTTTTTTGGGGGAACGGCAAGCACATTCAGCCAGAAAATAGATTCACGATCGGAGGCCAGGCCCTTTCCTGTATAACGTAAGCGTAATGATTGCCCTTTATTGCCATCAATGCGTACGACGGCCGGGGTCAGTACAAAGGGCACATAAATCTTCTCCGGCGTCTCATCAGGGTCACCTTTGTCGATCCAGGTCTGAATCAAAGCGGGAATATTTTCGGTGTTTTTAAGCATGATCGTCACTTCCTTCTGACTGGCAGGATAGATCACCCGTGTCCCGGTCATTACGATACCCGCGCTGGCAGGCAGGGAAATGAAAATGAGTAAAAGTATGTAAAAAAAAGAAGATATGTAGCTCATTAAATGGAATACCAGAAAGGAATCAATATATCAGCAAAAAATAAAATAAATCACGCTCTCAGGTTAGAAATTATAAGTCTGAAAATCTGTTTTTGACCCACTTTTTGACTTACAGTTACAGGGCTCGTTGTTACATGTTTCCTTTTAATGGAAATACTACGTGTTTTGGGCAGGAACGTTCTGAACGGGTCGTTAAACATTACACTTTTACCCAAGTAATTACAGAAAAGCCTTCTCACGAAGGCCTGGCTGGATGGGCTACTTCAATAATAATCGATAAGGTACGTCACTTTACCATTTCCCTTACCAGGCAAAACTCCGCTGATATTTGCAGAGGTTTGCATATAGCGCGCCACTAAAGGGATAGTGTACGTCGAACCCTGGGTTGAAGACATCGTAAAGCTTTTCGATCCCTGACCGCTTGAAAAATCGACATATTGAGGAGAGGCTGCAGTACCATGTGCAAGTTGAATACCAACGCCCACAGCCGACATACTCACATTGTCAATCGGCATAATGCCCTGATTGCTGGTGGTTGCGTTACCTGGAATCAAGGTGACAGTCATAACATTGTTGCGAGTCGCGTCTTTAAGCGTTCCGCGTTCACCCGTGCCGTAAAATACAGGGCAATTGGTTAACCGAATACTGGCATCCACCCAGGGAGACGCGAATTTTGTGCCTGCGCGGTTGGCCGAATCCGACACTTTGCGCGACCCCAGATTGACGGAGACATCAGGAGTATCACAGGTTCCGGTCACAATATCGATTGACGCGCTATTAAAAGTAAAACGCTGCAAAGTGATCGTACCATTAGGTAACTTCACGGTATCACTGCTATTCGAAATTATTACATTGCGGTCAATCACTGGCATATTCAATGAATTAATATTGATTGTATTAACACCTGACGGAATATCATCGTATTTAATAATATCTACATCAAAGGAAGACCCCCAGGAATAGTTCAATATATCATTACTTATATTCGAGGTTGAATAAGAAAAAAGGAAAAGCACGGTTTGACATACGAACGACGACCCCCACCCCCGGAATATTAGTTTTGTAAACAGGATAAGTTCCCGTCAATCCATATCCGGTCATGGAAACAGAAGCCCCTCCACTTTCATACGCATAG
>QFQM01000640.1 GCA_003243255.1 Flavobacterium psychrophilum | reverse complement strand
TTCCATTTCCTCCCTTGACCGCGCCGAGCGGTGGGGCGGTGGGTTTCCCATTCCAGGACATCCCGACCGGATGCCCTGGACCGGGCCATTACTCACCAGCGAGGAGCAGCGCATGTTCGAACCTTCCGATCTCATCCATTCCTACACCCGAGCTCAGGCAATTGAGGACGGCGTCCTGGTGGACGTGTCCGACGTGGCGAAGGAAGCAGGCTTCAAGCTGCCCGTGGCCATCACCCACGCCGCGTGGGCACGCTACGTCGAAGTGCCCGCGGGGCTGGAGATGCGTGGGCAGTCCGTGGAGGGCCGGCTCTGGGACGTGCTCTTCATGCTCCACGTGGCAATCCAGCTGGAGAGCGGCTCTGATTCGGAGATTCACTACCAGCTCCACGTGGCGTTGCCAGATGCCGGCGACTGGCAGACCAATGAGGCGGTTCCAGATGAACGTTCGGGACTGACCCGGTCGACGCACCGGCTGGTCACCCTGAAAGCCTTGTGTGGGCCGGGGGACAACCGGGAACCCGTGGTGACGATCTTGCTGCCGGACGAAGATTGACGAGAGGGGCCGGGAAACCGGCCCCCTCATCGTTTTCCTACCCTTACCCCGCGGCTACCATGGAGGGAGGATAAGGGAGGGGGTGGAGAATGGAGAAGTTCGATTGGTCGAAGGTTGAGTTCGCGCGCACACCCTGGCGAAGCCAGGTCATTCCAGACGCGCTGCCCATCCTGATCCGGTGGGCCCAGGAGGGTGAGGCCCACTCCTACAGCGACCTGGCTCAGGAGCTGCACGACACATTCGGTCATGAGATCAAACCCCGCAAGGACCTCTACGGCACCGTGGCCGGGGGCGTCGCTCAAGCCCTGCAGTGGCTCAGCGAGCAGTGGAAGGAACCCATCCCACCACTCCACGCGATAGTGATCAACAAGGCCACCAAGCACCCCGGGGAAGGCGCCATTACCATCTCCCCGGCTTACTTCGCCGGCAAGAAGCTGGACACCGAAGACGAGCGACGCGCCCACCTGCGAGAGGCGATGGAAGACGTTTTCACTTACCCGGACTGGGACCGGGTCGCCCGCGCCCTGGGTGCCACGATGCTGATCCCGGCAACGGGAGCGGTGGAGGAAGCGGCGGCTGACGCGCCAATTCCCCTTCCGAAAGTCCAGGAGGGTGGAAAACCCGAAAGCGACGAGCACAAGGCCTTGAAGGCGTGGGTTGCCAGCCACCCCGAGGAGTTCGTGGACTACGGGAACTTTCCCGCGGGCACAAACGAAAAGCTGCTGAGCTCCGGTGATCGGCTGGACGCGCACTTCGACAACGGCAAGCATCGGTTGGCCGTGGAGGTGAAAACCAGCCGATGCAGCGAAGACGAGCTCCAGCGGGGTGTCTACCAGGCGGTGAAGTATCGCGCGATCGTCCGGGCGGAACAGAAGGCCATGCGTTACGTGCCCAACGGAGAAGCGGTCCTGGTGTGCACGCGCGCGCCCAACGCGGAAACCAGGGCTCTGATCA
>QFQM01000639.1 GCA_003243255.1 Flavobacterium psychrophilum | reverse complement strand
CTTTTGTCGCCTGGCCTGTGCGGCTGGCATGGGTGTAACTATAGGAACATTGTTCCTATGATGCAATGGGAACAATGTTCCGTTTGTCGGATTTTATCTGATCATCCGCTGCCCGCCACGCGCGGGCTTTTTTTCGCCTGGAGGAAACTATGTCCACACCACGTGGCGTCCGCAACAACAACCCCGGCAACATCGACTTCACCCCGCGCAACAACTGGCAAGGCCAGCTCGGCCTGGAGCTGGGTGTGCCTCGGCCGCGCTTCGCCCGTTTCGACTCGCCCGAGAACGGCATTCGTGCACTGGCCAAGCTGCTGCTGAACTACCGAGGTAAGTCTGGCATGCCTGGCGTGGGCGGGCCTGGCATCGACACCGTGCGCGAGACCATCAGCCGCTGGGCACCTGGCAACGAAAACGATACCGAGGCCTACATTTCCGCCGTCGCCAAGGCCCTCGGCGTTACGCCTGACGCCGTGATCGATGTGCGGCAGCGCCCTGTGCTGCGTGCTCTGGTTGTGGAGATCATCAAGCACGAGAACGGCCGCCAGCCGTATGCCGATGCGGTGATCGACGAGGGTGTGCGGAGGGCGCTGGCATGAGCGGTTATGAGTACAAGGCGATATCCCGCTGCCTGGCTGAATCGGCGCCTGGTGCGCTCTCGTTCTTCTGCCTGGGTTGCGATATGCCGCACACCGTCCAGACCGGTGACGGCCCCGGTGCGCGCTGGGGCTACAACGGCAACGCCGATGCGCCGACCTTCACGCCCTCGGTGCTCTGTCGCTACAAGTGGAGCGATGGGGACCGCGTGTGCCATTCGTTCATCACTGACGGGCAGATCCAGTACCTGGGCGACTGTACCCACCATCTGGCTGGCCAGACCATCGAGCTGCCGAGCTGGGAGGAAGCATGGGCGCGCTGGTGAAGTTAGTCCCGGCCTGGGGCTGGGCACTGTTGCTCGGGTTGGTGCTGGTCGTGGTGCAGCAGATCCGCGTCAGCTCCCTGCAGGCCGAGCTGGAGACAGAGCGCACGGCCCGATTCGATGACGCTGGCAAGCTCGGCGCCTGCCGCAGCACGCGCACCACGCTGCTCGGCCAGGTCATTGAGCAGAACACCGCGCTGGCGGATCAGCGCGCGGCCGAGCTGGAGCGCGCCGCCCGTGCTAGGGATGTACAGCAGCAGGCCGAGGGCAGGGCGCAGCAGGCTGACCAGCAGGCGCAGCAGGTGCTGCAGGAGCGCACGCCGGCCGGGGTTGATGCCTGTGCTGCAGCCTCGGCGGCATTCGACGATGAACTACGCCGGGAGCGTGCGCAATGAAGCGGCTGACTGTTGTCCTGTGCCTGGCTCTGGCTGGTTGTGCCGCCCAGGTAGTTGAGCCGACCGAACCCACTGCGGTGCGCGTCGAGGTGCCGGTGCAGATCCCATGCCGTACCGAGCGCGTGCGGCGTCCAGTGTTTGCCGTCGACGTGCTGCCGGTCGGTGCCGCGATTGCCGAGCAGATGCGCGCGCTGCGT
>QFQM01000638.1 GCA_003243255.1 Flavobacterium psychrophilum | reverse complement strand
TTGCAGTAAGTAACCTGCTCTCTCGGACCAATGGCGGCTACACGAAACCAATAGGTTTTACCTACTTCAAGGTTTTGAAACAAATATTTACGCCTCGAGGTAGGCTGCGTTTCCCATACACTTTCAGGCGTAAGGGGGTCGGGCGTGATTTGAAAGTTGTAGCTCAATGCGCCTTGCACTCTATCGATAGACAATACCATTTCTCCGCTATTGAGACCGGCCTGCACCAACATGTTTTTAGGAATGTCTATCGGCGGGTTTGTTTCAGCCTGCTTTACTATGTCAAAGCCGCTGGCAGACAACTTGGCTTCATCTCCGCTGGCAATATTATTTACATACGCTGCCATATCGGCCAGCATCAATACCACTTTTTCCTTCTTTTCGTTTTTAGTGGTTATGGCAGTTTTATCGCGCGTGGCTGCTATACCAAGCACTGTACCATAGTCTACCACTGCTGTATTGAGAGCGGTAACAGTGGGATTGGGGGTGGGGAAGAAGGAAGCACTGGCGGTCATTGCGATTACAACGGCCTGGCTAAAAGCCAATAACTCGGAATCAGTAAGTTTGCTATAATCAAACTTTACCCGGTTCTTTTGCATAAATACAAGATTTTAATTAATGAATAGGGTGAAGCTGCTAACCAGAGAAGGATTAACCAATGATGGAACTCTTAATAAGATAGTGTGCGGAAGTACGGAGTAAGTAAGATAAACTGATATCAGCCTGTATCGCGAATACGATCAATAAACGCAGGGGCTTTATTACTTAGTATATGGATAACCGAAAAATGATATAAGTCAAATTCATACTGCGTTCGGTGCCGGAAAGATGGCTCCCGGTTCAGAATAAACGACGATCCCTTCAGAAGAAATGACGATCCATTCAGAGGAAACGACCTTCCCTTCAGAAGAAATGATCTTCCCTTCTGAAGAAATGACCGTCCCTTCTGAAGAAACGACGATCCCTTCAGAAGAAGGGACGATCCATTCAGAAGAAACGACCTTCCCTTCAGAAGAAATGATGATCCCTTCGGAAGAAATGATCTTCTCTTCAGAAGAAATGACCGTCCCTTCTGAACGGAAAACGCATCGCGATCGTTCAAACGGGGTAACCTTATTTGCTATAACGGTCAGCATACCAGCGGGCAAGTGATGACTTTATAAATAACGCTACAATAAAAGAAGCCACCTTTAGTGCATCAACGGATTGATTTACGTCAAATAGCATCAGTTTGGTTATCGGCTTAAATCCAACGTCCTGCTCCTTACGTTTATTTATTGTACAACAGCGATCTATAGGTTAATAGTATCACTGCGGGGTTGCCCCACCGTAATTGGTGGGGCTTTGTTTCAAGCTGACTTACAAGTTTCCGGGTGACCATTATTGATCATTATCAATATCCGGAAATAATATTGTGAAGCGTTAGTACAAGGACACGGTTTAGTTGTTATAATATTAAAGGATAAGGTTTAATGGTTAACGAATTTGATTAGTGTAGCCCTGCATTTCC
>QFQM01000132.1 GCA_003243255.1 Flavobacterium psychrophilum | reverse complement strand
CCAATCCTCTGGTGCTATTGTAATCGTATTTTCTATTGAACTCCTTAGTTCTTTTTCTATATTAACTTTTTTTCCGTTGACCTCATAAAAACCATTCTTGATACCGCCGAGGAAAAAAGATGGCGTGTAGTACCTACACATCCTAAAGTAGCGGCCTTTTTCAGGAAAAACCCCAAATATAAAGAGATGCTCCCTCCGGGTATCCGACTATAATAAATTCCAATAAAACATCTATAATGCAAAGTTTAAAAAACAAGAATGCGCTTATTACAGGCGCAGGAAAAGGTATTGGCAAAGCTGTAGCGCTTGCCCTTGCCGAAGAAGGCACTAACGTAATACTTTTAGCACGTACTGCTGCCGACCTTGAACAAACAGCTGCCCAGGCTCAGGCTTTTGGCGTAAAAACTCTTGTGCTTACTGCCGATATTGCCGACATCAATTCGGTAAATAAAGCGATTGAAAAAGCAATAGCTGAATTTAAAACTATCGACATCCTAATCAATAACGCAGGCATTGGCAAATTTGGCAAGTTCCTTGACCTTACCCCAGAAGAGTTTGAAAACATAATCAAAGTAAACCTTTTTGGTATATACTACGCTACCAGAGCGGTACTGCCTAACATGATAGAGCAGCAAAGCGGTGACATCATCAATATATCTTCTACAGCAGGATTGAGAGGTGCTGCACTGACAAGTGCCTACAGTGCATCTAAATTCGCAGTTTTAGGCCTTACAGAATCACTTATGCAGGAAGTTCGCAAGCATAACATCAGGGTTACTGCCCTTACACCAAGCACTGTTGCTACCGATATGGCTAAAGACCTTAACCTGACTGACGGTAATCCGGACAAGGTAATGCAGGCTGAAGATGTAGCCGAGCTTATTGTTGCCCAGCTGAAACTGAACAAAAGGGTATTTATTAAAGATAGCGGCATCTGGTCAACCAATCCGTAAGCGATGAATACAACTGACTGTCCGCTTTGCAGCGGAGAATCAAAACATTACCATACTAAAGGGCAAAGGGAGTTTTTACAATGTTCCCTTTGCCTTTCGGTTTTTACCCATCCTGATTGCTTTCTGACACCGGAAGAAGAAAAAGCACATTACCTGTGCCACAACAACGATCCTGAAGATATTCGCTACCAGAATTTCTTAAGCCCTGTGACCAATCTTATACTGAATGATTTTGGTCAAAACCACAAAGGACTCGATTTTGGTGCAGGAACAGGATCACCCATCGTAAAAGTACTTACAGATAATGGTTATGACATCAGCCAGTATGATCTTTTCTTTTTTAATGATCCCGAAAAGCTTACTCAAAAATATGATTACATAGCCTGTACAGAAGTTGCGGAACATTTTAAAGAACCACATAAAGAATTCACCCAATTAAGGAATTTGCTTTTACCGGAAGGTAAACTATACATCATGACCGATATGTTTGATGAAAACAGGGATTTTGCAACATGGTTCTACAAAACAGACCCTACCCACGTATTCCTGTATCATCCTAAAGCCTTTGAATGGATTGCATCAGCCTTCGATTTTAAAAACGTACATATCAATGGGCGCGTTATAACCTTACAGGCATAATATTATTTGTAATTTTGTACACACAACATAAAACAACACTATGAAACTTGACAAAATAATCGTTTCTGAAAATTCATTTAAGAGTCCGGAAACTCAGGATATAATCAACTCAAATATTGCGGTAATAAATCTTTTGCGTGAAGAAGGTGTAAAAGATGAAGACATTCACGAAGATGCTCTTACAAGCTATTACCTTGATTATTACACAACACATGTAAACAGCGATGGCTTTGCTAAGTTTGTTCATTCTTCAGGATGGACCGACGAACTGAATACTTTATTAGAAAAAGCATTTGAAAAAGTAGGCTCTCAGGAGCATCTTGATTATTTCCTTTCCCAGACGGAAAAAATTGACGCGCTTACCCGCAAGGAATTTGATGGCTTTATGGAACAGGAATTCGGCAAAAGCCCGGTAAAGGAAAGAATAGATGATGACACCTACTTTGAAATCCCTGAAGCTTTAGTAAAACTAAATGCCGATTTTCTAAGAAATCATACAGATCTTAAGGTACTATCTATAGATGATATGTATACAGAACTAGAGAAGTTGATAGGTAAGAAGATAGAGAAATAGTTTTATAGAATAAAAAAATTATCTCATAAAAAGGCAAAAAGGATTTCCTTTCTTTGTCTTTTTAAGTTTAATTCATTTTCGGTTTTATGTGGGTATACCTTTAAAGAAATTCATATTTATTTAAGAAGGATTTTATACCATTCGGGTTTACTAAAATCATGATCATCATCAAACTCAAAATAATCCTCAAGTTTATATTTTTCACGAAGTTCAGTAACATTTGTATTTTCATTTTTTTCCAAAGTTTCAAACCAATCCCTATCATCTACCACTGCATTATCAAAACTCGTATTAATTAGATTACAATTTTTAAATTTTGTATTCAGAAGATTTGAAGAATCAAAAGCACATCCCTCTAAATTAACTTTATTAAAAGTCGCATCTTTTAAAATAGTAAGATAAAAATGTGAATTTCGCATATCACTTTGAAGAAAAAAAGAGTCTTCTAAATTAGCTGCAGAAAACTTCCATCCAACCATATCCTTATAAGTAGAAAATGATTTATCACCTTTTAAATAACAGTGACTCAAGTCCAATTCGGTAGCATTTAGATTAACCAACCTTTTAATTAAACCTCTTGTACGGTAAAATGATTCTTGAGTGTTCCAAAATTTATAATCATTTATTTCTTCCCTGTATCTATCAATTCGAGCACCCCGTTCCTTAGCTTGATTAATTATTACTTCTTCATTATGCTTTTTTATCTCATAATAAGTTATAACAGCTCCAAAAACGAGTAAATCAAAAGCTAGTCCATGAGATTCAACAATATGTCATGATAAGAAAATTCTTCATCAACAAAATCTAACCATACAAGAATCAATAAAGTCCCTAATAATAAAGCTAGAAACACACCAACTTTTCCTTCAAATAAGGTCTTCATTTCTAATTGATTTTTATCCTTTTAAGCCGATATATCTTTAAACACACTTGTAGTAATTGCTCCTTCCTGAGGATTTACAAACTCCATCCTTACGATGCCATCTTCATCAATAGTGGTAAGCTTAATTTCGTGAAGCGTGTTTACCAGTTCCGGATTCCATGGGGTTTTTACCTTCACGTAGTTTTCTGTAAATCCGTGGATGTAACCCTCTTTGTTTTCTCCTTCAAACAATACTGTTCTTGTGGTTCCCAACTGGCTTTCGTAGAAAGCACGACGTTTTTTAACCGAAAGTCCTCTTAGCATTTTGCTGCGTTTAGCACGAACATTGTTTGGTACTTCGCCCGGCATAATCGCTGCTGGGGTATTATCCCTTTCAGAATACGTAAATACGTGTAAGTACGAAATTTCAAGTTCGTTAAGGAAATTATAAGTTTCAAGGAAATGCTCGTCCGTCTCACCCGGGAAACCAACAATAACATCGACACCGATACAGGCATGCGGCATAACCTCCCTTATTTTGTTTACACGCTCGGTATACACCTCACGAAGGTAACGGCGGCGCATCAGTTTCAGTATATCATTACTTCCTGACTGTAACGGAATATGAAAATGCGGCACAAAAGTGCGGCTTTGCGATACGAATTGTATAGTCTCATTCTTAAGCAGGTTAGGCTCGATAGAAGATATCCGTAAACGCTCAATTCCTTCTACTTTGTCCAGCTCCTGAACCAGTTCGTAGAAAGTATGTTCGTGTTTTTTGTTACCGAATTCTCCTTTACCATAGTCACCGATATTTACACCGGTTAGTACGATCTCTTTGATGTTTTGCTGAGATATCTCTTTGGCATTCTTAAGTACATTCTCCAAAGTATCGCTACGGGAAATACCTCGCGCCAATGGAATTGTACAATAGGTACATTTATAGTCGCAGCCGTCCTGTACTTTAAGAAAAGCACGCGTACGGTCACCAATTGAATAACTGCCTACATAAAAATCGGCCTCAGATATTTCACACGAATGCACCTCGCCCATATCATTTTTAGACAGGTCGTTGATGTAATCGGTAATCTTGAATTTTTCGGTAGCACCAAGAACAAGGTCAACGCCATCAACGGCAGCAAGTTCTTCGGGTTTAAGCTGAGCATAACAGCCTACGGCTGCTACAAACGCCTTATCATTATTCTTAAGTGCTTTTTTTACGATCTGTTTAAACTGCTTATCGGCATTCTCGGTAACCGAGCAGGTATTGATAACATAGATATCCGCTACATCTTCAAAATCAACGCGGTCAAAACCGTCATCCTGAAAACTGCGGGCAATTGTAGATGTCTCTGAAAAGTTCAGTTTGCATCCTAATGTATAAAAAGCGACTTTTTTCCTGTTTTCCATTCTATAAGCTACTTGTAAAGTAGTAACTTTAATTATATTTACCCCATATAAAAAGAGTTTGCAAATTTACACACAAAAATCGACTTGATGAAATCAATAATATACTATATATCAATTTGTTGCTTAATATTATTTTTCTCTTCTTGTGGTAAAACGAATTCTGAAAACCGCGACAACCTTGTTTTTTGTTATAACGAAAACGCGGCTGTCAACTCTTTAGACCCGGCATTTGCCAAAATACGCCCTTCTATATGGGTATGTAACCAGCTGTTTAACGGGCTGGTACAGCTTGACGACAGCCTTAACATTAAGCCGGATATCGCTAAATCGTGGACAATTTCTCCCGACGGCAAAACCTATACGTTTACGCTTCGCAACGATGTGTATTTTCATAAAAATATCCTTTTTGGTACAGACAGTACACGTACTGTAAAAGCAACCGATTTTGCTTACAGCCTTAACCGCCTTCGCGACGAAAAGGTAGCTGCTCCCGGAGGTTGGATACTTCAAAATGTAGATAACTTCAAAGCAGTTAACGATACCATCTTCGAAATAAAACTAACCAAAACCTTCCCTGCTTTCCTTGGTTTGCTTACCATGAAATATGCATCGGTAGTGCCTATTGAAGCTTTTAGTACAAATGGTTATGACTTCAGGTCTAAGCCAATTGGCACAGGGCCTTTTCAGCTAAAAATATGGGAAGAGAATGTAAAAATGGTACTTCGAAAAAATCCTTTGTATTATGAAAAGGACGAAAAGGGCGTACAACTACCTTATATGGAGGCTGTAGCCATTACTTTCCTTCCTGACAAACAAAGTGGTTTCCTTCAGTTTGTACAGGGCAAACTTGATTTTGTTTCGGGCCTCGATCCTTCTTATAAAGATGAAATACTTACGCCAAAAGGGGAGCTTCAGCCTAAATACCGTAAGGATGTAAAAATGATTACCGGCCCATATCTTAATACTGAGTATATGGGGTTTCGACTTGACGGAACAGATAAAGCCGCTAAAGACAAACGCATTCGACAGGCACTTAATTATGGCTTTGACCGTGCCAAAATGATTCTTTTCCTTCGCAATGGCATGGGTACGGCAGCAACAAACGGCATGATTCCTAGCGGTCTTGGTGGTTTTGGTATCAAAGGTTACGATTTCGATATCGAAAAAGCAAGACAGCTGGTTGCCGATTATAAAAAGCAAACAGGAGACAGCAACCCAAAGATACTAATGAGCACCACAGCTTCTTATCTTGACATTGCCGAATACCTGCAACGCGAATGGCAAAAGATAGGACTAAATGTTCAGGTAGATGTTAATCCTCCCTCTACCCTTACACAATCCATCTCTACCGGAAAAGTTTCATTCTTTAAGGCCAGCTGGATAGCCGATTATCCGGATGCCGAAAATTACCTATCATTATTCTATAGTAAAAACTTCTCGCCGGGTGGGCCAAATTACACGCATTTTAAAAACGACAAATTCGACAAACTATACGAAGCTGCCTTCCTGGAAACTGACGACCTAAAAAGGCATGAACTTTACAAACAAATGGATGCCCTGATGATGGATGAAGCTCCGGTAGTTCCTCTCTTTTATGACAAGGTATCACGATTCACCCGCAGCAATGTGTCGGGGCTTGGCATAAACCCACTGAATTTGCTGGTTTTAAAGAGGGTTAAAAAACTTTAACGCATTTTTTGCGTTTAAAAAAATCATAAAAGTGTCGAAGCAGCGTTTTTTTTGCCTAACTTAGGAAAACCAAAAAATTGCTGAAATATGAAATCACTATTATCTGCCGCCGTAATGTTTATTGCAGTGCTTTCTGCAAAGGGTCAGGAAAAAGAAACAGTTTACCGTTCTGAGCTGCCTTCTATGGTAAGATCGTTTCTTACTCATTTCAAAAGCCCGCTTCATCATGCAATAAAAGTATACGACGCAACCACTACATCCTATGGTATAGTGCTTAATGATAATACTGAGATAAAATTTTCAGACAAAGGCATATGGACACTTATAGACGGTAAGGGAAAACCCGTTCAGTGTAAGTTTTTAGGTAAAACCTTTGCCGAATACTTCAAAAACAATTTTTCCAACACTCTTGTAACCCGCATAGAACGATCTGAATCGCGATGCAAACTGGCATTGAGCAATGGTAGCGCCCTTAGTTTTGCCCTGGATTCCAAAGGAAGCCCAATCTTAAATTAAAATTCCCAAATGTTTCCAAAATCTGATTTTACCTTGGCTGCCTAATCAGTATATTTGATGTACTAAAAAGTAAAGGCGGCATGAAAATCCTAATCATAGAAGATGAACAGGGACTCAGGGAAGTAATTAGGGAATCTCTCGAAAAAGAAAAATACATAGTAGAAACTGCTCACGATTTTATTTCCGGAATGGATAAAATCGGATCGTATGATTACGACTGCGTGCTTATAGACATTATGCTACCCAATGGCAGCGGTCTCGATTTGGTTCGCGAATTAAAAGCACTCAAAAAAAAGGAAGCTGTTATCATCATCTCTGCAAAAGATGCCGTAGACGATAAAGTTGCCGGACTGGACCTTGGCGCCGACGATTATCTTGCCAAACCTTTTCATCTTGCCGAACTTCATGCCCGGATTAAATCTGCCATTCGTAGGAAAAACCACGATGGTGATACCGCCATAACATGGAATAACCTTAAACTTTCTCCCGAGCTACGAACGGTTCATATAAATGGTAGCGAACTTACACTCAACCGAAAGGAATTCGACCTTTTATATTATTTTATGATCAATCCTAACAGGCTGATCAACAAAACGGCTTTAGCTGAAGCAGTTTGGGGAGATTATATCGATCAGGCCGATAATCTGGATTTTGTATATTCACAAATCAAAAACCTTCGCAAAAAACTTAAAGATGCCAATGCTGAAGCCGATATTCAGGCTGTATACGGTATGGGATATAAAATGAGCTGATGAAGTTACGTAATTATACACTCCGCTATCTGATTATTGCCCTTTTAGGCGTCATTGCTATCTGGGCAGGGCTTTTTTATGCTGTTATATTAGATGAAGTGTATGACAATATAGACGACGGCCTTAAAAATTCCAAAATACTCATAATCCGTGAGGCATATGCCAATGAGAAGGTCCTTGAAGCAAGGGAATTTGGTATAAATCAATATAAAGTAACACCTCTTGCAAAAGGGCAGCTTTATGACTTCTCTGATAAGTTCATCAGCACATTCGAGTTTATGGAATATGATGATGACAATGAACCCGTACGTCTGCTGGAAACCGTTTTTAACGACAAGAACGGAAATCCGTACAAACTTACAATCAGGGCTTCTATGGTGGAAGAAGACGAATTACTTGAAGACCTCCTTACTGCACTTGTTGCGTTATATATAATGCTGGTTATAAGCATTGCGCTAATAAACCATGTTATATTAAGAAAGGCGTGGAAATCATTTTATGAAATGCTCAACGGACTTAAAAACTTCAGATTAGGTACCGGAAATTCGTTTACAGCACCTCACTCACCCATCGCGGAATTCAAAACCCTGGGAGTCGAACTGGAAGACCTGCTTAAGCGCAACGAGGCGATTTATGCCAGCCAGAAACATTTTATCGAAAATGCATCGCACGAATTACAGACACCATTAGCCATAAGCCTCAACAAACTTGAACTGTTCGTAGAAAAGAATGAACTTTCAGAAGAACAAATGATGGAAATCGGGCGTGTTAGTGACACACTCAACAGGCTGGTGCGCCTGAATAAATCACTCCTGATGCTGTCTAAGATAGAAAACAGGCAGTATGCCGATGAAGAAGCTGTAAACTTTAACCAGCTTACCGAACAACTGGCTGAAGATTTTCAGGATCTTGCCGATTACAAAAATATTACCCTAAGCGTTGACGCAAAACAAGAGCTTATGTTTAACATGAACAAAGGGCTTGCGGTAACACTGATTAGTAATCTGCTTAAAAATGCTATAGTACACAACCATAACGGAGGAAAGGTAAAGATCATAATAAGTCCCGACAGCTTTACGATAAGTAATACAGGCCGTGAAACAGCACTTGATAAAGATGCTGTTTTCAGAAGGTTTTACAGAGATATTACCAATGAACAGTCAACCGGTCTGGGGCTTTCTATCGTAAATTCGATCCTTACCAATTACAGGCTTAAAGCCGATTACAGCTTTAACGGACTGCATACGTTTACCATAACCTTTCCTGTAAAAGAAAGTTAATTTTTAATTTTCCCAATTGTTTCCAGATTCAGGTGATAGGTTTGTATAAGAAATTTAAAACATACCTATCATGAAAACGAAATTCAGCTTATTACCGGCGCTTGTACTTACCTTATTATTTACTATATCGGCATGTGCACAAAAGCGTAACATTACAATTAAACAACTGCCCGCTCCGGCACAAACGTATCTGGGCAAGCATTTCCCTAATCAGGCACCGTCTTACATTATAGAAGATAAAGACCTTATGGAAACCGACTATAAAGTAGTCCTTACAGGTGGAGCAGAAATAGAATTTGACGGAAAAGGAAATTTTGATGAAGCTGATGGCAACAAAACTGCATTGCCTGCAAGCATATTACCTGCTCCAATAGCATCTTACATTGCTGCCAACTACAAAGGACAACAGGTAGAAAAATTTGAAAAAGAACGCTGGGGCTATAAATTAGAGTTTATGAATGATCTGGAACTGGAATTTGATAACAATGGCAAATTTTTAAGAATAGATGACTAAGGCAAGGTTTTTGTTTTGAAATACTTAACAGAATAATTGATTAATTTTATGTTCTAACAAGGAACTATCTATCATGAAAAAACGATTTACAATCTTACTTACCTTAATATCAGTAAGCATAACATCCCTATCATTTGCCCAGGAAAAAAAGATTACTGCTGCACAGTTACCCACTACAGCACAAAACTTCATTAAACAAAACTTTAAAGGAGCTACCGTAACATCTGCCAAACTGGACAAGGAAATGTTTGATACCGATTATGACGCAACGCTTTCCAACGGTGTACGGATTAATTTTGATGCCAAAGGCAACTGGGATGAAATTGAAAACCGTAATGGTATACCGGCATCAGTAATACCGAAAGCCATCAATAGCTATGTTGCTACTAACTTTAAGGGACAGAATGTTGTTCAGATAGATAAAAAGATTGCCGGTTATGATATTGAACTTTCAAACGGAACCGAACTGGAATTTGACACAGCAGGTAAATTCCTGAGAATAGACGACTAACACAAAGAGGAGCAAATGCTCCTCTTTTGTTTATTAATAATTCGTATGTCGTTGCTTTTGTTCTTTTCTCCATTGCCACGGATTTATAGGGTTCTCATCTGCCCATAAACCAAATCGTGATTTGCGGGCTTCCTTTTCATAAGCACCATAATCTTTGTTGCGGGAATATTTGTATCGCCATGCATAACCTGCTTTTATCATTGCTGCGTTTACATCCAGCGTATCATCTACATATATAGTTCCCAATATACGTCCGTACCTATCTCTTTTCTTTTTAGGCTCTACCCTTACTGTTTTTCCAAAGCATAAATCAGACGCGTATTTTTTAGCCGCCTTACCAAAGGCTTGTTGACTTTCAGGTGAATCAATATCCACGAGACGTACACGCTCAGGTTTGCCGTCACGCAATACCTCAAAAGTATCACCGTCTTTAATTCCGGTTACTTTACCTTCAAAAACTGTCAGACTATCAGTAACGGAATGACTTTCAACCTTATCTTGTTTTGGTTTTTGCCTGTCCTGTTTTCTATCAGGATTACAGCCTACATAAAATAAGAAAGCCAGCAATAACAGCAGGCTTCCTATAGTATATTTTGATTTTGATTTATGCGATTTCAAATCAACAAATTACCGTATTACCAGATTAATCCTCTTTCCTCCATCTTTTGCTTTCCTCAAACACATGCTCTAAAATAGCAGCATCATGTTCGGTAAACTCAACCTTACGGCGTGACATTACAATTTTAGCGGTTTCAAAAGCTTTTTTAGTAACGTAGGTTGTAAATCCTGACGCACCTCCCCAAGAGAAGCTTGGTACAAAATTACGCGGGAAACCACTGCCAAAAATATTAGCGCTAACCCCTACAACCGTACCGGTATTGAACATGGTGTTTATACCTGATTTGCTATGATCACCCATCATCAGTCCGCAGAACTGAAGTCCGGTTTTAACGAAACCTTCTTTTTCGTAACTCCATAGTTTAACTTCTTCGTAGTTATTCTTAAGGTTAGAATTATTGGTGTCGGCACCAAGGTTACACCATTCGCCAAGCACAGAATTACCAAGGAAACCGTCATGCCCTTTGTTAGAATAACCAAACAGTACCGAATTGCTTACCTCACCGCCTATCCTGCTGTGAGGGCCAACAGTAGTCGCACCATACACTTTGGTTGCCAGTTTTACCTGGGCTTCTTCGCAAAGCGCAAATGGCCCACGGATAACAGAATTTTCCATTATCTCAGAATTCTTACCTATATATATAGGACCTGTAGAAGCATTTAGCGTTACGAATTCAAGCTTTGCCCCTTCTTCAATGAAGATATTTTCGGCAGCAATCACGTTAACACTTGATGGTATAGGCTGAGAATTGCGTCCTTCCGTCAGTAATTCAAAATCCTCACGGATAGCAGCATCATTCTTTTGGAAAATGTCCCACGGATTCTCTATCGTAAGGCAGTCTTCAGTAAATTCAATAACATCATAGGTGTCAAAATCCACCTCTTCCTGAGTATCATTAGTATAAAAAGCAATTACATCATCTCCTTTAAAGATCGCCTGGTTAGGCTCCAGTGCCATAACCATCTCAGCTAACACCTCGTTAGGCAGGAAAGAAGCGTTTATCATTACATTCTCTTCCATTTCTACCATTGGAAACTTCTCCATAAGATACTCCTCTGTAAGTGTTGTGGTAGTATAGCCAAGGTATTTTTCCCATTTTTCGCGAATGGTAAGAATCCCTACGCGAATATCAGCTACAGGGCGTGTATAGGTAAATGGAAGCAGGGCATTGCGCACAGTTCCGTCAAAAAGGATATAATTCATCGTGATAGATTGTCGGTTTACAAAGTCTCAAAGTTACAAAGTTTCGAAATGTATTTAGGCACGAATTACAGTAATTTCAAAAATTAGCACCTTATTGCTTTTTGGCCTCACCCCTAGCCCCTCTCCAAAGGAGAGGGGAACACCCGATCTCTATAATTATTACTCTAAACAGGAAAATGAAGCTAATTCTTCTCCTTTGATGAAGCCATAAAAAAAGCCTCCCGATTGGGAGGCTTTTCTGTATGATTGAAATCCAACTATTATTTGTTGAATTTAGCATATTTAGTTTTGAATTTGTCGATACGACCAGCAGTATCGATAAGTTTAGATTTACCAGTGTAAAAAGGGTGAGAAGTTCTTGAGATCTCCATTTTCACTACAGGATATTCAACACCTTCGTGAGTGATTGTTTCTTTTGTGTCAGCAGTAGATTTAGTGATAAAAACTTCGTCGTTAGACATGTCTTTAAAAGCAACTAATCTGTAATTTTCCGGGTGAATACCTTTTTTCATGGGAAACCTCAGTTAAGGCCGTGTCGCTATCCA
>QFQM01000637.1 GCA_003243255.1 Flavobacterium psychrophilum | reverse complement strand
GTGGTATCGGCAGCATGCGCCAGGTTAGCAGCGCCAAGAGCCAGGGTAGAGGCAACAAACAGAGCGGTGAGTTTACGCATAATATAGTTCCTTACTATTCATGTTTTCTTGCGGCATATGCTGTGTTGACGATATTCACTTTAGCCTTTTCTTCGTCAACAAATCAGAGCATCAGTAAAACAATGAAAGTGTAAAAAACATTTTTACAGCAATTATGGAGAAAATATGAATAAACGGTGGAGAGAGGCAAACGAAATATAATGACAGGTAGTTTCACAAGTAATAATGGAGATTATATAAGGCGTGAAAATAATAACAAGCTAATGCAACAAGAATAATCTGTATATGGCGTTAAAAATCACACAAACCGTTCAAACATGGCTGGCACGTCACTGTCGGCTACCTGGTCATGCGGACCTGCAACTCGGGTTCGCTGACCATTTCGCTGGCGTTGATTGAGCAAGTAAAGCCTCATATCGTTAAGAGAATGAGGCCAGAATGTCTTATCAAGCGTCCTCTGGCGTTGGGAAATATGCTATGTGCACGCTATCGCTAAAACTGAATACTTGCATGCCAACTTTCGCAAACAGAATTGAAAGCGATTTTTTCGTATGGATGGTCACATGACCATTTCTGGGCGCAACATACCAACTATGGGTTCCTTCATTGGTCATGGAATCGCTGACTAATGTAGAAAAGAAAATTGCCCCTCGCTCATCAAGAAAACTGAAAGCCTCGAAGAGCGTTGCAACTGGGGTTGGCGTATGTTCGAATACTTCAAAAGAGGTGATTAATTCAAATTTGCCTTGCGGCAACTCTAAATTTAAATGAAACGGATCCCAGCCAACGGCTTTTACACCCTGCTCACAGAGTAAGTTTGCAAGCTGGCCATCACCACCACCATAGTCGAGTACATTCCATTTCAGTATTGAGTTGAAATTAGACATGACCAATTCTGCATTATTCCTTGGACGGACACCCAGAAAATCAGGAGCGTGATTTATATAATCATCATTATAAATGTATTTTTTAAAATCATCGAATCCCCAGTCATTAAATGCATGAGTATACAGCGGTCAACAATTCTCGCAGCGATGATAATAAATTGGTATCCCGGTCAATGGTAAGACTGCATGGTCGGGTAACTTACTGTCACATGAAGTATTAAAGTCAACAACTCCACACACATGGGCATCGCTTTCACAGACTTTGCATTTCGATGAATGTACAAGGCTTTTAATTATCATGCATCCTCACAAAACCAGGTTCTAATCGTTCAATATCCATGTAGTCGTATGAGGCTTAGTATTTCACTCAACATTTAACTCGACTACACCCTACCTCCCAGAGCAATAATCTACAATAACAGCTGCAGCGCCCATTTACGTCAGGATAAGACGCTACTCTCGTGCTCAGTTTAAAGTATAGAATTGCCTTAAGGAAGGTGCGAACAAGTTCCTGATATGAGATCATCATATTCATCCGGAGCGCATCCCAGAGGGACATCATGAGCC
>QFQM01000131.1 GCA_003243255.1 Flavobacterium psychrophilum | reverse complement strand
ACAGCAACAAAAACAACAAAATCTACATCAGCTGCAAGAACACGAAAAACTACTATTGCAAAATCTACAGCTATACGTAAAGTAAAAGCAAAAAGTACAGCAGCAGACGGACTAATGGAATTGTATGTAGACAGCCTGAAAGATATTTACTGGGCTGAAAAGGCACTTACCAAAGCATTACCCAAAATGGCTAAAAATGCAACAAGCGAGAATCTTATCACAGCACTAGACGAGCATCTTGCTGTTACTGAAGAACAAATCGCCAGACTAGAAAGAGTTTTTGAACTGGCAGGTAAAAAAGCAGTTGCAAAGAAATGTGAAGCGATGGACGGCCTTATTAAGGAAGGTCAGGATATTATGGAAAGTACAGAACTTGGCCCTGTTAGGGATGCAGGGATAATAGCTGCTTCGCAAAAGATTGAACATTATGAGATTTCTACGTATGGTACACTTTGCGCATTTGCTAAAACTCTTGGACAAAATGAAGCTGCCGCTTTACTTGAAGAAACTCTAAATGAAGAGAAAGAAGCAGACGTTACGCTTACAGAAGCAGCCTATAATACCATTAATTTTGATGCCGCTGATGAAGAAATGTCTGAAATGTAAAAAATTTGCAGAGATTATAATGAAAAAAGTCCCGCAACCGCGGGACTTTATATTTTGGATCAGGAATAAATTAACCTAATACTTCTTTAACTTTTTTACCGATTTCAGCAGGAGAGTCAACAACGTGGATTCCGTTCTCTCTCATGATACGTTTTTTAGCTTCAGCTGTATCATCAGCACCACCAACGATTGCACCTGCGTGACCCATTGTACGTCCTTTAGGAGCAGTCTCACCAGCGATAAATCCAATAACCGGTTTTCTGTTACCATCAGCTTTGATCCATTTAGCAGCATCAGCCTCTAACTGACCTCCAATTTCACCAATCATGATGATAGCTTCAGTCTCAGGATCATTCATTAAAAGCTCAACAGCTTCTTTAGTAGTAGTACCAATGATTGGGTCACCACCGATACCGATAGCTGTAGTAATACCAAGACCTTGTTTTACAACCTGATCAGCAGCCTCATAAGTAAGAGTACCTGATTTAGAAACGATACCTACTTTACCTTTTTTGAAAACGAAACCTGGCATGATACCAACTTTAGCTTCTCCCGGAGTAATAACACCCGGACAGTTAGGACCTACTAAACGACAGTCTTTATCCTGAATGTAATCATAAGCTTTAATCATATCTGCAACCGGAATACCTTCAGTAATCGTGATGATTACTTTAATACCCGCTTCAGCAGCTTCCATAATTGCGTCAGCAGCAAATGCCGGCGGAACGAAAATGATAGTTGTATCAGCACCAGCGATATCAACAGCATCTTTAACAGTGTTGAATACCGGACGGTCTAAGTGAGTTGTACCACCTTTTCCAGGTGTAACACCACCTACAACGTTAGTACCGTATTCTATCATTTGAGTAGCATGGAAAGTACCTTCGCTACCTGTAAATCCCTGAACAATTATTTTGGAATCTTTATTAACTAAAACACTCATGATATATTTTTTAAATTATTTTTTAAATCGTGTTGCAAAAATAAGGTTTTGTAAAATATAATTAAAGCTTTGTACGACTTTTATAAAGATATTTTTACTAAAACATAATATAGACAACTATCCTACCTGACTCATAAGGTAGCCCTTGTATAACTTGTTGTCTTTAATCTCCCATATTACTACAAAATGAGCAAGAGTCATCTGCTCATTTGGCGTTTCAATAGGGTTTACATAATGTGTATAACGAACAGTAACTGTATCTCCTTCTGCTACGATATGCGAAACATCGAGGCTAGATGAAGAATATGATTTTTCAAGTTCTTCGGCAAGAGTAAGCAGATCGCTTTTTTCAAGCTGAAGATATCCTTTAGAACTATGCCATTGTATAATAAGCTCATCATGAAGGTAAGCCTCCATTGCCGCTTTTGACCTAAATGCCTCTGAATTGTAATATTCTGATACCAGCTCTTTTGCGTTCATTACTTATTTTATTTTTTCTAATATTTCAGGAATACGTTTAACGTTGGCCATTTGTTTAAGTTTTTCTCTTACTTCTTCAGCAGGGCTTCCAAAATAAACCTTTCCTCCTTCAAGAGATTTGCTTATACCTGATTGCGCCTGAATTACAGCTTTAGCACCAATCGTGATTCCGCTTGTAGTACCGGACTGACCCCAGAAAGTCACTTCATCTTCAATAACCACACAACCGGCAATACCAACCTGTGAAGCGATAAGACATTTTTTACCAATTATAGTATCATGACCTATCTGAACCTGATTATCAATTTTAGTACCTTCGCCAATTGTTGTATCTCCTGTAACACCTTTATCAATAGTACAAAGCGATCCAATGCCTACATTATCCTGAATTATAACTCTTCCTCCTGATAAAAGCTGGTCGAATCCTTCAGGGCGTTTTTTGTAATAAAAAGCATCAGCCCCCAAAATCGTACCGGCATGAATGATTACATTATCGCCAATAATGGTATTGTCATAAATACTTACATTAGAGTGTATAAGACAATTTTTACCGATAACAACATTGTTACCAACGAAAGTATTAGGCTGGATAACAGTCCCTTCTCCTATTTGTGCTGAATCAGAAACAGAAGCTCCTGAAGCCTGAAACGGCCTGAAATGTTTTGTAAGCTTATTGAAATCCCTGAAAGGATCATCTGACACCAATAAAGCTTTACCTTCAGGACAATCAACCTCCTTGTTGATTAGTACAATAGTTGCTGCTGATTGCAGGGCTTTGTCGTAATATTTAGGGTGGTCTACAAAAACAATATCCCCTGGCTCAACAACATGAATCTCATTCATACCGTGAACAGGGAAATTATCATCACCCACATATTCGCAACCTATTAGGGCAGCAATATCCTTTAAAGGATATACATTTGGGAATTTCATTTATTTAAGTTTCTTGGATTTTTGTTATCCGGTTATTTGAATTGCCAATTTACAAATAATCAGTTCAAATAACCGGAACAACAAATAAATTTATTCTTTTACACGCTCCATGTACTGACCAGAAGCGGTATCAATTTTAATTTTATCACCTTCATTGATGAAAAGAGGTACGTTTACAGACGCACCAGTCTCAACTTTAGCAGGTTTTGTAGCGTTAGTCGCAGTATTACCTTTAACTCCCGGCTCAGCATAAGTAACTTCAAGAATAACTGAAGCAGGCATATCAACAGAAAGAGGTGCATCAGTTTCCGTATTCCAGATAACCATTACATTTTCACCTTCTTTTAAAAGATCCGGAGCATCAAGAATATCTTTATTCAATGAGATTTGCTCATAGGTTTCAACATGCATGAAGTTATAGTTGTCACCTTCAGCATATAAGAACTGGAATTTATGCGTCTCAACTCTTACATCATCAATTTTGTGACCTGCAGAAAATGTATTATCTAATACTTTACCTGTAGTAAGGCTTTTAAGCTTAGTTCTTACGAAAGCTGGACCCTTACCCGGCTTAACGTGAAGGAATTCAATAATTTTATATATATCGTGGTTAAACTTAATGCATAAACCGTTTCTGATATCTGATGTACTTGCCATTTTTAATTTGTTTATTTTGTTTTCTAAATATTTGTGAATCTGTTAATTTGTAGAATTAGCAAAAGAACCGAATCCACAAATAATCAATTAATCTTAATATATACCTGTATAACCTTTCATTACCCCTCTTGAAGAGTTTCTGATAAACAGGATGATTTCATCACGCTCAGGTGTAGCTTCCATTTCAGCCTCAATAATACTTAAAGCCTGGGTAGTGTTGTAATTTTTTTGATATAATATCCTGTAGATGTCCTGTATTTCCCTGATTTTTTCAGGAGTAAAACCTCTTCTTCTTAAACCGATAGAGTTGATACCTACATAAGAAAGAGGTTCTTTTGCTGCTTTTGTAAACGGAGGTACATCTTTACGTACCAGAGATCCGCCTGAAATCATGGCGTGGTCACCAATACTTATAAACTGATGTACAGCTGCAAGTCCTCCGATGATCGCATAATTACCAACAGTAACGTGTCCTGCAAGGGCAACACCATTTACGATAATAGCATTATCACCTATATGGCAGTCGTGCGCGATGTGTGCGGTAGCCATTACAAGACAGTTATTACCAAGCCTTGTCTGGCCTGAAGCAATAGTTCCTCTGTTTATTGTAACACACTCACGTATAGTACAGTTGTCTCCGATTATTGCAAGTGATTCTTCACCTCCAAATTTAAGATCCTGAGGCACTGCAGATATTACAGCACCCGGAAATATATTACAATTTTTGCCAATCCTGGCGCCCTCCATAATAGTAACATTAGAACCTATCCAGGTTCCTTCCCCTATCTCTACATTATTATGGATAGTGGTAAAAGGCTCGATTACTACATTTTTAGCAATCTTTGCGCCCGGATGTACGTATGCTAACGGTTGATTCATAAATTTCTGTTTAGCTATTTTTGACAATTTGCGCCATTAGTTCTGCTTCAGCAACCAGTTTACCATTTGCATAAGCATTAGCCTGCATATGGCAGATACCCCTGCGAATAGGTGAAATAAGGTCACATTTAAACACAAGCGTATCACCAGGAAGCACTTTATGTTTAAATTTCACATTGTCAATTTTCATGAAATAAGTAAGGTAGTTCTCCGGATCCGGAACAGAGCTTAGTATAAGAATACCTCCACACTGTGCCATAGCCTCAACTATAAGAACACCCGGCATAACCGGAGCTCCCGGGAAGTGACCCACGAAAAAGCTTTCGTTCATAGTCACATTTTTAAGCCCTACAACATGATTGTCGCTCATCTCAAGGATTTTATCCACCAATAAGAACGGTGGACGGTGCGGCAACATGCTCATTATTTTGTTCACATCCATTAAAGGCTCTTTGTGCAGGTCATATACCGGCACCTGATTACGCTCTTCAATTTTTATGATCTTAGACATTTTTTTAGCAAACTGGGTATTTACAAAATGCCCAGGCTTGTTTGCTATAACTTTTCCTTTGATCCTTGTACCGATAAGAGCAAGGTCTCCTACAACATCCAGAAGTTTGTGACGTGCAGCCTCATTAGGATAGTGCAGCGTTAGATTATCAAGGATGCCGTTTGGTTTAACAGCTATACTGTCTTTACCAAAAGCTGTTTTAAGACTCTCCATAGTTTCAGGAGATATCTCTTTATCTACATAAACAATAGCATTATTAAGATCGCCCCCTTTTATAAGGCCGTTATTTAAAAGTGCTTCAAGTTCATGAAGGAAACTGAAAGTACGCGATGATGCGATCTCAGTTTTAAAATCGGACATGTTTTTCAGTGTAGCATTTTGGGTACCTAAAACTTTAGTACCAAAATCTACCATTGCAGTAACCTGATAATCATCAGCAGGCATGACAATGATTTCGCTTCCGGTTGCTTCGTCTGTATACGATATAACTTCTTTTACAACATATACCTTACGCTCAGCATCCTGCTCCTCTACACCTACTTTTTCAATAGCTTCTACAAAGAATTTAGACGAACCATCCATGATTGGAGGCTCAGAAGCATCAAGTTCAATTATAACATTATCAACATCACAACCTACAAATGCGGCAAGCACATGTTCTGACGTTTGTATCTTAACACCTTTTTTCTCAAGGTTTGTTCCTCTTTGGGTATTAACTACATAATTGGCATCAGCCTCAACAACGGGCTGCCCTTCTAAATCTACCCTTACAAAAGTGTAGCCATTATTAACAGGAGCGGGTTTAAAGGTCATTGTAACCTCTTTACCTGTGTGCAGGCCGACACCTTTTAATGAAATCTCACTCTTGATTGTGGTTTGTTTAACCATTATATCTGTTGTTTATTGTTTTATTTGTTGCTTTAGCTCGTCGATATCAGCTACTATTTTAGGGAAATTCCTGAAGTGAACATATGATTTATTAAAATCATTATAGCCTAATGCAGGACTACCCTGAATGATTTCACCATCAGGAATGCTCTTACCTACGCCTGATTGCGCCTGTATCCTTACACCATTACCAATAGTAATATGCCCTACAATACCTACCTGTCCTCCAATAATACAATTGCTGCCAATTTTTGTTGAACCGGCAACTCCTGTCTGGGAAGCTATAACAGTATTTTCTCCAATGAGCACGTTATGAGCTATCTGGATCTGATTATCGAGTTTAACGCCTTTTTTAATGACTGTAGAGCCAAGTGTAGCTCTGTCAATAGTAGTACACGAACCTATATCTACATTATCTTCAATGATAACATTCCCAATCTGCGGAACTTTATTGTAAACCCCTTCTTCATTTGGCACAAAACCAAAACCGTCTGAGCCAATAATTGATCCTGAATGTATTGTACATCCATTACCAATCTCAGTCTCAGAGTATACACGTACGCCTGCAAAAAGGATAGTATTATCACCTATAATTACATTATCGCCAACGAAAGTGTTTGGATAAATCTTAACGTTGTCACCTATTTTCACATTTTTACCAATGTAACAAAAGCTTCCAAGGTAAAGGTTTTCTCCATAAGTAGTACCTTCAGAAATAACTGAAGGCTGCTCAATGCCCGATTTCATTAGCTTCACCTGATTATAGTACTCAAGTAGCTTAGAAAATGACTGATAAGCGTCATCAACCTTGATGAGTGTTGTAGATATTGAATTTTCAGGCTCGAAAGTCTTATTAACAATAGTTATTGTTGCCTGAGTAGAATATATGTATTGCTGATATTTAGGATTCGCCAAAAAAGTAAGCGAACCATCAGTACCTTCTTCAATCTTAGCCAGCTTATATACTTCAGCCTGCGGATTACCCACAACCTCTCCTTCCAGTATACCTGCTATTTGTTCTGCTGTAAATTTCATCCCGACAAAAATATAAAATTTAATTAAATTGCTGCCTGTTCTAAAAGTACTTTTGGAAAACACAAATAATACTTGGTTACAGGCTTAGACAAGGCCTTTAAATTCAATTGGTCAGAGGCTTCAACAACATCTTCTATGGTACGGTCTTTCTTTAATATATGTATAGGTTCTCCCGTTTTGTTGTAGGCCTGATTCTTGATTTTTCCCTTAAAAACAAAATATTCAGCTTCTTTTTCAGTTAGCCCGGAGATGTCAACAAACTTCTTTAATAAGTCATTTACTTCTTCTTTACTCACTTTTTCCGAACGCATTCTTATTTTAAGGAGGTCGCGGTTAATGATCATTTTACTGAGTTCGCTCAATACAAAATCATCATTGAACTGCCATGACTTAACTGCACTCACAATATCAAAATCATCAAGATAAGAGAATTTGGTAAGTACTTTATCATTAAAATCATCGAGGGTAACCTTATTCTGCATAAAGAACTGTAGAGGTTCGCTGGCCGGTAAATGAATTCCTGACTGCGTCAGCTCTTTAGCCCTTTTTAAGATTTTAGTCATGATCAGTTCCGCAGCAACGCTTGTTTTATGGAGGTAAGCCTGCCAGTACATCAGTCTTCGGGCAACAAGGAATTTTTCCACAGAATAGATACCTTTCTCTTCAATAACCAGTTTATCGTCCTGCACATCGAACATCTGGATAAGCCTTTCAGAGTTAATATTGCCTTCTGCTACTCCTGAATAGAAACTGTCACGTTTAAGGTAATCCATCCTGTCCATATCCAACTGGCTTGATATAAGCTGAAGCATAAAATGGCGGTGGTATTCTCCTTTAAATATTTGTATAGCCAAAGTGAGCTTTCCGTCAAAAATCTCATTAAGCCTGTTCATAAAAAGCAATGATATAGCCTCATGATGCACACTTTCTGCAATACTGTGTTCCATTGCATGTGAAAATGGCCCGTGACCTATGTCATGTAATAAAATAGCAATATTGAGCGCTGTCTCTTCTTCTTCACTTATTTCAGTACCTTTAAATTTTAGCACCTGAATGGTTTTTTGCATAATATGCATGCAGCCTAATGCGTGATGAAAACGGGTATGATGCGCTCCGGGATACACCAGATAAGACATTCCCATTTGAGATATCCTTCGAAGCCTTTGAAAGTAAGGATGCTGAATAAGATCGTATACCAGCGGATTTGTTATAGTAATAAACCCGTAAATAGGGTCATTCAGTATTTTTAGCTTGTTAATTACGCCCACAATTGCAAATTTTCACAAATATACTAATTAAGGCAGTGCTTAAAATCCCGAAAAGCATACTTTTTTAATGTAGTTATCAATCATCTGTTAACGTAAATTTGCAAAAAGCGTTAAACATAGGTTAATCATAAGTAGATAGTAGGCTGAATATAGGCATAATATCTAAATTTATATTCCTGATAAACTCAAACAATTTATGAAAACCACACTTATCACATTATTTACGTTTCTTGCATGCACAGTAATGGCATCGGCACAGGAAGATCAGGATAAGACTCAGCGACAGCCAACGGTTGTAACGCAGTCTCAGGTTGAAAAAGATGCAAAAATGGCTGAAGAAGAACGTAAAAAACATGAGGAAGCAAAAAAAGCCCCAAAAGAAGATAAAAAAGAGGCAGACGATAAAAAAACAGCTAAAGCTGATGCAAATAATGAATCATCTGCTAAAAAGACTTCAAAACGGCCTGGAAAACAATGATAACGTTATTTTTTGTTACTTAGGTTATTGAAGGAAAGCTCTGCAGATTATAGCTGCAGGGCTTTTTTATTAGCTAAAAAGGCAATGCAATAAACTCCAAAAAAAGATGTTGTATTCAGCAGCTATTTTTATTAATTTTTTAGGATTAATTTCCTTACTTTCGACTAACTTGCAGGATTAATTTAAGAACGAAATTACACTCATACTATGAATGAGATTAAGATACTTTGGGTTGATGATGAGATAGACATGCTTAAACCCCATATTCTTTTCCTTGAAAAGAAAAACTATAAGGTAACAACAGCAAACAACGGACAGGACGGGCTTGACCTGTTTGATCAGGAAAACTTTGATATTGTATTTCTTGATGAGAATATGCCTGGCCTTAGTGGACTGGAGACCCTGACCATGATAAAAGAAAAAAAATCTTCTGTACCTGTAATTATGATTACCAAGAGTGAAGAGGAATATATCATGGAAGATGCCATTGGCTCTAAGATTGCCGATTATCTTATCAAACCGGTAAACCCGAATCAGATCCTGCTATCACTGAAGAAAAACCTTGATAACTCAAGACTTGTATCTTCAAAAACTACACTGGATTATCAAAAAGAATTCCGCAAAATTGCCATGGATATGGGAATGGTTAATTCATGGGAAGAATGGATTGACATGTACAAAAGGCTTATTTTTTGGGAACTTGAACTTGAGAATATCGAAGATCAGAGCATGATCGAAATATTGGAATCTCAAAAAGTAGAAGCCAATTCGCAATTTGGTAAATTCATTGAGAAAAATTATGATGAATGGTTTGATCCAAAAGCCGATAAACCTGTACTTTCCCATAATTTATTCAGGGAGCTCGTTGTTCCTGAGCTAAAAAAGAAACAGCCTATCTTTTTTGTTGTTATAGATAACCTGCGATACGATCAATGGAAAGCTTTTGAGAGCGTAGTAAACAATCACTATAAACTGGAAAAAGAAACACCATTCTACTCTATCCTCCCAACTGCAACCCAGTATGCACGTAATGCCATATTCTCAGGACTCACTCCTCTTGAAATGGAGAAGAAATATCCTCAATACTGGAAAAATGATATTGACGATGGAGGAAAGAACCTTTACGAAGCAGAATTCCTTACTGAGCAGCTAAAAAGGCTTGGTATGTCGGGCCTGAAGCAGGAATACTACAAGATCACTAACTTTAAGGATGGTAAAAAGCTTGTAGACAACTTTAAAGGCCTTAAGGATAATGACCTTACTACTGTTGTATACAACTTTGTAGATATGCTTTCTCACGCCAAAACAGAGATGGATGTGGTAAAAGAATTGGCTTCTAACGATAAAGCTTACCGTTCGCTTACTTTAAGTTGGTTCCGTAATTCGCCATTATTGGAAATGATACAACAGGCGCAGCAGTTAGGTATGAAACTGATACTGACTACAGATCACGGAACTATAAATGTCAAAAATCCAAGTAAAGTGATCGGTGATAAAAATACAAGTCTTAACCTTCGCTATAAAACAGGAAGAAGCCTGACTTTTGAAGATCGCGATGTTTATCATGTGAAGGATCCGAAATCAGTCCAGTTGCCTACCATAAACATGAGTAGTTCTTTTATATTTGCTAAAAATGATTATTTCCTGGCTTATGTAAACAACTATAATCATTATGTAAGCTATTACAGGAATACATATCAGCATGGGGGTATTTCCCTTGAAGAGATGATAATTCCATTCCTTGTTTTCAACCCTAAATAGTCTGTCTTAAATATATGGAAATCACATTTTCTTTAGAGGAAATAGATGCTGCCGCACAAAAGGTGCTATCGCAAGACATAAAAAAAACAATACTGTTTCATGCAGGTATGGGCGTAGGTAAAACTACATTCATTAAAGCTATTGCAAGACAGCTTGGTGTAAAGGATATGACCTCCAGCCCTACTTTTTCGCTGGTAAACGAGTATGAAACTGACAATGGTGAGATTCTTTATCATTTCGACCTGTACCGCATTAATAGTGAAGAAGAAGGTTATGATATGGGGCTTGACGAATACTTCTATTCAGGCAATCTTTGCCTTATAGAGTGGCCTGAAAAAACGCCTAATCTTATCCCTATAGACCATACGTCGATAACTATAAAGCAGTTAGCCGATGGCCGACGTCATCTTACTGTAAAATAGTTAATAGCCATCTGTTTTTTTCGTACATTAGAGCAAATTATACCAAACCGAATCCATGTCATTGTCATTAACACCTTTTACAAAACAGCAATTGCTGCCGCAGGAAGAGAAACTTGAAATTGAGCGCCAAAAGAGTGAACTTTTCATTGGCATTCCCAAAGAAACATCATACCAGGAACGCAGAATATGCCTTACTCCTGATGCGGTCAATTCGCTTACTGCCCATGGCCATCGTGTAATGATCGAAGCCGGAGCCGGATTAAGCTCCAGTTATAGCGATAAAGAATATAGTGATGCCGGTGCGGAAATAACACAGGATACCAAAAAGGTGTTTGGCTGTCCGGTAATCCTAAAGGTTGAGCCGCCTACAGTTGCCGAAATAGAAATGATGAATCAGCAAACGCTTATCATTTCTGCCATTCAGCTAAAAACACAGAAAAAAGAATATTTTGAGGCATTAGCCTCTAAAAAAATAACCGCCCTTGCTTTTGAATTCATTAAAGATGAAGATGGCTCCTACCCTGCTGTAAAATCGTTAAGCGAAATTGCCGGAACAGCTTCGGTACTGATAGCTGCCGAACTGATGATCAATCAAAAAATTGGCAAAGGATTGCTAATGGGTAACATCACCGGAGTTCCGCCTACAGAAGTTGTAATCATTGGCGCAGGAACGGTAGCAGAATTTGCAGCTAAAACAGCACTGGGACTTGGTGCAAGCGTTAAAGTGTTTGATAATTCCATCAATAAACTACGTCGCTTACAAAACAACCTGAATCAGCGAATATTCACGTCTACCATACAGGAAAAATCACTCCTTAAAGCGCTTATGCGTTGCGATGTGGCTATTGGTGCCATGAAGGGTAAAAATCGTACACCGATCATTGTTAGTGAAACTATGGTAGAGCATATGAAAAAAGGTGCTGTAATAATAGACGTATGTATCGACACAGGTGGATGTTTTGAAACTTCTGAAGTCACTACACACGAGAAGCCTACTTTCGTAAAAAATAATGTTATTCATTATTGTGTACCTAATATCCCTTCAAGATATTCCAAAACTGCTTCAATGTCTATCAGTAATATTATCAGTCCATTTTTATTGCAAATGGCCGATGATGGAGGTATAGAAAGTTCTATACGTTGTAATGCAGGATTAAAACACGGAATCTATTATTACCACGGTATACTGACAAACCGTTCTATCGGAGAATGGTTTTCACTAAAT
>QFQM01000636.1 GCA_003243255.1 Flavobacterium psychrophilum | reverse complement strand
ATTATATGTGAACTCTACCTTTTTATACAGAGCAGATGGGACAAAACTGAGAAAACAACATCAATATAAAGATGGTATTAATCAATATTTGGCTACCAAGACAACCGAATACTTGGATGGTTTTCAATATGAAGGAGATGCCACACTTGCCAATCCTACGGCACTACCTTCTTTAAAGTTCGTGCCGACTTCAGAAGGCTATTACAATTTTGAAAATAATAAGTATATTTACACCTATACCGACCATTTGGGCAATGTGCGTCTCAGCTACGCTAAAGGCACCAATGGCAGCGCAGAAGCTCTTGAAGAAAATAGCTATTATCCTTTTGGGGTAAAACAACAGACACCGGCAATAGGAGTAAGTAATCCCGCATATAAATACCAGTACAACGGCAAAGAATTACAGGAAGAAACCGGATGGAACGATTACGGGGCAAGAATGTATATGTCCGATATCGGAAGATGGGGCGTGGTAGATCCATTGGCTGAGACCAGTAGAAGATATTCTCCTTATGCGTATGCACTTAATAACCCAATGAGATTTATTGATCCCGATGGAAGAAGTGCAATGGATAGTTTTTATAACTACCATAATTATTCTAATGAAAACCGTCCTATGTTTTCAACGGATAATGATGGGAATATGTATACTAACCCAATCTATCAGCACAACAGTTATATTGATGCTACAGGTGCTATTGGGAATAGTTCGGAGATTCCTTCTTATGAAGAATTAATGGCTTATGTTAATAATCCGGGAGGGGTGGATTTCTCTCGATTTGATTTTTCTCAAGCTGGTGTTGAGAATGGGCCTGGCCATCCATTTAATCAATCTGAGATAAATATGCTTATGTCTGCTGGATTAATTTCCGGAGCAGTTGCAAAGTCTATGTTGTCTTCAATTGCATTAGAGGGGACAGTTGGTACAGTTGGTAGAATTGGTACAAGAGTGGCGATTGCCGAAAGCGCAACCACTTTTGGAGCTGTTCTTGCAAGGGCACTTGCGATAGGTTCATTATTATCTATTAAAAATGAAACTCCTCCTTCAGGGAATTATTATGTATATGTCATACAAGGCAAAGACGAAATTGCTAAATTTGGAGTTACAAGACAGAACGACCCAACTACACGACCTCAGAGTCAAATACCTGGATTAAATAGAACGAGAGCAGATAGAGGACCACATAGCTGGATGTTTTTGCAAGGGCCAGTCAACAAAGAAACAGCATTTATTTATGAAAAGTATTACGTATGGGCATACACACAAAATACAGGGGCAATGCCATATGCGCAACGTTACCCTTATGCAGACGCTGTTACAAGATTATTAGAAAAATTTAAATAAAAAAATGAAATGAGAAATATTTGGTTTACTATATTTTCTTCTGGTAAACATGATGATAAATATATCGGTCTAAACAATTATAGAACATTGCTGGAAATTCTTTTGATACCTGCAGTTCAACAGAAAATTAATAGGGAAAAAAAAGTTCAAAAGTTCATGCTTGATTTTTT
>QFQM01000635.1 GCA_003243255.1 Flavobacterium psychrophilum | reverse complement strand
GAATTAAGAATACCGTTTTCCCAAGATCATATAGCCTTTTGGTACATACATTAATCTATGTTTTCGCAGCTATTTTACCGTTCGGGTTGGAGGATTCGCAGCTTGCTGTCGAAATCGTAATGACCATCCTTATCCCAACACTTTTTATTGCCATCGAAAAAACGGCCATCATCATGCAGGACCCTTTCGAGAATACTCCTGTTGATACACCGATGACTTCTTTGGCACAAACAATAGAGATCAACATATTAGAAATGATCGGGGAAAAAGATATTCCAGTGAAGCCTCAAAACGACTCTTATTATGAAATGTAAGGTTATCATTATTAATCATTAACTATAAGCGAAATGGATATTCAATTTGAACTTTTACTTTCGGCTAAATTGTTACTGGCAGTTCTGCTGGGAGGTATTGTTGGCGTGGAGCGCGAAAGAGAACAACAAAACACAGGCATCCGTACTTTCGCCTGCATTTGTGTTGCCTCATGTCTGTTCGTATCTGTCGCCGCGCACTTGTCTGAAGATAAATCGGCAATTTCAAGAGTCTTGTCAGCGGTTGCCACGGGCTTAGGATTTATTGGGGCAGGTATTATTTTCCGGGATGAAAGAAATATGCCGAAAGGACTCACTACAGCCGCCGGATTGTGGGCGACTTCCGCGATCGGAGTAGCCATCGCCCTTAATATGTTTGTAATAGCTGTCTCATCAACGCTCATCATTCTCTTGATTTTTAGTATCAACAAATCTGCTCCTTATAGAAAATTTGTTGACAAATTATTTAACGATAAAGAAAAGCAACAATGAATCAAAACAATATCCAATTTGATATCCATCTAAATACGATATCCGTCCTCCTGGAGAGGGCAAAAACTACCGAAGACCCTGCTGTGTATCTCTTTGAGAACGATTTCAGGACACCGTTGTTTCAACTGGAGGCACTGGCCAGGATATATAGCTCCACCGGGCCTAACAGGAAGAAATTTGATAAGATGCAGGAAAAATTCAAGCTACTGGAAGATACGTTAGGTAGTATAGATTACTTTGATGCTTACGGCAAACTGTTTTTTAGCAATGAGAAAATACCGGGGGATGTTAAGTCTTATTTTTCCCGTAAAGAGGAAAAAACCGTAAGCAAGCTTAACAAAATACTCAAGAGCGAGGGCTGGTTAAACGGAAAGCAATTAGAAAGGATTAACAATGATCTTAAAAAAACAGGCTGGAAAAATAAAGATGAACAGCACAAACGTCTCCGGAAATTCTATAGGTCGGAAATTGAAGAGATAGTGGATTTCGCAAAAGAAGGCAAAGTTGCTTTTACCGATGTAGAATCGGGTATCCACGAGTTGCGCAGAAAATTGCGCTGGTTGAGTATATACGCACAAGTTTTACAGGGTTGCATAAAGCTCGTAGAGATTGAACAGGAAAAACTGGCCTTAGGGAACTACCTTACAGGTTCCGTATTAAACTCGCCTTACAATAGGTTACCCCCGGTGGAGGATAAAAAACTGCACCCGCTAT
>QFQM01000634.1 GCA_003243255.1 Flavobacterium psychrophilum | reverse complement strand
CAATAGGTTCATCTCTGCTATTGATCTTATTTCGAGCAAAAGAAACCTGCGCATTTATGCCATAAATCAAATCGCCTTTTTGCTTGTTAAAATCTAGCTCTACTTCATAGCCTTTATTGTACACCTCACCTACGTTAAGTGCTGGATAACCTTGTCCCAAACTGGTCAAACCTGAATTTCTAGAAGTAAGAATATCCTTACGGGTTTCGTCAAACAAATCGATATTTATAGATAAGGAGTTTTTAAAGAACTTACTTTCTACGCCAATGTTTCTTTTCAAACCTGTTTCCCAAGTAATTTCTGGGTTACCAATGCTGCTGTTGGGCAAATAAACTACTGGATAAGTTACCACACTGGTTGGATCGCCAAAGTGTACTGGCATTCCTGGACGGCTGTAAGCAGGGGTTGAGGCCGTAAAGCCCGCTGCATTGCGCAAGTAACTGGTAATATAAAGGAAACGTTGTCCAATTTCGTCGCTACCTACCAAACCGTAGCTTCCACGTACTTTAAGGTAACTGAGCCATTTTACATCTTTCAAAAATGCCTCGTTGCTGGCCGTCCAACCTGCAGAAACTGCTGGGAAGAAACCATACTTTAAGCCTACTGGAAAGTTTTCGGAGCCGTTGTAAGCCGCATTAAACTCTGCGAAGTATTTATCTGAATAGTTGTAGGTAACACGGGTAACCACACCTTGCGAAGCCCTAGGCGGGGCAGTCGTCGCCGTAGATCCTTGTACATTGATCAACTGGCGGGTTCCCAAAATTAGGCCTGTAATATTGTGTTTGGCAAAACTTCTATTATAGTTAAAACCTGCCTGTAAATTAGTGTGTATGGTGCCACCGTTTTCACTCACTAAACCACTTAAAGGTTCATCACGAGGTCTGTCGCCTGCAATGGTTATTTCTTTCGTATCTCTGTCAATTACATAGGCTGCCCAACTGGCATTACGACGGGTAGTGTTTTCGAAATAAGAATCGTAACCTAAATTGGCTTTAAAGGATAGTCCTTTTACCAATTTGCCTAAGTTATAGTTGACATTGAAGGTACTTTGCACGTTGTTGAAATCATCATAACGAGTTCCCCAGCGGGTTAACACGCCAAGTGGATTCCAGATGTTGGTACCCACACTTGGGTTTTGGGCCAAGCGGCCGTCAGGCAAAGTAACTGGATAGGCAAAAGCAGGCACCTGTAAAATACGGGAAATCATTGCCTCTACATTATCGTAAGAAAAAGAACCAGTACCAGAGCGTAAACCGCTGGGCTGGTAACGCTTTTGTAGACGACCACCCAACTTAATGCCTACTTCTAAATCTTCGGTAAGCTTGATGTCTAAGTTGGACCTAAAGTTATAACGATTATAGTTAGGCACCGAGTTGATTTGGTACGGAGAGTCGAATTCCTTGAAAATACCATCTTCGAAAAGATAACCCACGGAAGCAAAATACTTGATGATTTTGGTCCCGCCACTCACGTTGACATTGTGTTGGGTTTGCGGATAAGATTTTCGGGTAACGTAAT
>QFQM01000633.1 GCA_003243255.1 Flavobacterium psychrophilum | reverse complement strand
GTAGGCATCAATATATCGTTCCCACTTGTCTGTCGTTTTCCCATGGTGTAAACGATTGTGATAAAAATCTCTCAAGCTATGATTCATGATTTCACCATTTCAATGCTGTCAAATCGGACGCCAACCAAACCCCAGTGAACAGTACTGTTGAAAACTTTAATTATTAATGCATCGTGCAAATGGTGATGTTGGATATTGTTATGTAAATTTCCGTTTGCGACCGAGCACATCAATGCATAATCGCCGTTTGGCAACATTGGCAGGGTAAACACAAATTCACCTTTAAATGTTTCACCAGCAGCAAAAGTGCGTTTATCAACTTCAGTTAGGGGTAATGTATTTTCGCCGAATAGAATCTGACCTAATTTGTCTTTAACTAAAAAACCTAATATTGGCTGATCAAGATCGATATGAGTTTTTGCTTCGAGCGTTACCTTAATCTTTTCTCCCCCAGTGAGAATTTCCGAATTGTGCGATAAATTGCGCATGTCAACACGGATAATTTCTGCATCACCGGTTTTCCAGCCATTAGATGCTTCGAGGTTATGCGTTACAGTCGTCTCAGAACCATAATCGATAAAGGCCTCATCGCTGACGCTTTCTTCTTCAGACGGAGTCTCGCCATTAAGCTCTTGTAAGGTTGCCGTTTCACCATAGATTTGTTCGAGAGTATATTTCAGGTAGCTTTCAGCAACATCCTTCGATTTACCATACTTCATCGAGTTACCTCTATTAAGCCACAAAGCTTTCTCACAGAGGTTCTGGACCGAAGCCATATCATGGCTTACAAAAATTAGCGTACCATTTTCTTGGAATTTCCTGATAAAGCGCATACATTTTTGCGTGAAGACAGCATCGCCAACAGCAAGGGCCTCATCGATAACCAGAATATCTGCATCAACATGCGCGATAACGGCAAAAGCCAGTCGGACATACATCCCACTGGAATAATTTTTGACTGGCTGATCAATGAAATCACCAATATCGGCAAATTTCACAATATCATTAAATTTAAGCTCTATTTCGCTTCTGGTCAAACCATAGACAGCAGCGTTTAAATAAACGTTTTCTCGGCCGGTAAATTCAGGGTTGAAACCAGAGCCCAACTCCAGTAATGCTGCTATTTTGCCATTTACTTTTATTGTCCCGCAGGTCGGTTGCAACGTACCACAAATCATCTGAAGTAGTGTTGATTTACCCGAACCATTTCGGCCAATAATAGCTACTGTTTCGCCTTTTTTTATATTAAGTGAAACACCATTTACAGCCCAGAATTCATCATAGCATTTCTTTTTTATACCTAATCGAGGCAAGATAAATTGTTTGAGCCGATCTGCAGGATTACGATAAATGAAAAAACATTTACTAACAGAGTCTAATTCAATCGCATAATTATTAGAGGACATCAGCAAAACCTTTGCGTAATTTAGTAAACAACAAAAATGCCAGTGATGTAATAATAACTGAAGCAATCAAATAGATTAGCAAACCAGTAAACTTTCTGAATTCTTCAATAATAAAAGTCAAAGGATTTAAATTAATGAGTCGCTGAAACTCAAGCGGAACTGATTTTACAGAGAAGAATACTGGAGAAATAAAAAGAAGAATTGAAGTAACAATTCCCATAAATTGATTGATATCCCGGATGTATACACCAAGTGCAGAAATTATCCAACCACTACCTATCGCGAGCACAAATATTGGAAGTATAATAAGCGGTGTTAGAATAATAGTCCAATGGATTGCATCACCGAGTATTACGGATATCACAAACAGCACAATCATGCTAATGAACATGTTAAACAATGCAGACAGTGTTGTTACCAAACTTAGTATTTCTAATGGGAAAACCACTTTTTTTACATAATTCGAGTTCCCGACAATACTATTCGTTGAGAGCATCAATACTTCACAATAGAAGGCATGAATAATCATTCCTGCAAAAAGAATTATCGCAAACTGTGATTTAGATTCCTCAACCCCCCCCCCCCATTTCGCTTTAAATACAACAGAGAAAACGAAAGTATATACAATCAACATAAACAAAGGGGTTAAAAAAGGCCAAATAATACCTAATGCAGAACCACGATAACGACTGGAAATTTCGCGTTTGGTCATTTGATATATTAATTGCCCATGCGCTTTTAATATGTTACTCATAGTAATGACACTCAAAACCTATTTTTATTTGGAATGAAAATAATTAATTACAGACAAAGAAATTAATGGCCGATTACCGGCCATTAATTTTACTTATAAAGATCAGCGTTAGATAATTTAACACCCTGCTGGTCTTTCGCTGATAATTGAATATTTTCCACAGCAGGCCAGGAGATATTAATTTCCGCATCATTCCAGATAATGCTACGCTCAGATTGCGGCGCGTCAAAATTAGTGGCCTTATAAAGAAACTGAGCGGTTTCGCTTAAGGTAACAAAACCATGGGCGAAACCTTCTGGAATCCATAATTGTCGTTTGTTTTCCGCACTGAGATTTACCCCAACCCACTGGCCAAACGTTGGTGAACTTTTGCGTATATCGACAGCAACATCAAATACCTCACCTTCGGTACAACGCACAAGTTTCCCCTGTGCATTCGGAGCCAATTGATAATGCAGACCTCGTAAGACGCCTTTCTGTGACTGAGAATGATTATCCTGTACGAATTCTACTTTACGCCCCACGGCTTCATCAAAAGTTTTCTGATTAAAACTCTCAAAAAAATAACCACGTGCATCACCAAATACTTTTGGCTCAAAAATGAGAACATCCGGAATTG
>QFQM01000632.1 GCA_003243255.1 Flavobacterium psychrophilum | reverse complement strand
ACTGTGTTCTCTGAAGCGCTGATTACTTCCTTGTTTTTTCTTTGGGGTTTTGCTCTTAATCTCAATCCCATATTGATACCTCATTTGAAGAGAGCTTGTCAGCTCAGCGATACCCAATCCGCATTGATTGACTCCGCATCCTACATTGCTTATTTCTTAATGGCGCTCCCCGCAGGATTGTTCATGAAAAAATATGGATACAAAGGAGGTATTATTTTAGGACTTCTTCTTTTCGCCACCGGCGCTTTCCTGTTTTTTCCTGCAGCGGAAACACGACTTTATTTCTTTTTCCTGTTTGCTTTATTTGTGATTGCCTGTGGGCTTACTTTCCTGGAGACAGCAGCCAATCCGTACATGACAAAATTGGGGAACCCGGAAGGTGCAACACAACGCTTGAACCTGGCGCAGTCGTTCAATGGACTTGCAGCCATGTTAGCTCCCTTGGTTGGTGGATATTTTATTTTATCAGATGATACGACAACGGATCTCTCTTCCCTGAGTACAGAGCAGCTTTCCAATTACCTCGACCTGGAAGCCGGTGCTGTACAGGTGCCTTTTAGTATTATTGGTGGAGTGGTGTTGCTGGTTGCTCTTCTGTTATGGAAAACAAAACTCCCGGAAATAAAAGAGCATGAAGAAGGAGTGACGCAGGGAGGTGTGTTCAAAGAAAAGAATCTGATGCTGGGAGTGGTGGCGCAGTTTTTTTACGTAGGGGCACAGGTATGCGTCAGTAGTTTTTTTATTCGTTTCTCAGGTCATGTGGCAGGTATCGAAGAAAAATCAGCGGCCTTCTTTTTGTCTGCCGCCCTGTTTGGGTTCATGATCGGCCGCTTCATCGGTACATTTCTCATGCGTTTTATTTCTCCCTCCAAATTATTAGCAGCTTATAGTTTGATCAATGTTTTCCTGCTGATCATGTCCGTGTTCCTTCATGGAAAAATAGCCGTGTATGCATTGGTGGGGGTAGAATTCTTTATGTCGATTATGTTTCCTACTATTTTTTCATTGAGTATTCGTGGCCTGGGGGCACGCACAAAGGAAGGATCATCATTGGTGATTATGTCTATCGTGGGAGGGGCCTTTTTTCCATTGATCATGGGAAGAGTTTCGGATGCAACTACTATACAGCTGGCCTACATGGTTCCTGCCGTCTGTTTTTTGATGGTGCTCTATTTTGCTATTAAAAACTGGAATGCTGAAAAGGTACAGCTTACCGCATCACATTAATATTTTGAATTTCTTTTTATGAAGAGATATGCGCTCGCACTTGATTTGAAAGATGACCCTTCGGGTATAGAACAATACGATTACTGGCACAGGCATGTGTGGCCGGAAGTAAAACAAAGCATTGTTGGTTCGGGTATTACGTTGATGGAGATTTATCGTACCGGCAATCGCTTGTTTATGATGATGGAAGTGAATGATACGTTTAGTTTTGAAGACAAAGCAAAAAACGATGCGGTAAATGTAAAAGTGCAGGAGTGGGAAGAACTGATGTGGAAATTCCAGCAACCTTTGCCCTG
>QFQM01000631.1 GCA_003243255.1 Flavobacterium psychrophilum | reverse complement strand
TAAGATAGATTTAACTCTTCCTGAAGAGGACAAAATAACTTGAGTAATTCTTACTGTCGAATCCTGTAGTATGTACTTGTCTAAAGATTCGGCGCAATCGGAAAAATTTAATCAGCCACAAAAATGATAGAAGCTGTCGCAAAGGTGAAAAAACGTAGTATCGTGTACTATACTCGTTTTTTGAAACGAAAATATAATGAGAAATCAAAATTAAACTTGGTTCAAAATACAAATCAAAATGAAAGTAAGATGCTTAGTAAAATTCGAAATCAAAAGGAAATCCATGATATTAATGCCTATGCAGAAACCTACAAAATGGCGTTTGAGAATGCGACAAAAAAGACATATAAAACAGCACTTTCAAAGCAACAAGCATCAAAAATATCTGAAATCACGAATGTATTTATATCATCAATATTATCGGAGTATCGCCCTCAATATGGTTTTAAACAACGCTCCGTTACGTTTGCGTTGCTTACTATTCCAACGGAAACTCAAAACGTTAGCGATAAGAAAATCATTTCCCAGCTGGTAAAATTTATTGATGACATCAAAAGAGTAAAAAATTATATCATAGACCCCGTAACAAAACAAAAGACAAAAGAATGTGCTTTGCCTATTGAGAATTATGTTTGGCGTGCTGAGACTACGGAAAATGGAGTTATACATTTTCATATACTTTTCGATTCATTTGTTAATAAAAACACTTTGAAACGTGTTTGGAATAATCATCTTGAAAAATTGGGTTTCTCCCGGGCCGAAAACTCCGCATCTATACAGAGTATTCGTAATATAAAAGATGTAGGCGCATATATCACAAAATATATGACTAAACCGCCTTTAAGAGATAAATATAAAAATGCTACAAAAGAAGTATTGGACTCTTTGCCTGATAATGAAAAATACCGCCGTCCTGTTATTGGTAAAATTTGGGGCTGCTCCAAAGCTGTTTTGAAACTTAAATTTCCTGAGTTTATTGAAAACGACATTCCATTAATAAACGAATTATCTGACCAATTAAAAAAAATAGAGTGTCCTACTCTTCCCGATTATGTGACTGTGTTTGCAGGAAATGTAAAGGAAAAATTAAAAAAATGCAGTATTTATCTGCAAGGTGTTTTCAAGTGGTGGTATAAAAGCAGTTACAAAATGTTATATGAAATTAAGAAAGATATTGAAACCGTTCAGCAATATCTAAACCCTAAAAAGCAAATATATGAGCAATTACAATTTAACTTTTTACAATAAGAATTTTCGTTTTGTTTATTCACCAAACTCTTTTATTTCATTTCAAGTAGATATGCAATATAATATTATAAATTCAGATAGATTTTTAGTCGGTGCTGGTCAACTTGGTAAATATATAACAGAGAAAAATGCGCAAACTGTGTTAAAAACTGCTGAAAATATGAAAGTAGATAAAACTAAGATAGAGTTTGGAAAGTACGGTAAAATTGAAATTTATGTAAAATAACTATGGCAAAAGAATTTACAATAAGTGATACTTTTAAATTAAAAGTAGTAACAATAA
>QFQM01000130.1 GCA_003243255.1 Flavobacterium psychrophilum | reverse complement strand
ATGGATTCGCGATACTATCGAGAAGCCTGTGTTGATCGGACCCGACAGCGAAAGTGAGCAGTGGGTGGAGGCTGTCGCGAAGAATGCTGGAGCGCCCTTTATCGTATTAGAAAAAATAAGGCATGGTGATCGTGAAGTCGAAGTTACTGTGCCGCATGTAGAGAAGTATCGGGAGCATTTACCGGTTTTGGTGGACGACATCATCTCTACCGCACGCACCATGATTGAAACAATCGGTCATCTGAAGAAAGCAGGAATGAAACCCCCTGTATGCATTGGTATACACGGCATTTTTGCGGGTAATGCTTTTGAGGAATTGAAAGCAGCCGGAGTCGCCACAATCGTTACAACCAATACAATCGGTCATCCTACCAACAAGATCGAAATAGCTGATTTGATCGCATCGGCTTTTTAAGGAGTCCAATTGTTAGCCTCCACCTCAATACTTATTTGGAATTAATCTAAATAATAAATAGAATTGCAGGCTATTTAAAATCATTCTAAATAATAGACTATTGACGTATGAAAGCCAAACCTATACTCCTTTTCACAATCCTTTATGTTAGCCTTCTCCAATCCCTGGCACAATCCGACCGATCTGTCGAAGGATCCATTACCGATATTAACAACCAACCCCTCGCAGGAGTCAATGTCTTTATTGATGAAACAGGAAGAGGTGACGTTTCGAATGCGAAAGGATTTTTTAAGCTCCACGGACTTGCACCCGGAAAGTATGTGTTGAAGTTGTCTTCGATAGGGTTTATCACGCTATCTCAACCCATCGATTTGACTGTTGAAGAAACTGTAAAACTTACGCTGGCGCTGAAAGAAAGTTTGTATGAACTTCCTGAAATAGTTGTTTCGCGGGAAACGCTAACTGGTGGAAGTAAATATCTCCCAGATATTCCGGGATCTGCACATTATTTAAGCCTGAAAGTGCTCAATGAATTCAATTACAGTGATGTCAACCGAATTCTGAGAAATGTGCCCGGAGTAAACCTGCAGGAAGAAGATGGTTTTGGTTTGCGCCCGAACATTGGGATGCGTGGCACCGGTGTTGAACGCAGCAGCAAAATTACATTGATGGAAGATGGGGTACTGGCCGCGCCCGCTCCTTATTCCTCGCCTGCGGCTTATTACTTTCCAACGGTAGGTCGGATGCAGGGTATCGAAGTTCGCAAAGGATCAAGCCAGATAAAATATGGTCCATACACCACCGGTGGCGCCATTAACTTTATCTCCACTCAAATTCCCTCTGATTTTTCTGCACGGGTAAATTTGCTAGGTGGTAATTTTGGCCGCAGAATTGCCCAGGCATCCATCGGGCAGTCGTTTGAATATGGTGGCTTTGTGCTGGAAACCTACCAACAAACTGCAACGGGCTTTAAAGAACTTGACAATGGTGGGCCAACAGGTTTTACTAATGAAGATTACTTGGCCAAGTTTAGGATCAACTCCCCATCTGCCGCCAAGGTGTACCAAGCCCTCACGTTCAAGATAGGACAAGCCACCAGTGATGCAGATGAAACATATCTTGGATTAACTCAGGAAGATTTCGATAGCACTCCTTATCGGAGGTATGCCTCTTCTCAACTTGACAATATCACAACGAAACACAGTCAGTATTCCGTAAAATACAATATAATACCGACCCGGTTCATGGATGTTTCCGTCACAACTTACCGGAATGAATTCAGCCGCAACTGGTATAAACTTGATGCAGTTAAGTATGGTACCAATGCAAAGGTTTCCATTGCAAACTTGTTAGATGACCCCTCAACATACAGTGATGAGTACAGCATTGTGACAGGCCAGACTAGCCCAAATACCGATGCCTTTTATGTAAAAGCAAATAATCGCAGCTATTATTCAAGAGGCATCCAAATGGCTACGGGATTCAATTTTAAGACAGCAGAAATTGATCATGATATTGAAATTGCCTTTCGTTACCATCAGGACGAAGAAGACAGATATCAATGGCAGGATACATATGCTATGGAGAATGGCGTAATGAAACTAACAACGGCAGGCACACCCGGTACAGAAAGCAATCGGATCAGCACTGCTAAAGCCTCAGCCGCGTATCTCCAATATAATTTAACATATGGAAAATTCTCCGCCTTGCCAGGAGTTCGTTTTGAAAGTATTGAGCTTACTCAACTGGACTACAAAACGGCTGATCCGCAGCGGACCGGAGCAAACCTTACTACTAAAGACAATCGGGTTGGAGTTTGGATCCCCGGGTTGGGCATCAATTATTCTGTCACGAAAAGCTTAAATACCTTCGCAGGTATTCACAAGGGGTTTGCCCCGCCCGGTTTTGATAAAGATGATAAGCCCGAAGAGAGCATTAACTATGAGTTTGGCGCACGCCTCGTTACCTCAAGATTGAATACGCAGGCTGTTTTCTTCTACAATAATTATTCAAACCTACTTGGGTCTGATCTCGCGGCCAGCGGTGGTGGCGGAACCGGTGACTTATTTAATGCGGGTAAAGCAACTGTTGCCGGGACTGAACTTGAAATACAATACACGTTTATCACAGGGTCTAAAAGCATAGGCGTCCCGGTTTCGTTAGCGTATACCTATACTGACGGAAAATTTGGCAGCTCCTTTGACCCTGATACGGAAGATTGGAATAATGTGGTTAAAGGCGATCAGATTCCTTATTTAGCAGCTAACCAGCTAACATTGAACGCGGGGATGCAACATCGTTTATTTGATATAAATGTTAGTTCCAAGTATGTTGGGGTAATGCGGACCACGCCTGGGCAGGGTGAAATTCCACCATCGGAAAAGCTGAATGGAAATTTCATTGTTGATCTATCTACAAACATTCGATTGAATAAATTTCTTACAGCATATGGTTCAATCTCCAACATAACCAATGAGGTGTATGCTGTTGCTCGAAGGCCTGCTGGTCTGCGACCGGGAATGCCAAGAAGTTTTACGATCGGAATCAAGGCTTTGCTTTGAAACCTCCTCAAATCACCAATGCAGCCCGATTCGTTCCGGGCTGTTTGCTTATGTTTCTAAGGTGTATCCCATGCCGTTGCTAAAAAACTGATATTAATCATTTAATGGACTGACTTCAACCATTTGCCGTTGCTTGCCAGTGGGATACTTTTAGGTGTGATATTGAAAGCACGACAAAAATGCTAAGGTTTATACTGCATATTACCGCCCTGACCTCCGTGTTATTTCCATTCAGAGAAATGACGGTATATCAGCATTTCTGTCACGACAAACTCATCACTTCAGAGTTATTTGAAAGAACTACGGACTCCTGTTGTGAAACGACCGAGGAAACTTGTGACGGCTGCAAGAATGAAGAAATTACTTTATCAATCGATGATTTTCAGTCGGTGCAGGCACCGACTATTGTATCATCCACGAGCCTTGTCACAGTCATATCACACATTGCACAATTCGATATCTGTGGTATCCATAATGATCGGTCATTACAACCTTCAATAAATGACCCACCAGTCAGGTCGGGCAAACACCGCTCTATCCTGCTCCAAACTTTTCTCCTTTAGATCATTTAGCCGAAATCGATAAGTAATACGTTCATGTGTTGCTTACTCAGGCGTTTTCCAGGATTGTCCTTCAACGTCATTTCTAATCTTAATTGTTTATCCAAACCATTTAATACGATCATCATGAAAACTATTGGTAATATTCTCAAAGCCATACTTCCCCTACTATTCTTTACATCAGGAGTGTTGTATGCACAAGTACCGTCTTTACAATACTGGCGGCCCAATGACAAGCGGGGGCTCAACGTGTTTGAACCCAGCAAATCAGATACGACCTCTTTCCAGGGAATGAAAATTAGAATTGGTGGAGACTTCGCCATGCAATTTCAGTCCCTCAATCAGAGCAACGATCTTGATAACCTGGTAGAACTTGGATCAGACTTTAACTTACCTACGGCAAACTTGAACGTGGATGTTCAATTGCTTGATGGTGTGCGGATGCATCTTCGGTCTTACCTTTCTTCCAGGAACCACAATGATTTCTATATCAAAGGCGGTTATCTGCGCATGGACAAACTCGATTTTGTGAAGCCAGGATTCCTCGAAGGTGTGATGAGATTTACGAGCATCACTATCGGGTACGATGAATTCAATTACGGTGATACTCACTTCAGAAGATCAGACAACGCACGGGCGATATTCAATCCATTTAATGAGAATTACATCATGGATGCATTTTCGACCGAGCCATTTGGCGAAGTGACCGTGCAAAACAAAGGATTCTTAGCGCTTGTTGGTGTAACCAATGGAAAACTTAACCAAAATGTCAGAGTCAACGATCAAAGCGACAACAAGCCTTCGTTTTACGGTAAGTTGGGATACGACAAGCAGATCAACGATGACCTTAGGGTAAGATTAACCGGTTCCTGGTATATCAACAAAGGTGAGACAACGGGCACTTGGCTTTATGGAGGCGACCGCACCGGTTCAAGGTACTATTACGTAACCTACACCCAGCCAGATGCCAGCGGCAACGTACAAGGCGGAAATTTTGATGGTCGTTACAATGCACGATTTACCAAAATCACGGCACTTCAAATCAACCCATTTATCAAATTTAAAGGACTTGAATTGTTTGGTGTTATCGAACGGGCCTCCGGAAGCAATGAATTCACTACACCACAACCAGATAAGGAGGGTGCATTTACCCAACTCGCAGGGGATATTATTTATCGCTTTGGCCAGAATGAAAAGTTTTATGTGGCAGCCCGCTACAACACAATCAGCGGAAAACAGTTAGAGAGTGCAACTGATAAACTTGAGATTAGTCGGCTGAATTTTGCTGGCGGCTGGTATATCTCAAAAAATATCCTGACCAAACTGGAATATTTGAAACAAAGCTATGATGGCAATGCATGGACAGGAAGATTTGCTGGCGCTGAATTTAGCGGTGTAATGCTTGAAGCAGTTATAAGTTTCTAAGGGTGAGATTGAGTTTTTCATAATTAGTTGAGTTTTGTTTAGGGTTAGTAAGGGCACATCTGGTTGGTGTGCCCTTTTCTCGTAGGCAAAAAAGGTAGTCCCTAATCCTTGGCCTGTTTTGCCAATTAACCATAACTATCAACCAAGGTTTTTTCTGCTCGGCACCTGCGTTCTTACTAATTTGAGTTCACGAAACAATTACGCAAATGACTTTTAAACGATTCGGGATATGAATACAGTTTGGTCCATTGAAGAAATTGACCTTGCACCTAAGCAAGGGAAGAAATACTGGAAGAATTGCCACCGCGAGTGGAGGGAAGAATTTATCTATTTCTTACTAGTCGATCGTTTTCACGATGACCTCACGCGAAAGCCAGTCAAATCAAATCGACACAAAGGCTTTGGAGACTGTGAACAACTGAAACAAATTTGTGGTGGTACCATTCGCGGAATCATCAATCACCTTGATTACATTTCTGACCTCGGTTGCACCGCCCTTTGGCTTAGTCCCCTGTTTGAAAATAATCCGGAGTCCTATCACGGTTATGCCATTCAGAACTATCTTGAAATTGATAAGCGATTTGGCACCAAAGAAGACTTGGAGGAGTTGGTCAGTGCCGCACATAAACTTGATATGCGGGTGTTCCTCGATGTAGTGCTGCACCATTCTGGTAACAATTGGTTTTACCCCGAGGATGTTCAATACTATTATTATGAAGGGGCAAGGTTTCCCCTGGCAGGATGGCGCTCTAACGATCACCCGATACCCATCGAACTCCGCGATCCTGAATTGTACGGACGCAAAGGACAGATCCGAAACTACGATTCATATCCGGAAACCCGCGAGGGAGATTTTCAGGAACTTAAAGCGTTTCGAATGGATGACTCAGTTGAGGCTCGCTACGTCCAGGATATTCTGATTCGAACACATTGCTATTGGATGAAGGAAGTAGATATCGATGGCTTCCGTTTGGATGCCGTCAAGCACATGGGCGAAGAAGCCATTAGCAGATTTTGTTCTCACATACGTGAATATGCCTATATGTTAGGCAAAAAGAACTTCTTTCTCTTTGGAGAATTGGTCGGTTCAGAGGATACCTATAACCGGTACATAGGTCCAACAACTACAGTCACGGTAGATGGTCAAAATATTTATTACGGACTCAACTCTGTATTAGATTTTCCATTGTACCATATTCTTGCCGATGTCATTAAAGGAAATGCGTCTCCGGAGCGATTACTGGAGCGATATGAATCCCTTCGCAGAAATGCACTGGGTCGCGGTGACTTTGGAGAATTCCTGGTGACGTTTATTGACAACCATGACCAGGTCGGTCAATCCCTCAAACATCGCTTTGGAAAAGATGCAACCGAAGAACAGATCATCGCAGGTATTGGATTTTTACTCTGTGCGCTTGGTACACCGTGTATTTATTATGGAACAGAACAGGGCTTTGAGGGCGCGGGTGAACATGACGCAAACATCCGCGAAGCGATGTTTAATCCCGATGACAAAGTCTCCGATGCATTGGATAAGTCGAATAAAATCTATCAAGCGATTTCACAAATAGCAGCAATAAGGAAGAAAAGTTCTGTCTTGAAATTTGGGCATATGCATATGCGGAAAATCTCTACGGACGAAATACATTTTCACTTGCCCGAATGTGAGAAATGCTTAATTGCCTTCTCAAGAGTTTTATTCGATCAGGAAATGGTAGTGGCTTTCAATTCATCCACTACCGAAGAAAGGGAAGAATATATTTCAATTAAACGCCAACCCAATGTGGATAAAGCTTTCTTTAAATTTCTTTATGGAGACACAGGTAAGGTAAAAGTGCTGGAAAACCCGGATTACATTGGGCATTATATCAAACTCCGTCTAAAACCCATGCAGTTTGTGATACTGAGTAATCTTTAAATAAATGCACGATACACTTCAGAATATTCTATCACCTAGTTTGCTGGCAATCATTGTTTCCATTGCTATCGGATTAGTCTATGGTCTTGAACGTGAAGTCGATGCCGCTTTACAATATCGTCAACTTACTGGAATACGTACAATGCCTCTTCTGGCTGTACTGGGATGTGTAATTACTATCATCGCCCAACATACTGGTCATTACTGGTTATTGCCTATCTCTATGGCCGGTATGTTTATTTTGAGCACGATTATTTATTATACCAAAGAGAAATCAGGATCATTGGAGATAAAGCAGGAAGTAGTTCTGATTTTGGTTTTTGTTACAGGGATATTGACAGGGCTACATTTATTTCGCGAGGCCATGGTGTTGACGGTGCTGGCTGTCGCCATATTATCTTTTAAAGAACAATTTCATTATTATCTGGATCGGCTTAACAAAGTTGAGTTAACAGCTTTTGTAAAATTCTGCATTCTGTTTATTCTCGTTTTGCCTTTTATTCCGGATACAAACTACGGCCCCGAAGGTATAATCAATCCAAATGAAATTGCCTGGGTTGTGCTCGTAGTTTCCTCACTAGGATTTATTGGGTACATGCTCCTTAAATTCGGAAAACCTGAAAAAGGCATACTGTTAACAGCAATCCTTGGCGGGTTGTTTTCGAGCACCGCTGTAACCTGGGTATATTCTGCAAGAAGCAAAGAACAAAAACCACTCGCTCATCTGTATGCTTGTGGCATTTTGTTGGCATGCGCTGTTATGTTTGTCAGAATATTGTTCTTCTCATACGTATTCAGTTTTTTGTTGTTTGAGCAACTGCTGAGTCCAGGCATCATCATGATTGCAGTATTGCTTATTGCTGTGGGCATGATATTATGGAGAGAAAGAAGGCAAGCCCCAACAACCAGCATCTCAGCCGGCAGCCCAATGGAGTTGGGTAACGCCCTGATTTTTGGAGCGATTTATCTGGGAATAGTTTTGATGGTATTTTATGCTGATAAATTTTGGGGAACAGCAGGATTGTATGTTTCCGGAATTATTTCAGGTTTTTCAGATGTTAATGCTATAACAATTAACATGGCAAAGTTTGCTGAAAAAACACAACGGCTGGAAGCAGCCACATTTGTTGTTATTCTTGCTTCGCTGAGTAACAACATGGTGAAGCTTATAATAAGCTTGGTGAGAGGAGATGTTCGACTAAGAAAGCAGGTTGGAATTACGATTGCGTTGGTATTGTTCGGTGGTATCCTGTACATTTTGATGAAAGGTTTTTGAAAAAGAAGCGAACCACTAATTCAACTTAGGTTTATAAGCACTTCAATTCAGTATGCAATCCTCTTAGAAGAAGTAAAAAGTATTCATCTATGGAAATTTAGCTAGCACAGCAACTCAGTTTTGAAACATCCTTTCCAAACGCAATGGCAGCGAGCTTAATACCTTCGCCCAACGTGAGATAGGGATAGAAACTCTCAGCTAATTCTTTAACGGTAATACCGTGTTTGATTGCCATACTTAATTGCTGAATCAATTCCCCTCCTTCAGGTGCAACGATTCTCGCACCGATTAATTTGTCGGTTTCAGTATTGCGAATGAGTTTAATAAATCCTCTTGTATCATTGGCCGCTAAGGCACGAGGCACATCACTCAGTGATAATTTAGAAACTTCGAATGGAATATTTTGAGCTTCTGCCTGGGCTTCATCTAATCCTGCACCGGCTACTTGAGGATCGGTAAACACTACCCAGGGCAGCGAAGAGTAGTCTGTTTTTTTTCCCGCACCGGTAAAGGCGTTTTCAACAGCTATCTTGCCTTCATAGGCGGCAGTGTAAACAAAAGCTGGTGTATTGGTTACATCACCAACGGCATAAATGTTCGGTACATTGGTTTCCATCTTTTCATTGACTGATATATGTCCACTCATTGTCAGTTGCAAGCCAATGTTATGTAAACCCAGTTTCTGTGTATTCGGTAGGATGCCACTTGCAACTACAATTTTTCCAGGTTCTGTAATTTGAGTTGTCGTTCCATCCGGGCATTTGCAATGGATGATGGTGTCATTACCTTTTCTTTCAAATTTTATAGCTCTGAAGTTGGGAAGTATTTCGATGCCTTCGCGCTTCATGTTCTTTTCCAATTCTTCGCTGATGTCCGGAGTTTGAGTGCGCAACACGCGATCTGTAAATTCAATCATGCGAACCTTAACACCTAACCTGTTATAGGCCATGGCAATCTCCAGCCCGATATAACCTGCTCCCATAATTGTGATGCTTTTAGGTTTTTCTTCCAGGTCAAACAAACTCACGTTGGTCAGATAACCGATGTCTTTTAATCCCTCAATTTCAGGTACGTTAGTGGTAGCTCCGGTTGCGATAATAAATTTATGTGCGGTGTAGTTGTCCTTTCCATTTACCAAAATCGTTTTTGAATCTACAAACTCCGCCCATCCTTCAATCAATTGAAGATTTTCAAAATCGCTTACGACATCCATGTACTTCTTTTGCTGCAAAGTGGCAACGAGTTCCTTTTTATCCCTGATCACCCGTGTAAAATTAACATCGACTCCTTTTGGCTTAATACCTTCAAAATTGGAGTGAGTGGCATGATAAACTGTTTCCGCTGCTCGTATTAAAGTTTTGGAGGGGACACAACCTACGTTCACGCAAGTGCCACCAAAAGGAAGCCCTGCATTAACCATCAATGTTGATAGACCCAATTCCTCGGCTTTGATAGCCGCAGAGAAGGCGGCCGATCCACCGCCAATGATAATCAGGTCGAAATGATTTTTTCGGTCACCGTTTTCCGGTACGCTGCCAACAACCCGATAGGTTTTAGAGGAATTGATCGTATCGATTATTTCTTGTTTTGAAATGAGGGAGGGATTAAAAGTAAACTCGCCTCTCTTTTTATTATAAAGAACATCTTTGGCAATAATACCCTTCTTGCGATCAAATCGCTTCCCAATTGAAACAGCGCAATGATCGCAAGTCATTCCTTCGATGTTAAGCGTAACAGTTTCGGAGTTCTTGTTGTTGTTTTCTATCATGATGTTTGAAATTTATAGATAGAAGACTCAACTTTTCTTTTTGGGGACACAACAGGCGTGGGGCATAGCATCATCCTTTTTGATTTCCTTTTTATCTTTACTCGTTTTCGCTTCGGCTTTGTAACCAGTTTCTTCTATCGTTTGAATAATTTCTTCCTCTTCCACCACTGATGCATCATAGGTAACGGTGGCCGAGTTGCTGGCAAATTGTACATCTGATTTTATTACACCTGATTTTTGAGAAAGTGCAGACGTAACACGATCAGCACAACCCTGGCAGGTCATACCGGTAACCTTAAGTTCAATTACTTTTGTCTTAACCGTGCCAAATGGTTTTTCCTTGCCCTGACCGAAGGCGGAATTGCAAGAATAGCCACATACCATGGCTACTGCTAAAAATGAAATAATGAAAGTCTTCATGAGTTTTGATTTTACTTTTCAAGTTTTTTTGTGTCAATTACTTTATAGCCTGTGGCATTCACTGCCTCCACCAACTTTTCCGGAGCGGCTCTGCTTGCATCAAATTTTACAAGGCTCGTGCCTTGTTCATACGAGGTAATATGTTCCAGTACTCCGGGCACACCGTCTAATGCATGGTTAACATGATCTGAACAACTTTGGCAGGTCATTCCTGAAATTTTCAGTTCAACTTGTTGAATGTTGTTCTTTTCAATAATTACAACATTAGCTACAGGACTCTTGGGATAAAATATGTGCGCATAGTGTGGGAATGAAATCATCAACGCTGCAAAAACAGTAATGATGCCCAGGAAAGTTTTGCTTTGCCAGAAGGAAGGCTTTTCGTCAGTTTCACATTCGCAGTTTATTTCTTCCTTTTTTCGTGGCTTTAATTTTTGATACCAGGCGAAACCAAATACCAGCACAGTTGCCCCAATTAAATAGGGTCTGTAAGGTTCTATCCATGAAAAAGATGAAGCGATTCCGCTGACACCACCCAGTAAGGCTAGCACGGGTGTGATGCAACACAAGGATGCGGCAATAGCAGCGGTTACACCCAATACCCAACCTTTTTGACTTTCAGTTTTCATATTGTTACAGTATTTTGATTCATTTGATTAATGGTCTTGAAAAAAGGCTTTAGAATCTTCAGGTTCTCCGATCTAAGTGAGTAAAAAATAGTCTGACCTACTTTGCGGGCTTCGATGATATTGCCGTCTTTGAGTTTACGAAGATGCTGAGAAATAGCCGGAACACTCATGCCGAGAATATCGCTGATGTCACAGGGGCAGAGTTCATTTTCTTCTTCAAGCAGGTAGAGAATCTTAAGTCTTACCTCATTACCCGCAAGGGAAAGAATATTTCCGAGTTGGGAGAAAGATTTGGCATTTGCCGATACTTTCTCCCTGCACTGGTTTATTTGATTCTGGTCAGCAAAAACGCGAATACAGGTGTTTCTTTCCATACTTTGAATTGTTTGTAGTGACTTAACGGAACAAAGTTAAGAAAAGTTTACTTATTTAAGCAAATACTTAAATATGTGTCATGTAATAAAACTTTTTTTACGGTGCACTGTACATGGGTTGCCAAGGTGATTTTCCTTTGTGCCGCCCTGTAATGACCATCAACGATCTTTGTGATTTAATGTTGGTATCAGTCCATCAGCTACTTTATTTGCTAATCGGGAAACTGTTTCATCATTTTATGAACGGAGGGATGAAGTTCTTTGTAGATGACCCGGGGATCATAAATATCATCGCTTGTAAAGCCGTTCCATATTACTTCTTTTGTTTTAGCATCAATAAAAAGGACTTCCACTCCGCTATGGTAGTAGGTTTGCTTTTTTGCATTCGAGATTGGATATCGGTTTGTGTAGTCAATTTTTCCACGCGGTGAGATTCGAATCGTAAACGGGTCGGCATAGTAGATGCTATTGTAATAAAAAGGTCTGTTCGTTAAATCAGGCATCGTTAACTCGCGCGCTTCGGCCATCCACCTGGTGCGGACCAGCAGATCAGGCTGAAGGGTGTCTGCAACATATTGACGCTCACTCAAACAATGCCCAATGTAATTACGTATCCGCTGACGGATGAAGTCATTGTCAAAATCATTATTACCAGCCCGATCCGCATCTGCCAGCCAGGCATAAGTCTTATATTTATTAAAATCGATCTCTTTATCATATCTAACCTTCATGTTCGTGAAGGTCATGCATCCACCTAGAAACACTGTTACCGCTACTATTATTATTGTTGTGAATGCTTTCATATAATTGATTTAGATCCCTTATGAGTTAATCCGCTTTCTTGTCGAAAATGTTATAGAAGGCGGCTATACAAGCTCCGGTTAGCCATCCTAGAATAAAAGTCTGAACGATACCCAT
>QFQM01000630.1 GCA_003243255.1 Flavobacterium psychrophilum | reverse complement strand
GCATTATCAAAAGGACTACCGGCATCTTCCCAAGGGAATTGTACGGCTCCTTTTCTGCCTGAGTGTCCTAATTGTATTCCTATTTTTGCGGTACTGTTACTATGAATAAAATCAGTTATTCGTTTCCATGCAACTGTTTGTTCTTCAGTATAAATACCCGAGCAACCTAAAGTTATTCTTCCTGTTTTTGATATGGCAGTTGCTTCAGTCAGGATCAATCCTAAACCTCCTGTAGCTCTTGATCCATAATGCATAAGATGCCAGTCAGATACAAGCCCGTCTTTTGCAGAATATTGCTCCATTGGACTCATCACTATTCGGTTCTCTAAAGTCATTCCACGTAATGTGAAAGGAGTGAATGCCGGTGATGTGTTTTCCGGGGTATTGATAGCAGCATTGAATTCTGCCTGTACCTTTTGTGGGAATGAAGCATCACGCAGCGCGAGATTTTCATAAGTTACTTTTTTAGCCCTTGTCATTACGCTGAAAGCAAACTGTTGGAAAGGATGCTGAATATGCCTGTCCATATGCTCAAACCAGTCAAGAGATACATTTGCAGCATGCTGAATCATTTCAACACGGTTACGGCGCAGTTTTTCATAATTGGCAAATACCGATTTGATGTCAGTTTTGAATTTTATGACTGAATCTGCAAGCGCTATAGCGCATTCCATTGCCAGTTTAGTACCTGAGCCGATAGAGTAGTGGGCGGTAGCTTTGGCATCACCTAATAAAACGATATTGTCTTTGCTCCAGTTTTTATTGGTAATAGCAGGAAACTGTCTCCAGTGTGAACGGTTAGAAATCAGTCCGTGGCCATCAAGTTCTTCTTTGAATATTTCAGATAGTTTTTGGATAGTATCCTCTTCATTTGTAACACTAAATCCGGCTTTTTGCCAGGTCTCATCTGTGGTTTCAAATATCCAGGTGCTCATGCCTTCTTCGTATTGATAAGTGTGAGCTACAAATGTTCCGTAAGGCGTTGTCCTGAAGAAATAAGTAAAAGCATCAAGTGGTCGGGTAGAGCCCATCCATACGAAACGATTATTTTTCATTTCGGTTATGGTTCCGAAATCAGAAATAAATTTTTCACGAACGCCACTATTAATGCCGTCGGCAGCTACTATGATATCTGAATCTGCAAACTGGCTTACATCATCAACCTTTGCTTCGAAATGAAGGTTAACGCCTTCCTCACGACACCGCGGCTGTAACAACTGAAGCAATGTTTTGCGTGAACAGCCACAAAAGCCATTTCCGGTAATGCGTACTTTTTCACCATCACGGGCAACATCCAGTTCGTCCCAGTAGGCGAACTTTGTGCGGATTAGCTCGTACGACTCAGGATCGCGTGTAAGGAATTCACTTAGTGTTTCATCTGAGAATACAACACCAAAGCCAAAAGAGTCATCAGCTTTATTGCGTTCGTAAATATCTATATTACAATCAGGCATTGCCTTTTTCAGAAGGATTGAAAAATATAATCCGCCCGGTCCGCCGCCTATAACTGTTATCTTCATTTTATATAAAAGGTCTTTT
>QFQM01000629.1 GCA_003243255.1 Flavobacterium psychrophilum | reverse complement strand
AATTTTGCGCCCGGAGAGATGGCAGAGCGGTCTAATGCGGCGGTCTTGAAAACCGTTGACTGTTACAGGTCCGGGGGTTCGAATCCCTCTCTCTCCGCCAGGCAAACGCTGAGATGTAGTACTATACTACGTTTCAGCGTTTTTTCTTTGAAAAGTTAGCAAAAATCTCAAATTGCATATTATCTGGCTTTGACCAAAGGGCCATAACGATACTTTAGCGACTTCGAAAAAAGTGGCAAGGGTTGAATTCACACTAACCATCCAATACGTCAAAATGCTTTCTCATCTACTACATCTCATTGAACAATACGCACCATTGTCTTCTACAGATAAGGCGCTCTGCGCAGACCATTTCGAACCCTTGTTTGTTCCAAAAAACAGGATTATTGAAGAAAGCGGAAAAACGCCAAAATACCTATATTTCATCACATCTGGTTATGTCCGTTTGTTTGAGATAAACGAGAAAGGAGATGACATTACAACTCACATCAACTGCCCTCCCGGGTTCATCACCCCGTATTCGAGTTTCATAACCGGAACAATATCCAATGAGAATCTGGAATCGATTACTGAATGCAATTTATTACGTGTCAGCAAACTTAACCTAGACATGCTCATTTCAAAAAGTCCGGCCATTAAAGATTTTAGCATCCAGGTATTTCAACAATCGCTTTCATACAACGAAAAACGCGCCAAAGAATTAGCTACCCTATCCGCCGATAAACGCTACCTCATGTTGATGAAAAACAATCCCGATATTTTGCATAATGTTCCATTGCAGCACATCGCGTCATTTCTCGGAATGAATCCAAAAAGCTTGAGCCGCATAAGGAACGTTATTGGCGGCAAATCATAGTCATTTACCGGGTTAATATAAAACAACAGGAAAGGGGCAAATTTATTGACCTATATCAAAGGTTAAAAGACACAGCAACTGGAAATTTGCACCATTGTTATTTCAACCATACTAAAATGAAAAAGAAACACCTTAGGTATGTTAATACCCTGTTTGTAGTAATCCCTATGACACTAATTATGGCGTTTGTTGGTTTGATGCGGAATTACGGCTTTGGCGAAAATTGGTTTTTAAAATTTTTGAAAGCCTGGAGTGTTATGCTACCAGTGGCATATGCAGCTGCATTCATTATCATTCCCAATGCCCGTAAACTTGCGGAAAAAGTGGCTACAAAAGACTAATCCATCAGTCCGAAATATGTAACATGTATAAGCAGCTTACCGACTATATCAATTCGCAAATAGAAGTCAGTGAAAGCGAACTTAGCATTATACTTTCATATTTCAAGCCGATGAAACTGAAGAAATATGATCTTGCCGTTAACGATGGTCAAACCATCCATCGAATTTTCTTCGTTGACAAAGGATGCCTACGCATATATTTCATCAACAAAAGCGGAGAAGAAGCCACCAGATATTTCGCCTTTGAAAACCAATTTGCCACTTCCCTGGTTAGTTTCATTACCGGAGAACCTTCCGAAGAATTTATACAGGCAGCCGAATATTCAGAGCTGCTGTACATCAC
>QFQM01000129.1 GCA_003243255.1 Flavobacterium psychrophilum | reverse complement strand
CAGGAGCCTTTGGTTTTGGCTGGCTTTATATTTCAGGTCGCAATCATTTGCAAGATCAATTGCTTTTAGTAGGAAATCCTGAGAGACTTTTTGGGATTGTTCCCTGTAAAGATTTTGTGCTACTTCCCCAGCTTCAAGTAGGGTTAAGGTTGCCGGATTCTGGCATACCATCAGGTCACGGAAGTGCGAAGCAAGTCCGGCTACAAAATGATGCCCGTCAAAACCTTTTGCCAGGATTTCGTTGTATGTAAGCAGTAATTCAGGAATACGGTTCTCAAGAATCAGATCGGTAACCTTGATGTAGTACTCATAATCAAGTACATTCAGGTTTTCAGTTACAGCCTGACGGGTAAGGTTAGTACCGCAGTAACTTACAACCCTGTCAAAAATAGAAAGGGCATCGCGCATGGCACCATCTGCTTTTTGTGCAATGATATGCAATGCGTCATCTTCAAAAGTTATACCCTGGCTTCGGGCAACTTCTGCAAGATGCTCTTTTGCGTCCTTAACGGTGATTCTTTTAAAATCGAATATCTGACAACGTGAAAGTATCGTTGGGATGATCTTATGTTTCTCAGTTGTTGCCAGAATGAATATAGCATGCCTTGGTGGCTCTTCGAGCGTTTTCAGGAATGCATTGAAAGCAGCCTGAGACAGCATGTGAACCTCATCGATGATATATACTTTATATTTACCTGTTTGCGGAGGTATACGTACCTGATCGATAAGACTACGGATATCATCGACTGAGTTGTTAGAAGCAGCATCAAGTTCAAAAACGTTGAATGCAAAATCTTCATACGGATCATCATAACCTTCCTGATTAATCTTTCGGGCAAGAATACGCGCACAGGTTGTTTTTCCAACACCACGGGGCCCGGTAAAAAGCAATGCCTGTGCAAGGTGATTATTTTCTATGGCATTTAGCAGCGTATTGGTAATAGCCTGTTGCCCAACAACATCCTTAAAGGTTTGCGGGCGGTATTTACGGGCTGATACTATAAACTGTTCCATAGGCTGTAAAGAGATACAAATATAAAGTTTTTTACAGAGGGAATACTACTATTACAGCTTAATAATTTTTCTTTTTTGCTGTTTATATAAGTACAATATGTTCCCTGTACTAAATTGCTCAAATCTATTTTTATAGCAATTTATCAGGAGAGATTATATCTTAATTTTTGGCTGAATCATGGTTGTAGCTTTTTTACTAACCAGGGTAACGTAAGCCCTTGTCCTATAAGAGTTATCAACACAACAACAACTGAAATGAATATTATTTCGTTTCTAAGTGGAAAAGGGGTTCCGTCTGCAAGCTTATGGGGTAAACCCAGCGCAATTGCAAGAGATACTATGCCCCGCATACCCGCCCAGCTGATGATAAGGCTATTTTTTACATCTAAAAGAGCATGTTCGCTCATTTTAAATTTCTTTCTGGCAAAAGCATTTTGCAGGCTTTTTTGCTGCATCAGCATCCTTACAGTACGTATAGCCAACATCGTTACCGTAATCAAAAACGCATATCCTATATAAGGCAATACCATGCTTTCATCGATATTACCTAATATGTAGGGAAACTGTAAACCAATAAGAATAAAAATGAGTCCGTTTAAAAGAAATATAATGATATCCCATATACTCCTGGACTGATTCTTTAAAGCGTCCGGGAATATTTTATTACTGAACCTTGATATCACTACACCGAGCGTAACTACAGCAATTACACCTGATACATGGACTTCTTCTGCAATAAGATAAGTAACAAAGGGCATTATCAGCATAAAGCTGATAACAATAATCGCATCATCTTTTACCTTCTGAATAATAAATGCTAATATTTTACCCATCAGTAATCCTATAAGCAGCCCTCCTCCAAGTAATAGCAAGAACTGAAGTGAAGCTTTCCAGAAAACAAATGTGGCACCGGTTACTGCAGCAACGGCAAAACGATAAGCTACAAGAGCAGAAGCATCATTAATCAGGCTTTCTCCTTCAAGGATGGTATTTGTTTTATGCGAAATACCGAGGCCTTTGGTTATACTCATTGCGGCAACAGCATCAGTTGCTGAAAGTATGGCTCCTAATACAAAACCCAAAGGCCAGCTCATACCGGGAATGAAATACCTTGCTATTACAGCAATACCCACTACAGTTATAAATACCAGCCAGATTGCCAACGTGCTTATTGTGTTCATATTTATCCTGAATTGGCGGAATGAAATATTGAAGGAAGCATCGTATAACAAAGGAGGCAGAAAAAGCAAAAAGATTATTTCCGGATTTAGTTCTACTTTAGGTAGTGCAGGGATAAATCCAATAGCAATGCCTGCACTAATAAGGATAATAGGATAAGGTAGTTTGATTTTATCGGCAATTGCCGAAAGCCCTATCATAAGTGCAAGAATAAATAATACAACAGTGTAATTTTCCATAAAGATCAGGTCAAAAAGTAAATGTATGAAAAAACATAATATTCACTTTTGAAATCGGAAATCTAAGCTATAACTTCGGCGATGTCCTCGGTTGTTAACAACTTTAGTAGTGCTTTCTCTCTGGAGTTGAACTCATTGTCAGCTCCCTCAGGTTTATAATTCCATATGGAACCTTTTTCATAAGAAGCGATTATAGTAGGGTGGACATAGTATTTTTTACAAACCGTACGTGTATTGCCCAGTTTTTCTGCAACCGAATCCAATACCGCTACAACTTTTCTCTTGCAGTCTGTTTCACTTGTAAATTCGCCTATATCATGAAAAGCGCACAAAGCGTTAAGGCTTCCTGCCCAAGCCCGAAAATCCTTGGCAGTAAAATCTTCTCCGGTTATAGTTTTAATGTAATTGTTTACATCAGCAGAGCCTATGCTGTGTCTATGATTGTTATCATCATAGTATTGAAACAATTCCTGTCCGGGAATATCCTTGCATTTTTTCACGAGATTGGCCATTCTACGGCTTTGAAGCTTTATTTTGTGTTTAATGCCTTTTTTGCCAATAAATTCAAACCATACGGTAGATCCATCGAATTTTACATGCTTGTCTCGGAGTGTGGTTAGCCCAAATGAGCCGTATAATTTTTTATAAGCATCGTTTCCAATACGGATATTCGTCATTTCGATAAGGCGAACAACCAAAGCAACCACTTTTTCATAAGGTAGTCCTTTACGGTTAAGATCTTTATCAACTTGTTCACGAATTAAAGGTAATGCATTGGCAAACCTTCGTAACCTAAAGAATTTTGACTGGTTTCGTATTTTGTTCCAATTAGGATGGTAACGGTATTGTTTTCTATCTTTTACGGTGTAACCATCTTCATTTATATAACTAAAGCCATTACCCTTACGTTTCCTGTAATACCCTTTTTCAGAGTTCAGAGAATAACGAAGGCCAACGGCTTTAGCTGTTATTTTGGGATCACTCCCTATCTTTTCAAGTTTTTTTTCGAGCCTTTTCATGGCTTATTGCTGTTCAGCTCTTCCTTTGATAGACATATCCAGCAAAATTTTTGCAGCACTATCCTCACTAAAGGCTCCCGAACTTACTACGAAAACACCTTTTTCACCACCTTTTGCTTTGATACCGTAAACTGTTGCTTCATCTCCCGGATCGCTTTCTCCTTCATAACGATAAATATGCTCAATTTCAAAATCTTCACTTTGTTTTTTTATACGGTCTTCTTCAAGGTTAAAATCAATAGTATATCCTTTATCATTTAATTCCTGTAATGCCTTTGATACTGTGGCATAATGATACATTTGTCGGTCCATGATATTGTAATTTAAGTTAGTTTGTTTTATTTACTTAAAATTACTGCTTTAGCTTTTTTAGCCCAGCCAACGAAATGTTAAACATTTTCGCACATTCAGAATACTACGTTAAACTTTACTTTATATAATTGACTCATGAATTTTTGAAGTCTGCCTGAAAATAGTACTTTTGCAGCCGCAGGCCTTCTTATCGCTGCCCGCTTAGGCGGGGAGAGGAAAGTCCGGACACCATAGGGCAGCATAGCGGGTAATTCCCGTCACTTCGTTTCGGCGGAGGAGGACAAGTGCAGCAGAAAGTATGTACAGGTAATGCTGTAGTGAAACCAGGTAAACTCTATGCGGTGAAATGCCATGTATACCGGCAATTAAGGGCGGCTCGTCCGATGCCGGGGGGTAGGCAGATTGATCTCTCGCAGTAATGCAGAGGCTAGATAAATGATAAGAAACCCCGCTTTAGGGCGGGGTTACAGAATCCGGCTTACAGGCCTGCTATTTTTTTAAAGTTTATAGGAGAACATAATTCCGGCTCTGTAAGGAAGCCATTCTCCACTTTTGTTGTAACTTGAATGTTCGTAACGTTCACCAGTTTCCAGGTGTCTTCCAACATAATGTCCCTGTTGGTTTCCACCACCAATAAACATATCGATCATCCATTTTTCATTTATCTTTATTTCGTAGCCCAGGGATACGCCCATAAAAATAGACTCGCCTGTCTGATATTTGTCTGAATTGATATAATTCCATTTTTGGAATTCAAAAAGGCCACCGCCTACATGCCCGCCTACGTAGACTCCGTTATATTTTTCATTAAAATGATAACGCACTTCAGCAAAAACCATAAGGACTTTAAGCGGAGCGCCATTAAATGATTCCCAATAAGTACCTAATACATCGCCTTCAAGCGTAAACTTTTTACCAAGACTTGTTTCAACACCAATTTGCGGAGCACCAAGCAGGGTAGTGGGTGCATTGACCTTAATATATGTTTGTGCAAAGGAAGAACTAACAGCCAGTAAAAGAACCAGCAAAAGATATTTTTTCATTAAAAGAAGAAGAGTAATTTATTAGCAAAAATTTTGCAGGAAAATTACATATTATCATCGTCATCACCAACAATATCATCTTCTATTTCTTCGTCAAATTCAAAAAATGAAAATACCGATCCGCCATAGTTTTTCTGGAATGAAAAATTCATCATGTGGTTCAGTTTTGTGTATTTGGAATGTTCTATAATCATCATGCCATCCAGCTGAAGCAATTCATTTTCAAGAACAAGAGTAACAATCTCTTCAAAAAGTGCCTGATCCATATCATAGGGAGGATCAGCAAAGATGATGTCATACGATGATTTACATCCTTTAAGGAATTTTATCACATCGCTTTTGACCGCTGTAATATCGAATTCAAACTCAGAAGCGGTTTGCTTTATGAATTTGACACAACCAAAATCACCGTCAACAGATGTTATATCAGTAGCACCACGTGATGCAAACTCATAACTGATATTACCTGTGCCTGAAAAAAGGTCAAGCACTTTCAAACCATCAAAATCAAAATGATTATTAAGGATATTGAATAGCGATTCTTTAGACATATCTGTCGTAGGACGTACCGGAAGGTTTTTGGGCGCGGTTATCCTTCTGCCTTTGTATTTTCCTGAAATGATCCTCATGAGTTAAATAGTATAAAGTGTTGTAGCGATTCTTCCTTGTTTCGGTTCCATTTTTGTTGTAATGGCTGCGTATTGAATAAGGCCATATGCCTTATATAAGTATAAGCGATTGAAAAATTAGCATCATTTTCCTCGACATTTCCTAGCAGATACACTTTTGCAGTTTCAGGATTGAGGAATAGCTGTTCCATCGTAAAAAGCAAAAAGTACAGAAAATCCTCAGGAGTTTTATATTCAAACGAATTGTAAAGCAAAAGCTTTTGGTTACGCACTACTACAATTTCAAAATGATTATCCTGAAAATGCACAAATACGAGCTTGTCGTCAATGTTTTTTGAGGCATCCAATAATTTAGAAACCAAGACACTATTGGCATTTTTATATTCAAAAGCTCCGAACTGGTCTATTAAAAAGTTGTTTACATTCATCATAGGAACATAAACGTTATTAAGCTCATAACTATCGAGTTCATCTACTGCAAAAAAGTCGGTATCAAAAACCTTGGTGTTATATTGCAGGTAGCTTCCCGGGTAATTGGGATCGAATATTGCCGCAGGCACAAAAGTATTAAAGCTGTTGCTGTGTAAAACTACTATTTCATCATATTCATTGGTCAGTATCGGATTGTTTACGAATACTTTCCACAGCTCTTCTTCAAGTGGTGAATATTTTGAAAATGTTTCTGAAATGCAATGCGTTACCACCCTGTTCAGGGTGTCAAAACAACAAAACGATATTCCGTGTGCCGATACCTGAAGTGCCAGCTTTTTGTAATTTCGGGAAGTTATGGTGTTGTTCATCTATATAAGGTGGTTTCAATGCAAATTTACATTCTTTTTTGGTTTACGACGGGTTGCTGGTTAATTTCATGTTATCTTTGGGCTAATAAATATAATCCTTTTCCTTTTTAATGAATTCCGCTTCTTTTTATAAACTTCTGCGCCAGCGATTTCCGTTTGATCCAACAGTAAAACAGGATATTTTTCTGCAGAAAGCAGCTGAATTCATTACCAGTCCGAGTAATGAGGAACTATTTGTTCTTAAAGGTTATGCCGGTACGGGGAAGACGACCATTATATCTACAATCGTAAATCATCTGGCTGAAGCCAATAAAAAATATGTGCTGCTCGCACCAACAGGCCGTGCGGCAAAAGTAATTGCAAATTATTCCAATAAACCTGCATTTACAATACACAAACGCATATATTTTCCAAAAAAAGGTAGTGGAGGGGCCGTTGGTTTTACCTTACAGCCTAATAAGTTTACCAATACCATTTTTATAGTTGACGAGGCTTCAATGATATCGGATACTATACAGGAGTCAAAAATGTATGAGAACGGTTCGTTACTTGATGACCTGATGTCGTATGTATACTCAGGTAAGAATTGTAAACTACTCTTAATTGGAGACACCGCGCAGCTGCCGCCTGTAAATTCTGACATAAGCCCGGCATTAGATATCGATTCACTTTCTATACATTATTTTAAAGATGTTCATCATATAGAACTTGACGAAGTAATGCGTCAGGAGGAGAATTCGGGAATCCTTTATAATGCGACTGAATTGCGTGAAGTGCTTAAATCTGCTTTTGTAGATACATTTCAGTTTAAGTTGCGTGGTTTTAAGGATATCATTCGTCTGGTTGATGGCTACGACATTCAGGATGCTATCAACTATGCCTACAGTAATTACAGTATAGAAGACACAGCGTTTATTGTTCGTTCTAACAAGAGAGCCAATCAATATAATCAGCAAATACGTTCACGTATTTTGTCCCGTGAAAGTGAACTTTCTACCGGGGATTTCCTGATGGTGGTAAAGAATAACTATTTTTGGCTTGACGAAAAAAGTGAGGCCGGTTTTATTGCCAATGGCGATATTATTGAAATACTGGAAATTTTCAGGATAGAGGAGCTGTACGGTTTCAAATTCGCCAGGGTAAAGATCAGAATGGTCGATTATCCTAACCAGATCCCTATCGAAACGTATCTGTTATTAGATACTATAGAAACAGAAGCGGCTTCGTTGTCTTATGAAGATTCGAACCGACTCTATCAGGAGGTAATGAAGGATTATGAGGGAGAACCTCAATACAGAAAGTTCATGAAGGTAAAGAACAACCCTCATTTCAATGCATTACAGGTTAAGTTCTCGTACGCTATTACCTGCCACAAATCGCAGGGAGGGCAATGGAATACCGTATTTATAGAACAGCCTTATCTGCCGGAAGGTATTACTACGGATTACATCCGTTGGCTGTACACTGCAGTAACAAGAGCTAAGGACAAATTATACCTGATTGGATTTAAAGATAATTATTTTGAAGAATAAAATTTATGACTAATATTTTTGATATTACTGAAGATGGAATTGTATTGTCAAATCCTTACCCTTTATTTTCTGATTTAGATCTAAAAGCTCAGGAGGATCATTTAGTTGAAGATATACTTCAGATAAGTTTCAAACATTTTAAGCATACGATAATTGATATTGGCTGGTATGGAGGAGACTTTGATTCATCAACTGGCCATTTTTGCATAATGATTGTTAAAAATACTGAATGGGATTTCCCTGTGTATAAAAAGACTTGTAAATCAGTAGTTGAGTTAGGAAGATTTTTAAATGAAGCTATACTGATTGTAAAACAAGATGTATAAATTTTAAATTATAATTATGAAAATCATAGCTGTTATACCTGCCCGATATGCCTCAACCCGTTTTCCTGCTAAACTGATGCAGGATCTTGGTGGAAAAACTGTAATTACAAGAACTTATCAGGCTGCACTTGGTACAGGGCTGTTTGATGATGTGTTTGTTGTTACCGATTCTGATATTATTTATCAGGAAATAGTTTCTAATGGCGGAAAGGCAATTATGAGCGTTAAAGAGCATGAAAGCGGCAGCGATCGTATTGCTGAAGCCGTTGAGAATCTTGATGTTGATATCGTTGTAAACGTTCAGGGTGATGAGCCTTTTATAAATAAAGAACCGTTGGCCGATGTGCTTGAAGTTTTTAAAGGTGATACCGCTCACGAAATAGATCTTGCATCGGTTATGATGCATATAACCAATTGGGATGATATTGAAAACCCTAACAACGTGAAGGTTATTGTAGATCAGAAAAAGTTTGCATTGTATTTTTCACGTTCGGTAATTCCGTATCCTAGGGACAAGGAAGCAGGAGTGAGATATTTTAAGCATATTGGAATCTATGCTTTTAGAAAACATGCTCTTATGGATTTTTATAATCTGCCTATGCAAACACTTGAAGCTTCAGAAAAGCTGGAACAGCTTCGCTATCTTGAATATGGCAAAAAAATAAAAATGGTAGAGACAAATCATGTGGGTATTGGTATCGATACACCTGAAGATTTAGAAAAAGCAAGGAAGATGCTTAGTTAATTTTTATTTTGTCATTCTGAATGGAGAGCAACGTAATGAAGAATCTAATTTCTTTGAGATTCTTCCTTCGTCAGAATGACAAAAATCTACCCTAATTTTTTTATCGTAAACAGTTCATTATGTACTTCCACTTTAGGGTACATCCTGACAGAATAATTGCTATCAAATTTAGTTTTATATTCTTTATTTCTATCAAAATGTTTTTGGTTTAATGTCATGGTATTGAATAATATAAACCCATTTACATTAAGTAAAAAATTAATCCTGTTAATGAAGAATTCCTCAAACAGAAAATTAGGCATTTCTGTATCCTGAAAAATGTCAATGATGATGAGATCATACTTCTCTTTGGTTTTTAGTACAAACTCAAAGGCATCATCAATAACGATTTCCAGATTTTCGATTTTATCAAGATCAAAGTATTTATTAGCGATCTCTATTGCAGCAGGATCTATCTCAACACCGGTAATTTTACCCTTAAATTTTATTTCATCAGCAAGAGTTTTTATCACGCTTCCAGCTGCGACGCCAAGCACGAGTACATTTTTAAATCCTCTTATCCTTTCAAACCCTATATAATCAAGACCTTTACGTAATATGCGCTGCAGGCTGCCATAGGAATAGTTGGTGTTTTTTGAGTCCAGAACCAATTGTCCATTATTATATGTAACCTCAAGCTTTTGGCTAATGGCTGAATTCTTTTTGTAGATGTTTACAGGAATGAAATAGCTGAGCAGCTTTTTAAACATGGAGTTCTGTATTAACGAGATTGATTCTTTCTGACCATTTTAGATTTTCTGGCAATTCTATATTACTGAATTCGATGTGTATTACCCTTCGTCTCGAATTATTTACAGTTCTGCCGGAACTGTGGAGAAGAAGAGGCTTCATAAGCATAATTCCTCCTTTTGGCACACTGCAGCTAACTTCTGTTTCTTTATTCCAATCAATGGTTTCAGGCCTGTATATCTGTTTTTTATGTGACTCAGGAATAACCTTTAGCGCTCCATTTTCTTCATTGGTATCATCAAGATGAATTCGTATAGTGAAAATATTTTCAAGAATATTTATCGGAGGCTGAACGGCAAACTGGTTTTGCTTAACCGTCCATGGGCCAAAACCTTCTGTATCGGTCTTGTTGTTTACTGAAATTGTAAGATCCTGATGATAAGCAACGAACCAGTTTGATTCTCCGGGTTTGTCGAAATAAATTGATTTAACCGAAAAATACTTGCTTCCCAAAGCATTGATAACAGCATTGAGCTTACTGTTAAAGATTACCGGGAGTGTTTCCGGTATTTCTTTTAAAAATTGCCTGACAGCAAAGAGATTTGCTGACTTTCTGAATGTGTCTGCTGTGGTATCTGCTTTTTCAATTATATATTGTAATTCTGCAATTTCATCATTACTATATATAGAGTCAATTACCTGAAAACCATTATTTTCAAACTGATCTAGCTTCTCGTTTAAGGTCATAACGCTTTATTCGTTTGCATTTGTAAATATATGCTATTTTTACTGCTACGTTTTTAGAAGATTATGAAAAAAATATACCAATTTATCTTTTTCAGGCTACTGGGCTGGCATATAAAAGGTTCCATGGATCCGCAAGTTAAAAAGTGCGTTATTATTGTAGTGCCTCATACCAGTTGGGTAGATTTTGCTATTGGAGTGTTTGCCAGGGGAAGCATAGGCCAGGAGATGCACTTTGTCGCTAAGAAGGAATTGTTCAAGTTTCCTTTTGGTGCTTATTTCAAATGGATGGGCGGAGCTCCGCTAAACAGGGAAAAGAATGAAAATAAGGTAGACGCTATAGCTGCTATATTTAAAGAGAGACAAGTGTTCAGACTGGCCATAGCACCTGAAGGCACGCGAAAAAAAGTTGCTGAATGGAAAACTGGATTTTATTATATAGCTCTTAAGGCTAATGTTCCTATTGTTGCTGTAGCCTTTGATTACGGAAAAAAAGAGGTTAAAATAGCTGAACCATATTATCTTACAGGAGATAAAGAAAATGATTTCAAAATTCTTGAAGCCAATTACAAAGGAGTTACAGGATATGTGTCGGAATACAGTTTTAAGAATGATTAAGAATAGTTTAACTAACTCTTTAATTTATTTAACATCAACTGGTTGTAACTTTACAATAAGAGAAATACGGATGATACCTTATTACCAATAAAGTATATATTGAATATCATTCCCCGGGAAGAGGGGAATTATCTGATTAAAGATAATTTGTGTTTGTTTTATTGGTTAATGGCCCCGGTCAGCTTTTTATAAAGCTATCGGGGTTTTTTAATTTTCAGGGGTATAGCTTTTAAAAGTTCCGTTTTTGTAGAAAACAACAATCCTTTCTATAGGTTCCGTATTTTGAGTTTCAGGTTGTTCAGGTGCTTTCTGCGTAGCAGGAGAAGATAAAGGCTCAGATTTATTTTCAAATACAGGTGTCTCTTCTGAAGAGAACAAATCAAATGCTCCCTGATTATTATTGTTTTCTAAAACAGGAGTTGAGTAGGAGAGTGAAGGAGGTATACTCTGATCATCTTTAGCATCTTCATCATATTTTGGAAAATTACCTTCTCCATTCATCAGCCAATAAAAATCTACCTCTGGGAAATTCTCGATGATTTTCATCACAAAATCAAGACTTGGTTTATTCCTGCCTGACATCAAATGGGAGAGTCCTGAACGCTGTACGCCCATTTTATCCGCAAATAGAGATGCAGACAGATTATAATAATCTAATATCATTTCAAGGCGTTTTATAAAGTCATCAGTGTTTACCATTGTAACTTATTTTAAAAAGATTGTGATATTACAAATGTAAACAATTCAAATAACTTACAAAAATAATCTTTAAACACATCCATCTATATATACTGATACTTTAAATAATTATTTATAAATAATTGATGTTTAATAAATTTGTGTTTAATAAATACAGATATACATTTAACAAGAGTATAAATTCTTAGTATCGGTTACAATTGTAAACTTAGTGTTGTTTACAATTGTAAAATTTAAGATATTTACTTTTGTAATCAAATAAATCATAATGAATTTAGAACAAATACATAATCAATATAAAGAGCATAGGCTATACGGACGTTATATTACCAATACCCATATCGAACCTTTATTGAATGAATTAAAAGATTTTTTTGAGGTTACTGTTTTAGGAAAGTCTGTATTAGATGAACCTATATATAGTATAAAAGCTGGTAAAGGAAAAATCAAACTATATATGTGGTCCCAGATGCACGGTAATGAATCAACGACCACTAAAGCTATTTTTGATTTCCTTAATATGCTTAAAGGGGATTCTGATTTAGCTAAACAGCTTAAAGCTGCTTTCACCTTTTTAATTATACCAATCCTTAATCCTGATGGTGCGCGACTTTATACCAGGGCTAATGCTGTTGAAGTAGATCTTAATCGTGATTCGTTAAACCTAACTCAACCAGAGAGCCAGTTGTTACGTAAGGCTTTTGAATCC
>QFQM01000128.1 GCA_003243255.1 Flavobacterium psychrophilum | reverse complement strand
CCGTAACCTCCATCAAAACTGGTTACATCAGCATCGGTCTGTTTGAATATAGCATGCTCTTTACTCGCTAATGTAAGATCGCAAATAACATGAAGGCTATGCCCTCCTCCTACTGCCCATCCGGGAACAACAGCGATAACAACTTTTGGCATAAAACGGATTAGTCGCTGTACTTCAAGGATGTTTAGTCTGTGCATACCATCATCACCAACATAACCCTGGTGACCACGTGCTTTCTGGTCTCCACCGCTACAGAATGAATATACGCCATCTTTAGATGAAGGGCCTTCAGCAGATAGCAAAACAACACCTATTGAAGTGTCTTCCCTTGCATCAAGAAAAGCTTCAAAAAGCTCTGCTGTAGTTCTTGGCCTAAATGCGTTTCTAACATCGGGCCTGTTGAATGCGATACGTGCAACACCATCACACTTTTTATAGGTAATATCTTCGAATTCTTTTACGGTTTTCCAGTTTATATTGCTCATGCTGTATTAATATTTACCGTAAAAATAAAGCATTTTTTGCATTCGCCAATGAAAATACCATTTGAACTGAAAATGCTTTTGGTTATCTATAAAATCAATAAAAAATATTTAAAACATAAATTATTTGTATTCAAAACATTATCAGATAACATCACAAAAAATGATTTTAAAAAATGTTAACCTTATATAAAAAGCTTTCATAAAATTATTGTTTAATTATATTTGCTGTTTACCTAATTACCAGAATGAAGTTTTTAAAGATACTACCCTATATATTTGCGTTTACCTGTGTTTCCTGCTTAAAAGACAAATCGACACTTGCTGAAAATAAAAACAATGATGAAGAAGCTGTAGATACAGTTTTGCATATTACTCCTTTAAAAGCGAATTTTAGCAAGCCCAGTAGAGCTTATGTAAACTCTAAGACGGCCAGTATTGAACATTTTTATCATAAGTTGTGGAAGAGAGATGATTTAAGCGGTGGCCTTTTGATTGCAAAAAATGGCAAGATTCTTTTTGAAAAATATGGAGGATTTGCAAACAGAAGCGAAAAAGAAGATATAAATGCCAATACACCTGTTCATATTGCATCAGTAAGTAAAGTATTGACAGCAGCTGTCGTACTAAAGCTGATTGACAGAAACAAGCTGGATCTTGATGCAAAAGTAAATACACTGCTTCCTGAATTTCCTTATGACGAAATTACAGTCAGGATGCTGCTTAATCACAGAAGCGGATTGCCAAATTATGCTTATGTATTGGATGATCGTGCTATTTGGGACAGAAGCATGCTTACAAATAAAGATATACTGGAGCTTTTTGCACAGCATAAATTTGATCTTTATTTCAAGCCTGATAAAAAATTTGGTTACTGTAATACAAATTACGCAATGCTGGCACTGATCATTGAAAAGGTAACGCATATGAATTATCGTGATGCAATGAAAAAGATACTTTTCGATCCGCTTGGTATGAAAAATACTTATGTATTTGATTACCAAAAAGACCGTGAAACTGCCAGCCGATCATATAAAGGAAATAATGTTTTGTATGGATGGGATTTCCTTGATGATGTGTATGGAGATAAAAATATTTATTCAACGCCACGCGACCTGTTAAAGTTTGATTTAGCAACTTATTCAAAGAAATTCCTAAATCCTAAATTGTATAAAGAAGTATTTCAGGGATATAGCTACGAGCACAAAGGGACTAAAAACTATGGTCTGGGTATTCGCCTACATGAATGGGAAACCGGTGAAAAGCTATTCTATCATAATGGCTGGTGGCATGGTAATACATCGTCTTATGTTACGCTAAAAAAAGATACTGTAACGATGATATGCCTTTCTAATAAATTCTCTTATAAGCCATATAAAATCTGGAAATTATCTCCTATTTTTGGTCAGTATCCTGTTAAACCGGATAAAAATGAAGATTTAGAATTATAACATAAAGCCCTTATTTTAAAGGGCTTTGTTGTTTATTAACCATAGCTGTTAATAAATAGTCTATTAAGTCTATAGACTAATAATTATATTTGCTGTGAAAAATAACACACAGCCATGGAAAACCTAAATTATCTGGCGTTTGCAATGCCTGCATTCTTTTTGTTTTTATATATAGAATATAAGCTTGCTCAGCATAGAAAAAAGGAACATTTGTTTAAATATGAAAGTTCCGTTTCTAATATAAGCATAGGAATAGCTGAACGATTGATAAACCTCTTCGTTTCGGCAAGCTTTTACCAGGTCTACTACTGGGTTTACAACAATTATAGAATATTCGATATTCCTAATAATTGGGTTTTATGGATCGTGTTAATTCTTGCGACCGATTTTGTATGGTATTGGTATCACAGGCTCGGGCATGAAGTGAATCTTTTTTGGGCAGCACATATTGTCCATCATCAGAGTGAAGAATTCAATCTCACGGCCTCAGCGAGAATTACAACTATTCAGGCTCTCATACGCACAGTGTTCTGGTGTATATTGCCTTTAGTAGGCTTCCATCCTACTATGGTTATTAGTATGCTACTGGTGCACGGGGCATATTCCTTCTTTACACATACTCAGGTGTTGAAAAGAGTAAAATGGCTGGAGTATATTTTTATTACTCCATCTTTACACGGCGTACATCATGCATCGGATGAAAAGTATCTTGATAAAAACTACGGGGATATGTTTGTTTTTTGGGATAAGATGTTTGGTACATTTCAGGAAGAGGAAGAGCAACCAACCTATGGGCTAACGCATCCGCTTAAAAGCTATAGTTTCCTGTGGATGCATTTCCATTACTATTTTGAAATATACGAATCTTACAAACGAGCCACTACCTTTAAAGGCAAACTCAGTGCCGTTTTTGGAAGTCCTGCAGTTATGGATCAGGATATACGTCCTGAACTTGAAAAGCGATTTTTACAGGACAGGAGATTTCGTTTGAGAGAACTTAAATTCAAAAATTATCTCACATTGCAGATATTGGTTTCGGTTGTACTCCTTAGCTGGTTTACTTTTTTTTACACTACCCAAAACACAATTGATAAACTCTTCTATCTGAGCTTTATACTTATAACACTTATCAATTGCGGAGCACTTCTCGAACAGCGTAAATGGATATATTACCTGGAATATGCACGTCTTGCAATACTGTTAGCGTATTTGTTTTACACTAAAGGGTACCCGGAATTGGTTTTACTGGCGGTGTACTTACTTATTGTAATTGAAAATGCATTTTCGTTAAGTAAATGGTATCAGAGGTATGTTTTACAGACCAAATAGATTATTTATTCCCTAACAAGATAAATCCCGTCTTCTTTTATTTCGATAAGTTTTTGTTTGTAAAGCGTTCCTATTGCTTTTTTAAAAGTCTTCTTACTCATCTTAAGAACAGTCTTAATATCTTCAGGATGGCTGTCGTCATTTAAGCGAAGGAAACCACGGCTTGCACGAAGTTCATCAAGTACTTTTTCGGCATTAGGCTCTATTCCGGCAAATCCTGCCTGTTGTAGCGTAACGTCTATTTTTTTGTCAGGGCGGATATTTTTAATGTAGCCTTTCATTCTGTCACCTGTACGCACATCTTCATACACTTCATCTTTGTAAAGTAAACCTTTGTGCTGTTCGTTGATGATTACGTTAATACCCATATCTGTGATATGCGAAATGATAAGGTCTACTTCCTCACCTTTTTCTACAGTTATCTCATCGTTACTCAGGAATTGGTTGATTTTACTGGTCCCAACTAATCTGTTGGATTTTTCATCCAAATACATGAATACAAGGTAGCGTTTACCTTTTTCCATTTCGCGGGCTTGTTCCCTGAAAGGAACAAACAGGTCTTTCTCAAGTCCCATATCCAGGAAAGCGCCAAATTTATTGATGAAATTTACACGCAATAGCGCAAACTCGTTCAGGTAAATATAAGGCTCAAGCGTAGTAGCAACAGGACGTTCTTCCTGGTCAAGATAAACAAAAACAATCATCTCCTCTCCTATTTCAAACTCCCTCGGAACATATTTATTGGGTAATAATATATCCTGATTGCCATCAGTGAGATAAAGTCCTATTTGTGTATCTCTTGCTATCTTAAGCGTATTGTATTTTCCTATTTCGATCATTACGGTAAATTTCAGCTGCAAAGGTACGAAGAATTGAATAATATAATGGGAAAGCTTATAAAACAACAAAGCCGGTTAGTACCGGCTAGCTTATGTTAACTCTTTAAAATACTGTAACAGGATTTTATCATTTTCCAGCATTGGTGTGAATACTTCTAAAATTTTAGGTTGTTCACCGTTTTGCATAAATGTATTTAATTCAGTTTTTAACCCAGCTTCGTCATAAGCACTTTGATAACTAAAACCAAACATTTTAGCTAAGTGTTCCGCTGTTAAATGATGCTCGGTTTCAAAGTAGGTATTGAATACGGGGGTTTCCTGATGTCCCGGTAATATCCTGAAGATACCTCCCCCACCGTTATTGATAATTATTATTTTAAAATTCTTTGGGATGTAATTATTCCAAAGAGCATTACTGTCATACAGGAAACTGACATCTCCAGTTATAAGGACTGTTTCTTTTCCACTTGCTACAGCCGCTCCGATTGCTGTAGAGCTGCTTCCGTCAATGCCACTGGTACCGCGATTGCAGAAAACTTCAATCGAATCTTTTACATCAAGTAACTGAATATAACGTATTGCAGAACTGTTACTTATCTGTAATTTTGAGTTGTCTTTTAATACAGGTAATATAACTTCAAAAGCTTTGAAATCAGTGAAAGGAATTTTCGCTAAATACTCATCATGTTTTACTTTTCTGAAAGCTTTTAAATCCTGAGCCATTTGGTTGTAATCACTTTCAACAATAGTTGTTTGAGGTAAAAATGCTTTAAGGAAAATATTGGCATCTGTTTCAAAATGCTTTGTAAGTGCTCCAAACGTGTCATAAGCCCTAAGTGTGTCAAGGTGCCAGTGTTCAGCTGGACTGTATTTCCTTAACCATGCTTTGACGCGTTTAGAAACAACCATTCCTCCGAAAGTAAGCAATATATCCGGACTCCATGCCTCAAAATCTTCATGAGTAAATGGAGTTATTATGGTGTCAATATTATTGAGAAATGTTGGGAGATGCAGGTTTGAAGTAGTTTCTGTCATTACAACCACCGATGGATCATTGGCCAATTGCTCAATAATCGCTTTATCAATTGATCCCGGATCATTTACGCCAACAAGGATAAGTTTCTTTTTGGCTGAATTCCATTTTTGTAGATATGGAGTTAAATCTCCAATGAAAGGAGTCTTTTCGACTATATATGAAAGCTTCGGTTGAACGGAAAGATTGGAAACGGTTTCATATAATGGCTCTTCAAAAGGAGCATTGATGTGTACCGGTCCTTTTTTTAGTTCAGCTATGTTTATGGCTTCATTGATAAGCCTGTCATTCTCTTGAGAAGCATCTTCCAAAAGATTGGCATTAAAAAGGATATGGTTAGCATAAACATTTTCCTGGCGAATGGTTTGTCCGTCACCAATGTCAATCTTATCATGCGGTCTGTCTGCCGATATTACAATAAGCGGAATTTGACTGTAAAATGCCTCGGCAACTGCTGGATAATAATTCAGTAAAGCTGAACCTGATGTACAAACAATCGCCGTCGGTTTTTTTAACTGTTGTGCCATACCTGTAGCGAAAAAAGCAGCACAACGCTCGTCAGCGATACTATAACACTTAAAATTTGGATTATTGGCAAAACCAATAGTTAAAGGCGCATTACGTGAACCCGGAGATATAATTATATCAGTTACCCCTTTAGCACGGCATATTTCTATAATGCTTTGAGCCAAAGGTATTTTAGGATAGATCATTTTTTGGAATTTAAAAATCCCGGATAAACCGGGATTGTATAGGATTTAGGATTTAATCCAGTTTACGATTTCAGGATCTGTTGGCAATGTGCGGGGACTGACAACCTTTACAAGTTCACCCTTTTCATTGATAAGGTACTTTTGGAAGTTCCATTCCACCTCGCTATCCTGAAGTCCGTTTTTGTTTTTCTCAGTCAGGAAATGATAAATTGGAGCCATGTCGTCACCTTTAACAGAAATCTTGTCCATCATTGGGAAACTAACACCATAATTTAACTGGCAGAATTCGGCAATCTCTTGGCTTGTGCCGGGTTCCTGAGCTGCAAAGTTATTAGCCGGGAAGCCAACAATTACAAGACCTTTATCTTTGTATTCTTTGTATAATGCTTCAAGGTCTTTGTACTGAGGCGTTAATCCACATTTTGAAGCTGTATTTACAATGATTACTTTTTTGCCTTTCAGGGTTGCGAAATCAAATTCTTTGCCTGAAAGATCGGTTACTTTAAACTGATAAATGTTAGATGCTGACATTGTCTTAGTTGTTTCTTTATTGGTTTTAGTTTTTTTAGTCTGTGCCTGATTTTGACAACTGAATAAAAGAGCTACACCCATTATTGCTATTGCAAATTTTTTCATCGTGATGATTTATTTCTATAAAATTACGAAAAATTACTTTTTATAATATTTTTTATGTTGAAACCATGCAATAGTTCCTATAATGAAAGCACCTAATGCCATATAATAAAAATAGGCAGGTGCTGCTTTTTCACCACTTGCATACGAGTGTAATCCAGTAAGATAGAAGTTAACTCCAAAGTATGTCATAAGAATTGATGCAAATGCCAATACGCTAAAGAAGTTATATATCCACTTACCTCTTAATGCAGGAACAAAACGCATGTGTATTACAAATGCATAAATCATAATGCTGATAAGTGCCCATGTTTCTTTTGGATCCCAGCCCCAGTAACGTCCCCAGCTCTCATTGGCCCATTGTCCTCCAAGGAAGTTTCCTATGGAAAGCATTACAAGTCCAACGGTAAGTGCCATTTCATTGATATAGGTAAGCTCTTTTATGTTAAGCTCCATTATAGATTTGTTCTTATTATTTGTAAATATCATTAACAACAACGCTACAACCCCAAGAACCATCCCTAATGTAAACGGACCATAACTTGCAACAATTACAGCAACGTGTATCATAAGCCAATAAGAATCCAGTACAGGTACAAGATTGCCTATTTCCGGATCAGTCCAGTTCCAGTGTGCTACCATTAGTACAATTGACGCTACAAAAGCTGTTGATGCAAGCGTAAGTTCTGATTTTCTTCCAAACAACAAACCAAACAACATGGTCGACCATCCAACGAAGATAACAGATTCGTAAGCATTACTCCACGGTGCGTGTCCTGATATATACCAACGAAAAATCAATCCTGCAGTATGTAGTACAAAAAGAAAAATGATTATACCAGTAAAGCTTTTAATAGTAATGTTAATCCATTTTCGTTGATTGAAAATTTTCACGATAACAAAAATAAACATCAGTAATCCTGCGTACATGTACCATGAGAAAAGCTTTTTAAATATATCATACTTATTGTATAATATCTCTGCATTAATCTTGTCATCAGAAGGCATAACCTTACTGCCGAATTTATGCTGATAATTAGTAAGCCCTTCAACTAAACTATTTGCTAATGTATAATCTTTAGTCACTGAAGCCTTTTCAATTGCTTCAATATAAAATGGAAGTACATTCCTTACTTTTTGAATATCAGGATTATTAACTGATGATGCCTCCATGTAAGAAACCCACTTATTGTTATCGTCGTTAGGTATAGGGAATACTGTGAAAATTTCACCAGTGAGTGCTGAGTAAAGTAAATTTATTTTCTCCGCGATATCAATAAAATCTTTATCAAATTGGTTTTTTACTTCTTTAGGATAAGCTTTTTCCAGTAATCCAGATAATTTTGAAGTACCATCAGCAGAGAAGAAATCAGATAGTGCAGCATATTTTGCGTCTTTCTCAAGCCCAGCTATAGTTCTAAGGCTATCATTGCCCCTTTTTAGATAAATGATAGGAACATGATACCATAATTGTGGCATTTCAGTTATTGAAATAAACACTTGGTCAGCATTCATATCCTTGTAAACATCACTTTTACTAACCTTACGTAATAATTCTGATGAGAATGTATTGATAGGCTTCATCCTTCCCTTACCATCCTGTATAATTATTCGTCCAAATTTAGCAGCATGCTCTTCGCTTACTTTATATTTATTGATGAGCGAGTCTATTTGTCTTGGGGTTGGTTTCACGTGCTGATGCTGAGCAAATCCATTAAAACCAATAAGGAGGATAATTATAGTAAGTGTCTTTGTTTTTTTAGCTTTTATTTTATCAAGTTTTTTTGCAAGATCACTAAAGCGTGTGTTCTTAGTGAAAAGTATTGCAAGTAATCCAAGATACAGGAAAAAATAGCCTATGTAACTTATCCACGTTCCCCAAAAATCGTGGCTTACAGATAGCACTGTTCCTTTTAAGTCCTGATCGTAAGAAGACTGGAAAAACCTGTATCCTCTGTAGTCAAGGACATTATTCATATAAATTCTGCTATCAAAGGTGTTATTTTTTTCTTTATCAATAACTGTTACTTTGCTTTCGAATGAAGCGAACACATCCATAGTGCCCGGTCTTTTTTCGGCAATAAAATCATTTACTTTTACATTAAATGGTAAGGTGTAGGCTTTACTTCCATACATAAGTGTAAAGTCAAGATTTCCAACTTTAAAAGATTGGGGTACACCTACTTTTCCTAATCCTCCCATTAAAGTTACCTCATGTTTTTCTTTACCAACAGTAACTTCAAGCAGCAGTGCCGAATCATAGTTTGTTTTAAAATCTTTACCGGCCTTGTATTCTATTTTACCTTTTATTGCAGGTTCAGGAAAAACAAATTGGGCACCGGCAACATTATAAAGTGATCGCATCATTAATGGCTGTAAGGAATCTGCTTTAAGCATCCCCTCAAATTTGTCGGCCATGCGCATATAACCACCGCCAAAAGGAGATTTAATAGTATACTTGCCTACTCCATTCTTAGTATCAATATTTATAGCACCTTCTGTTGGTATATTATATGCAAAAAGGATTCCGTGAATACTTTGTATCTGTCCTTCTTTTAAATAATGTTCGTGGCGACCTCCCTCACCCGCTTCTACAAGTTTCAGAAATTCAGTACCATTAGAATCTTTCTTTACAGTTTCAGTAGCCCCAATCTTATAACCTTTATATTCGATAGAAAAGGGGGTGTCTGCAAATTTGTCTTCTATTGAGAAATAATTACTTCCCAGCATTGCAACATGCCAGGGTTTTTCAGCTTCAGGACTTAGAAGAATTGGTTCTTCAAAAGCTCTCCTTCGCATCTCTCCCTGATATTCACCATCTACAAATGCAGTAAGATATAGCTTGTCTGAATAAAATTGGTTTTCACTTGCGCCTTCTCTTATCGGCATTCTTCCTTCAAAACTGATGTAACGAGTAACAAATGCCCCTCCAATAATCAATATAAAAGCTAAATGCAGCATCAATGTTGCCCATTTTTCCTTTTTATGAAGCTGATAACGTTTTATGTTACCTATAAAGTTTATTATGAAAACAAGCATTATTGCTTCAAACCATTTTGTATTATAAATTAAAAGCCTGGCTGTTTGGGTGTTGTAATCTTGTTCAATAAAAGTTCCTCTGTACATTGCAAAAGCAAAAACAAGGAAAAGCACTGCCATTAAACGTGTTGAAGAAAAGAACGATATGATTTTATCCATGAGTAGGAAAGTTGTTTTTGTAAATTGATGCAAAAGTACTCAAAACTTAAATCTCGAACCTTATTTTATTGGAAAAAATGACCAATTCACATTGTCAAATATTTTTTTGTAATCACAAGAAGTTAGGTATATTTGGCGTTTACTCTTAACATAAACTAAACTATTGCCAACTAACCCAAGTCATTAATGAGAATTCCTAAATTACTTTTACTGTTCTGCTTCAGTAGTTTGACTGCTTTGGCACAGGAGGTTGTGCCTAACAACCAGTCCAAATTCGACGAAATAATGTATCGACGAGGTAATGTTTATCGCAGCGCGTCCGGCGTGCCCGGGCCGCAATACTGGCAAAACAGGGCAGATTATAACATTGAGGTTGAACTTGATGAAAAAGCTAATATGCTAAAAGGCAAACTGACTATGACATACCATAATAATAGTCCGGAAGAACTGAACTACGTATGGATGTATGTTGAGCAGAACCGCTTTACAGAAGATTCCAGAGGTACGCTTACGACTCCTATTGAAGGAAGGAACCGTTATGCCGGTGATGTTGATGGTGGGTTTAAGATATCAGGGCTTTCAGCTAAAGTAAAAGGTGAAGCTTCTTCAAAATATCTTATAACGGATACCCGTATGCAGGTATTCTTTAATGAACCTATAGCAGCAAAAGGTGGTACAGCCACTGTATCTATGAATTTTGAATTTAAGATTCCTGAAGAAGGTATGGACCGTATGGGGCAGCTTAAAATGAAAGATGGTATTGTTTATTCTGTTGCACAATGGTATCCAAGGGTTGCTGTATTTGATGATGTGAAAGGCTGGAATACTGAACCTTATCTTGGCGCAGGAGAATTTTATCTTGACTATGGCGATTATGATTTCAAGGTTACTGTACCTTATGATTTTATTGTTGTAGGTTCAGGAGAATTGGTTAACACGAAAGATGTTCTTTCTAAAGAACTATTAACCCGTTGGGACAAAGCATCTCAAAGCGATAAGACAGTTTATCTGATAGCTCCAAACGAAATAGGAAATACAAAACTGACAAGACCATCGCAAAGTGGGAAGACTACATGGCATTTCAGGATAAAAAATAGCCGTGATGCCGTTTTTGCTGCTTCAAGAGGTTTTATATGGGATGCAGCACGCATTAACCTGCCAAGCGGTAAAAAGGCAGTTGCACAATCTGTTTATACTAAAGAAAGTGACGGGCCGAAAGCATGGAGCCGATCAACCGAATACACTAAAGCATCTATAGAGCATTATTCTTCACAATGGTTTGAATATCCTTACCCTTGTGCTGTAAACGTAGCATCAAATGTAGGCGGTATGGAATATCCGGGAGTTTCATTCTGTCACGCTCGCAGCAACGGACAGGATCTTTGGGAAGTTACAGATCATGAATTCGGGCACAACTGGTTCCCTATGATAGTGGGTTCTAATGAAAGGCTGTATGCATGGATGGATGAAGGTTTCAATACTTTTATCAATCATTACAGCACACTTGCCTTTAATAAAGGTGAATATCCTTCTGACGCTGCTAAAGGCCGTAACCAGGTGTTTTGGTACCGCTCTAAAAACAGGGAAGGCATCAATACTTATCCTGATATTGCAAGACCAATGAATTTAGGATATACAGCTTATTCTAAACCTGCATTGGGACTTATTATGCTTCGTGAATATATACTAGGTGCAGACCGATTTGATAACGCTTTTAAAGCGTACATTAAAAACTGGGCTTATAAACATCCGCAACCATCAGACTTCTTTAATGCTATGGAAAACGGTGCCGGCGAAAACCTTAACTGGTTCTGGAGAGGATGGTTTATGGGAAGCGGTAATATCGATTTGGGTATTACGAATGTTGTTCAAAATCAGGATTCGGCAGTTATCTCATTTATTAACAAAGGTGACGTTCCAATGCCTGTAGTATTTAAAGTGGTTTATGAAGACGACTCTAAAGAAATAAAAACATTGCCGGTGGAAGTTTGGCAGCGTACCAGCGAATGGGATTACCTGTTAAGATCATCTAAGAAGATTAAAGCCATAGATATCGATCCGGCAAGGATTCTTCCTGATGTTGATGCCTCCAACAATGCATGGATAAAAGAATAATTTTAAAGGGCGGTTTATAAAGTAAATCGCCTTTTTTATTTCTATGTCACTACGATTTGACGAATTGAATACATCATTTAGCCTACCCCCTGCTGTCAGGAAAGCTGAAAGTTTTTTACTAATTTAGCGGCATGCTTAAAGTAATAGTAATAGGTTCGGGTAATGTTGCAGGGCATCTGATAAGGGCGTTCACTAATTCTGATAATGCAGAACTGGTACAGGCATATGCACGCCATCCTGAGAACCTTGAACATCTTTTATCACCGGAAAAAATAACCGATTCTTTAGAAAATATCAAAGAAGCTGATATATATATAATTTCGGTAAGCGATGATGCTATTGAAGCAGTTTCACAACAAATGCCTTTCAGCGACAGATTAGTCGTGCATACTTCGGGTAGTATGCCACTGGAAAAATTAAGTAAAAAGAACAGGCGTGGCGTATTTTATCCTTTGCAGACATTTTCTAAAAGTAAAGTGGTAGATTTTAAAGAGATTCCATTATGCCTTGAAGCTGAAAATATAAAGGATTATAGTTTATTGGAGCAATT
>QFQM01000628.1 GCA_003243255.1 Flavobacterium psychrophilum | reverse complement strand
CGAAAAGATCAAGCGCCGATGATCAGAAATGGGATGATATGTCGAGGCTATTTTTGCATTCGTTTACGCTAAGCCGATATTCTCGATCGATGTTTACTTAGTTGGGCGCTTGTACGCTAAGGAGAGAGGACCAAGAAATCAAAAAAATTTAGTCGACTTTTAAAGGTCTTGGCCGATGATGATTTTTCGTCTGCAAACGTCTGGGGATTATTTCTATAGTCCAAGTCTACGGAAAGAGTATGGTCCACAAAATTAGTAACGACTATTTCCAGCGTTTGAATCATTTTGTTCGGAAAGCGGTCGCCAACAAATAGGGACATTTTTTCGTTTCAAACTCTTCAATTGTTTTACGCGAACAATCAACTTTGCATATGGAAATAGCCGACGATCGGCGTTGTACCCGAAACGTCATTGGACTCTCGAGGTCTAAGCACACACAGCTTGACAATCTAATAATCAAGGCCAATAGTCGCGTATTTAACTGAGTTTACGAGCAGGCGTCTATTGACTCATTGTGTTTAATAATTTTTAATTAATTGCAGGCTTTTTCGGACTTTTGTGCAAACATCCGAGTGCTGCTGGTTTCTGTGCGGCGAGATCGCCGGGTGAGAAATTAATTGACGCTAGTGATAAAAGGTCGGAAATGTGGCATTGTTAGGCACTAAGGCCTCAAGAAACTTTGCCTCCCACTGATAAGCCCACAAACAAAACAGGAGCCTGATTGGATTCAGCGTGTTGCAAGAACAATTGATTAATTAGTAGTAGTACATTTTTGGAATTTTTTGCCAAACTATTAATAGCTTTGATCATTGAAGAATTTACGAGCTCGTTTCAGATGTCGATGCCCAAGATGTTCCAAAATTTGAGGCTGCCCCGGTGGTTGCGCAGATTGAGTCCTTTTTCGCAGCAAATCAAATGCATCGTGGCACCGATTCTACTTTCTTTTATTCCGTTGGTTTGGCCGCGCAAAGAAGCATATTGTGCGTTTGTAGTTGCTATCATGGCGTACTACTGGATTAGCCAAGCTCTGCCTATCGCTGTAACTGCGATGATCCCTATAATTGTATTCCCTCTGTTTCAAGTAACGACTGCAAAAGATATTAGTGGAGTTTACTTTTCCGACAGTAATGTGCTATTTTTTGGCTCTATGGTCTTGGCCGTAGCTGTCGAAGCTTCAAATTTTCACGAACGAGTAGCTTTACGCATTCTTCTTATTACTGGTCCCAATCCCCGACGCTTACTTCTGGGCGCTATGGTTGGTACATCGGTCTTGTCTTTATTCATTTCCAACACCGGTAAGCTTTAATTACTGATCCTTGAGTAAATCTAACTTTTAAGCTACAACGGCATTAATGGCTCCGATTATCGGTAAGTTTTTGTGTCAAAATGATAATGCATACAATTTTTTAAGTGGCCGTGATTCGCGAGTTGGAACGCTGTCGACAAAATGATGTTGAATTTAACGCATCTTTGGAAAATATTGAGCCACACGACGTGGGCAACGAAGACGGAACTTTGAATTTGAGCGGTGTGCCAAAAGAG
>QFQM01000627.1 GCA_003243255.1 Flavobacterium psychrophilum | reverse complement strand
AGTTGGAGCCTGAGTTTGCTGAGAACGCCACGAATCGTCTGGCAAACGTGGAGCCTCTTTGTGAGGCTGTTGAGGTAGCAAGGTGTTCACTTCGCCTGGAACAAAACGAGGAATTTCTTGGAATTGATTTTGCTGTGCGGGTGTCTGTGCAGTGAAAGAAGGTGTTGGGCCTTCGACAGGTCTGAACACTCTCTCCTGAGTTTGTACGGGAACCGCTGCTGTCGTAGTTGGTGGTCCTGAATAGTGCGAGTTTGTGGAAATCGTGCCGTTTAGTGCTAGTTTGTGTAAACTTACTGAAGCGGCCGCAGTGGATGACACATTCTTGTTGACTAAAAGTAAGTGAATATATTGGCTTCGACTTTAGAATGCTTACGTAAAGAAGTGGTTTCTAAAGGTAATGGATATTTTAGACACTGCCATTGAACGGAGTTAAAAATGTTTGCTGTTTTTGTTAAAAAATATTTTTGAAAAATCTGTTTCATTTTTTATCCGTATTAATGATAGTGTCTAAGATTTTACCGATTGCCAGCACATCTAAAATTACAAATTAGATAAGTCAAAAATTAATCAAATATCACCCTCCATATTGGAACGGTTCACATTCACCACGAACTGGGTTATAGTGCCAACGAGTGACTAAAATGTTATTGATGATTTATAGTATTTTTAAAAAACTTACCGAATGACGTGCATGGACCCGGATCGACATGCTGAGTGCATTTCTCGGACAACTCTGGAAATGGTTCGGCGCGTGGAGGCTCAGGGATTTCTTTCTCACGAATCGGTACACTTGGCTTAGCTTGAACATTTGGTGACGAAGGTTCTGCAAAATTAGAAATCAATGTAACTTCCAAAACGTATACTTACTTTTGGCCGGAATTTCAAAAGCTGGCGGTTGGGCTGATCCCGGAGCGGACGGTGCTTTAACAGAAAAATATTTTTACAGTCACAATCAATAATTTACCTGCAGGGGGAGCTGGACGACGGCTGTGTGGAGTATCCGGAGGCGTTTGAAAGCCTGGCGGGGCAAATGGCGGGCTATTTTCACCGCTTGCCGGAGCCGGCTGAGGTACTCGAGAAGAAGATGGTGGCACTGGGCACACGCATTCTTGGCAACTAGCGCGGTTTGTAAAGATGATGCATGGCTCGACGCAGTTCACAATGTCCAAGGGCGGGCAGTGGCTTGGAACAGGCGGAAGACCTAAACAAAATGTCAGTAGGATTTTGTTAGCTTAGAAGTGTAAACACAATTAGTTTGTGCTATTAGAAAGGTTTTGACAAACTCAAAAGTGACAAGTGTGAGTTGTGTTAAGAGATATTGTTTTAGTTTCAAAAAACATAAATTTTCAACTTTAATTTGAAGGTGCATACGTGGTTTAACAAAAGTTGGTGGTGGGTGAACAACTGGTGGACAGCTACAAAACGGACACCCGTGTGCATCGCTGACCAATTGGCAGCGTGATTTGTCGCATTCGGGTGCAGGTGGACAGACAACTAAACAATAGTTCGAATAGAGAAGTATTAGCACAAGACAATTTGAGTTAG
>QFQM01000626.1 GCA_003243255.1 Flavobacterium psychrophilum | reverse complement strand
GATGCAGCAGCAACTGGCCCGTGCCAACCTGGCGATGGAGGCCAGCCCGCTTGGCGTGACCATTGCCGATGCGCGCCAGGTCGATACGCCATTGGTGTACTGCAATGCCGCATTCAGCCAGATAACCGGCTACAGCGCCGAGGAGGCGCTGGGGCGCAACTGCCGTTTCCTGCTCGGCCAGGATCGCGCCCAACTGGAGCTGCAACCATTGCGCCGTGCCCTGCGAGAAGGGCGCAGTGGCCACGCGGTGGTGCGCAACTATCGCAAGGACGGCAAGCCGTTCTGGAACGAGGTGGTATTGGCGCCGATGCGCGACGGGGAGGGCATCAGCCATTTCGTCGGGCTGCAGCATGATGTCACCGAGCGTGTCGAGCTGGCGGCCAAGGTCGAGCTGCAGCGTGCGCAATTACTGCGTCAGAGCCATCTGTTCAGCCAGACCGAAGACATCGCCAACCTGGGCGGCTGGGTGCTGGAGATCAGCGACTACGGCATGTTCTGGAGCGATGGCTGCTACCGCATCGTCGAACGCGACATTCATCTTGGGCCGCCGAATCTCGAGCAGGCGCTGCATTACTTCGACACGCCGAGCCAGACGCTGATCATGCAGACCCTGCAGGCAGCCTTGAGCGGGATGGATGATCTGGATATCGAGGTGCGCCTGGCCGCGCGTCTGGGCGGACGCCTGGTGCGCCTGCGTGGCATGGCCGAGCGCAATCAGGACGGTAGCCTGGTGCGCATCTATGGCGTGGTGCAGGACATCAGCGAGCGCAAACGCACCGAGTCGCAACTGCGCGAGCGTGACGAGCGGCTGCGCCTGTTCTTCGAGGCGCCGCTGATCGGCATGGCACTGACCACCCAGAGCTTTGGCTGGGAGGAGGTCAACCAGAAGCTGTGCAGCATCCTCGGCCGCAGTCGAGACGCATTGCTCGCCTGCAGTTGGCAGCAGCTGTCGCACCCGGACGATCTGCCGATCGAGCAGGCCCATGTGGAGCAGGTGCTGCTGGGTAGCAGCGATGGCTTCGAGATGGACAAGCGCTTTCTGCGTGCCGATGGTTTGGTGGTCTTCACCCGTGTCAGCCTGCGCGCCGTGCGCGGTGGTGGTGGCCGGCAGACGCTGTTCCTGCTGCTGGTCGAGGACATCAGTGCGCGGCGTGAGGCCGAGGCGCGCTACCGAACACTGGTCGAGCACGCGCCTGAGGCGATCTTGCTGTTCGACCCGGAGGGCGGCATCGTCGAGTGCAACGAGAACGCCCTGCGTCTGTTTCGTTATCGCCGCGATGAGCTGCTCGGCCGCTCGATTCAAAGCATCAGCCCGCTGCGTCAGGCTGATGGTCGGCTGTCCTCCCGCGCCGGCAAGGCCTTCCTGCGCCGCGCCATTGCCGGTGATGCGCCGGTGTTCGAATGGAGCCATCGCGACAGCGGCGGTCGCCAGTTGCCCTGCGAGGTGCGCCTGGTGCGCATGCCAGGGGAGAGCCTGCTGATTCGCGCCAGCGTCACCGATATCTCCGAACGTCAGCGTTACCAGCGCGAGATCGAGCGCCTGGCCT
>QFQM01000625.1 GCA_003243255.1 Flavobacterium psychrophilum | reverse complement strand
CGATGCCAGCCAGCGGCGGCTTTCCTCACTCACCCGGTCAGCCAGGATTTCACTTTCCAGCCGGTCGAGCATCTGCACCGTGCCGGCGGGAATCCCCCACTGTGCATAGGCAACTCACGCTATGAACGCTTCAGCTTATCAATAGCGGAAGTTATAATTTCATTGTCATCAAACTTGTACAACATAGTATCTAAAACAGGAAGTAGCGTTTTATCACCTAATTCACCCGCAGCTTCAATGATATCATCATAAACAGTATTTTTTTTTAACTCATCGCATAAAACAGATAAAACCCTTTTATCTTTTCTGTAGGAAAGTCCGATTATTGCTTCAATACGGACTTCCTCATTTTTATCCTGAAGCATCTCCACAAAACAATCCCTAATATCACTATTATCATATTTATTGATATTTATTGCAAATGCGGCCCAGTTTCTGACATCTCCATTTGGATCTTTTAACAGATTAATCAATAGTGGAATTGTTGCTTTATCATTGATAACAGAAATAGCAAATGCTGTAGCACGTCTGACATTAGTCGATTTATCAAAAGCAGTAATTTGAGATTGTTCTACTATTTTAGGTGAATAAATTGGGTTTTTCTTGCATCGCTGAGCCGTTGACTCGATTGCCGTAGCTCGAACGCAAGCGCTCTTATCATTCAATGCCATATTGTTCAAAATATTAAAAACATTATCTTCGCATTTTTTGCAAATTTTTATTTGCCCGAGTATAAATGCTCCGATATCTCTACGGATATAATTTTTATCAGAGCAGAACTCAATTGCCAATCTAACAGCGTCTTGCCCACCTCTTAACTGTAATACTCTGGCAGATGAAATCCTTTTCAAGGAATTGTGATCATCAAGTAAGCGAAATAATTCATCATCATTTAGTTTCTTACATTGATTATATAAACCATACTCTTTACTTGCCTTTCTTTTCTGGTATGTATTTGACATTGCAGGAACCTCCACAAGGGCTATCTTTTTTTATCGTTTGACTGTCTGGAGTGACGACAATTCCAGGCTTTCTGTGTGCTTTTTGCATCTTTAGCACTAATATCACCACAATCAATTAGTTCCTGAAGTACGTCACATCTGTCGGGTTTTTTCCCATCACTCCAGAATCTGTCATTTATTATGTCATTGACACGATCAGTTATCCCTGTGTCTGCAACATTTCCACGAGAAGCTATCATTGTTATATCTAATGCTAGTCCCGGATTATTCAATATTAGAGAGTCAAATATTCTTTGTGATGCTGTATCGTTCCACCATTTTGTCAATGCTTTTGCAGCATTATCATCTGCTTGCTGCTGTGCAGGGCTTTTGGGCCATGGAATTGGCAAGGGGAATGGTCTAGGAAAAACTTCTAACCCCAGAGGATCTGTATTCGTAACTGGATTCAACGGATACTGATAAAAATTCCATCCCCCCTTCAGCCCAATCGGATCCTGAGTGATATACCGCCCCTGCAGCGGGTCATAATAGCGGTGGCGGTTGTAATACAGGCCGGACTCCTCATCATACTGCTGCCCCGGCAGGC
>QFQM01000127.1 GCA_003243255.1 Flavobacterium psychrophilum | reverse complement strand
CAATTTCCCAAGGCTATAATTGGAAGGGTCGGGAAAATCGATAATGGCTACATCAAATTGTTTCCGGCAGTCTTTTGCCCAAATGTAGGCATCGCTGTTTATTACTGTAACTTTCGGGTTTGTAAGCGAGTTATCATTGAAATCCGTAAGTATCTTATTGGTTTCAAAAAGTTTGGTCATACCCTCATCAAGATCTACCAGCGTAATGCTTTTTACATCTTTATACTTCAGGATTTCCCTGACAGCAAGGCCATCGCCTCCACCTAAAACCAAAACATTATCTACCTTTTTTGCCATAGACATAGCCGGATGTACCAGTGCTTCATGGTAACGGTATTCGTCTTTAGAACTAAATTGCAGGTTATTGTTCAGGTAAAGCCTGTAGTCACTTTTGTTATGTGTAAGCACTATTCTTTGGTACGGCGTTGCATGTGTATACACAATGTTTTCACCATAAAGTTTAGACTCTGAATATGATAATATCTGTTCTGAAAAAATAAAAACTACAATCAGTATTATAAGAGAAAGTATAGCCTTTGCCTGCAATAATCCGTGACGTTTCAGCTCTTTTTTCAGTACCACACACAGCACTATGGCAATGCTGATGTTTATCATACCAAAGAACAAGGATGTCCTCATTATTCCCAATTGCGGCACGAGTACCAAAGGGAATAATATTGAAGCCAGCAGCGCACCGATGTAATCAAACGTAAAGACATTGGACACCAGATCGCGGAATTTAACCCTGTCTTTAAGGATATTCATAAGTAACGGAATCTCAAGCCCTACAAGGCATCCGGTTATAAACACCAGAAAGTATAAGATGAACTGAAAGTAATAGACACTCTCAAAAAGCACAAACAGCAATACTGAACTGAGCCCGCCAATAAGCCCTACAAGTATCTCTATCTCAACAAAGGTATTGAGGAGATTTTTAGTGATGAATTTGGAAAAGTAAGAACCTATCCCCATTGAGAAAAGATAGACCCCTATAATAAAAGAGAATTGCTTTACCGAATCGCCCAACAGATAACTCGCAAGCGTACCCGCTACAAGCTCATAAACGAGTCCGCAGGTAGCAATCGTAAAAACGGCAAGCAATAGCAGTACCTCAAATCTGAGTAACTTTTTAACCATGTATCGCCCCGCTGATTATAATCGCAATCCCTATTATAAACGCACCAAAAACAATAGCCAGTGCTACATTTTTATTCTCAACGATTTCTTTCCATGTGTTTTCAGGTGTCAGTTTTTCCACAATATAATAGGCTACAAGCAGTACTGCAAGGCCTAAAAATGAAAAAAGTATCGAACCCGTAATTTGCCATAGTAAATGTTCCATGATATGTATTTTTATTATTTGTGATAAAATCTGTTAATCCCAACGTGGCTTCTTGCTCCCGAAGCCGGTTTATATTTCTCGGTCGATTCGCAATCGCATATCCTGTTACCCGCAAAAGTAAATTGCAGGTATACCAAATAAAAGAAAAGCCCAATAGCAATCGCTATGTAGTTTCGCTTAAAAAAACCTGTTATGTTCTCTTTATTCATAATTATTCATTTGATGCGTAAGGAGAATAGCTGCTGTCAGCCCATCGCCTTTGTTCAAAATAAAGTCCCAGATAATAACACAAGATCGTAATACCCAGCATAACCACAATTGGTATTACCATATTCCAGACCGATGGCCTGTTCCATTCTGCCTCAACCGAAATGTAATTATTACTAGTATCTTCAGGTGCTTTTTGAGGCGTGATAACCAAGTGATAGGTTCCTGCACTTACCCCACAAATATCAAAGTTTTCATTCGTCTCTCCCTCAGTCCAGTGTTCTCCGCCTTCATAACCGTGGTAGTATTCAATGTCTTTATTGGCATATTCCTCATCACTCGTTTTTTCATTTACCAACCCTACCTGAACCGATGCCCATGAGTTATTGACATCTGAATGCACCGATATGGTAAGCGGTGCCGACCCACCTTCCAGCGTAAACGGTTTAGTTACGAAATCTTTACCGTTGAAATCACTAAAACTCAGTGCTTCTTTTACTACGGTAGTGCTTTGTCTTCCCGAGTAAATGAACAGATGGCTTGTAAGTATAAGCACTGCAATACAACAAAATATAATTGCCATTTGCCTAACGTTAACTGCAAAAGGCTGAACTATCCCAACACCTGATTTATAAGGCATCGATTTAACACCGAAAGCACTCTTAATAGTTCCTTTAGAGATATGCTCTCCAAAATAAGTTGTTTGTCCTTCATCGCCTTCTTCAACCGAAAAAATATAGGGAGGATCAATATATTCAATCATGCGTTGCCTTTTGGGCAGAACATCAAAATCAAAAAAACCGGCAGCCATAACTATTTTAGGATCATCATAATCGTAGAGGTTCATCCATCTGCCGTCATAATTGTATGTTTCAGGATATCCGTTAACATCATATTTATCGTCAACCTTTCTCAGCAATATCCAATGCCCGTCGGTCTCGGAAAGATATAGCTGTTCATCGGCTTCAGCCGTAAGTATATATTCCCTCCAGAAATAATGTTTCTGGACCTTTTTTACGATTACCCCTGTTACGGTATATTCAACACCTTTTAAAACACCTTTCTGCCCCACCTTCAATACTATATCAGCAGTAGTAAAGTCGAATTTTCGTATAAAGTTAAAATTGCTGTTATGGGTAATATAACTAAGACTGCTGCAATTAGGGCATCCAAACTGATGCAGATCTACACTAACCCCCGCAGCAATTGTAGTGACAGAACATTTAGGACAAGTAATTTCCATAACGCTTATCGGTTAATTTCAAAATCGTTCAACACTCCGGCTTCAAAATAGGCAATATAGTCGGCAGCCACCTGCTTTACTTTAGGGCTGTTGTCCCTGAGGTAATTGCACAGGTAAATATCTATGGTAAGCTGCGAAAATTCAGGCCAGGTATGTATGCAAATATGCGATTCCTTTAAACAAACCGCTGCGGTATAGCTTCCGTTATCAAAAACATGAGAAGAAAAGCCAACCTTTTCAAGGCCGTATTTATCAAGAATAGTAGAGGTAACAGCTTCAAAACCCTGCAAAGAAGTAAGTTTCGCGCCATTTTCTACGCGAAGTGTAAGCAGTTTATGAAGTCCTGGTGAGTAATTTATATCCATCGGCATTTATCATCATTATATCTCCAAAGATATTTTTATTTCCGAAAAATGCAAAAGTTTTCTTAAAAAAATAGCGCTCCTTTTGGGAGCGCTTTATACTATTCAGGAGCAAGTTCGAGCTCGAGCCCTTCCAGTTCCGGTGTTATGTTTATCTGGCAACCAAGACGGCTGTTAGGCTTAACATTAAAAGCCTCGCTAAGCATAGCATCCTCATCAGGACCCATCTCCGGCAGCTCTACATCATTCAGGATGTAGCACTGGCAGGACGCACACATGGCCATTCCTCCGCAAACACCTATGGTGCCTTCAGGAGCCAGCTCATATGCCCTTACAAGTTCCATTATATTCATAGACATGTCAGTAGGTGCCTGCACTTCATGCTTAACCCCATCCCTGTCCGTAATTTTTATTGTAACATCCATTTTAGTTCACAGTTTACAGTTTTAAGTTCACAGTCTTCTGACTTTGCGACTTTAGACTTTCGACTTTACTACTCTATCGCTTTTACCACTTGTTTTTCGGCTTCCTTACGGGTACCGTCAAAACCGTCAACACCACTTACGGTAGTATATTTAAGCACATACTTCTTCCCTGGGTTCAGCTTGTTGTAAACACTCTGGCACATTAGTGTCGCTTCGTGGAATCCGCAAAGAATAAGCTTCAGTTTACCCGGATAGGTGTTGATATCCCCTATCGCATAAATACCTTCAATATTCGTCTGGTAATCCAGGGCGTTGTTAACCTTAATAGCATTCTTTTCGATCTCAAGACCCCAGTTGGCAATAGCACCAAGTTTAGGCGTAAGCCCGAATAGCGGAATAAAATAATCGGTCTCAATACGTTGGTGAGCACCGTCAACTTCCACATCAAGCGCTTCAACTTTTTCAGCACCGTGAATTCCGGTAACTTCAGCAGGTGTAATAAGATGTATCTTGCCAGCTTTTTTAAGTTCCTGCACCTTCTCTACAGAGTCAAGCGCACCCCTAAACTCATTCCTTCTGTGAATAAGCGTAACATGAGAAGCTACATCGGCAAGGAAAATACTCCAGTCAAGCGCTGAATCCCCTCCTCCTGCAATTACGATCTTCTTATCGCGGAAAAGCTCAGGATCTTTTACAAAATACTCAACACCTTTATCTTCGTAGAATTCGATATCTTCAATTATTGGCTTGCGCGGCTCAAAGCTTCCAAGGCCACCTGCAATGGCAACTGCCTTGGCATGGTGCTCAGTACCTTTGTTTGTGGTTACTATAAAAGTACCGTCTTCAAGTTTTTGTATGGTTTCTGCTTTTTCGTTAAGCGTAAAGCCCGGCTGAAACTGTTTTATCTGTTCCATCAGGTTATCTACAAGGTCGCCGGCAAGTACCGACGGATAACCCGGAATATCAAAGATTGGTTTTTTAGGATACAGCTCCGTTAGCTGTCCTCCCGGTTGCGGAAGTCCGTCTATAATGTGGCATTTCAGTTTAAGCAATCCGGCTTCAAAAACGGCAAAAAGGCCTGTTGGCCCTGCGCCAATAATAAGTATATCGGTTGTAATCATTGTTTGGAAATAAGATAAACAGTTTTAAGGCACAAAGCTCCTTAAAACTGTTTTTACTATTTATGATAATTATCAGCTAAAGCTGGCTGTATGCAGTTTTAGATATTAAGCCACGTTAACAACGGTCTCTATCTGCGGTGCATATTTTTTTATGGTCGTTTCAACACCGGCCTTAAGCGTCATCTGGTTCACGCTGCAGCCTACGCATGCACCTTCAAGGCGCACTTTTACATGCTTATCGTCCTCAATGTCGATAAGTGTGATGTTACCACCATCTGATTCAAGGAACGGACGAATTTCATCCAGTGCCTTTTCTACATTAAGCTTAATTTCTTCTGTAGTCATCATTATTATTTCTTTTTAACAGCCGAACAGCCGGCCATAGTCGTTATTTTTATTGCCTCAGTCGGCGGAAGGTTGTCGTTTCTGTTAACCGTTTCCTGTACCACATTACGTGAAAGCTCTTCAAACGCTGCTTCAAGCGGAGTAGCCGTTTGTAACGCTGCCGGACGACCATAATCACCAGCCTCACGGATGCTCTGAACGATTGGAATCTCTCCTAAGAATGGTACATCAAGGTCTTCAGCAAGGTTTTTAGCCCCTTCTTTACCAAAGATGTAGTATTTGTTGTCCGGAAGTTCATCAGGCGTAAAGTATGCCATGTTCTCTATAATTCCCAGTACCGGAACATTAATGCTTTCCTGCTGGAACATTGCTACACCTTTTTTGGCATCTGCCAAAGCTACAGCCTGTGGCGTACTCACCACAACCGCACCTGTAATAGGCAATGACTGCATAATTGAAAGGTGGATATCACCCGTTCCCGGAGGTAGGTCAAGCAACATAAAGTCAAGCTCACCCCAGTCGGCATCAAAAATCATCTGGTTCAGTGCTTTTGAAGCCATTGGACCTCTCCATATTACTGCCTGCTCAGGGCTGGTAAAAAATCCTATTGAAAGTATTTCTACACCATAGCTGGTAATAGGCTTCATTTTAGATTTTCCGTCAACCTCTACAGATATTGGACGCTCACGCTCCACATCAAACATTATAGGCATTGAAGGCCCATAAATATCGGCATCAAGAACACCTACCCTGAAACCCATTTTAGAAAGGGTAACTGCAAGGTTTGCCGTTACTGTAGATTTTCCAACACCACCTTTACCCGATGATACCGCAATAATATTGCTGATTCCCGGTATGGCTTTACCTTTAATTTCAGGTTTTTCAGGCGATTCAACTTTTACGTTTACTTTTACCTTAGCATCAGCAGATATTTTTTCCTGTATGGTTTTAATGATATCGGCCTCAGCCCTTTTACGGATGTGCATTGCAGGAGTTGTCATTACAAGCTCAACCACAACCTCATCACCAAATGTAAGTACGTTCCTTACGGCACCGCTTTCTACCATGTTCTGGCCTTCTCCGGCAAGTGTAATGGTTTCAAGGGCGCTTAGTATCTCTTTTCTATCTAACTTCATGATTTATATTACGCTAACAGTCTCTTATTAAGACTGATTTCAAATTGCAAAGATAGTGTGAAAAGTTTATATGGTAAAGTTTTATGAGGTAATCCTTTTGATGTTTTTCACCTCACCCCAACCCCTCTCCAAAGGAGAGGGGAGCCGGAACGGTAAATATTTATGTTTTAATTTTCGAGTGAAGCTTCTCCCTCTCCTATGGAGAGGGACGGGGTGAGGAACAATCTAAAAATCGAGTTCCTTTACCGGATCCCAAAAGTATTTTTCGAAGTTTACGATTTTGCTGTCTTTTACTTTTACACCTTCGCTCTCTAAAAGTTGCTGCATGAGATTTGTGCTTTCAAAATGGTGTTTTCCCGAAAGCAGCCCAACGCGGTTTACAACCCTGTGTGCCGGTACATCATCACGCCCGTGACAGGCGTTCATGGCCCAGCCTACCATTCGCGCCGATCGTGCCGCGCCAAGGTATTTGGCAATAGCGCCATAACTGGTTACCCTGCCGTAAGGAATAAGGCGGGCAACATCATATACTTTTTCGAAAAAATTATCCTCTTTTGCCATAAGAAAGGCTCTTTAGTTGCGAAGCATCTTGATGAGGGTAATTATAGCAATAACACCGGTAATAGTCCCTATCAGATAATTTACATTGCGCATCAGGAAATCGGTTTTGTGTTCAAACCTCCTGAAGAAAGCTATGTAAATATAGAATACCGTATAAGCACCTAATGAAGCACCAAGCACAAAAAGGAATATGGGCAGATTGGTAAATTCAAATACTTTGGATGCCGAAAACGAAACCCCTAAAAACACATAGTACGGAATCGCAAAAAAGTTAAGGGCCGATATAAGAGCCCCAAGAAAAAAGTTTCCTGTTTTGCTTCTTCTTTTTGATAAGCGTTCTGACTCATCATCGTCTTCCTTCTTTTTTGTTTTGGCAAAAAAGAGAAAGTATACGGTCAGTATCCCAAAGATGCACACACCCGCTTCCTGTATGTTTAATAAAATATCGGGACTACGGTTGATCAGCTTGGCAAATGTAACCGCTATATAGGCCTGTACAAATAAAATCAACGCTGCTCCAAAACTAAAAAACCTGGCGTTGGCACGTCCTTCGCGCAGGCTGATCTTTGCAGCGGTCATGTTTAACAGTCCCGGCAACAGGGTAGCAACAAACGATACTAAAAAGCCCAATCCAACCGGTACAATTAATCCCATGCTGTTATTTTATTTTAAACTTTATATAGGTAATAGGTTTATTTTGTTCAAGGTATTGTTGTTCGTAAAATGTCTGAATAGCAGTAACCACCTCGGGCGCGCCCTCGTTACGGTATACATTATGGTTAGCATAGATTACCTCATGCCCTTCTCCGTGCAGCAACCCAAGCGTATAACCATGCATGAATTCACTATCAGTCTTAAGGTTCATGAAACCATCTTTCTTAAGTATCTTTTTATAACGCTGAAGGAATTCAGAGTTCGTAAGCCTATGCTTAGTACGTTTATATTTTATCTGCGGATCGGGGAAAGTGATCCATATCTCGCTCACTTCGCCTTCAGCAAAAAAATGTTCGATAAGCTCAATCTGGGTACGCAGGAAAGCTACATTATTCAGTCCGCCTTCAACGGCAGTTTTAGCACCCCTCCAAAAACGGGCTCCTTTTATATCAATACCAACAAAGTTAGTATCAGGATAGCGCTCTGCCAGCCCTACAGAATATTCTCCTTTACCACAGCCAAGCTCCAGCACAATAGGATTATCATTCTTAAAAAATTCATTCCATTTGCCTTTCAACGCAAAATTACCTGCAACTGCCTCTTCTCTCGAAGGCTGCATTACGTTACCAAATGTTTCGTTCTCCCTAAACCTCTTGAGTTTGTTCTTGCTTCCCACGTCTTAATTTAAATTTTTGGTAAAATTAGGGAAATATACGACAATGGAAATAATTTTAGATTGCACTTATTAAATAGTTATCAAAAACCTCCACTTTGTCGTACAAAAAGAGAATACTCGTTGCCCCGCTCAACTGGGGGCTAGGCCATGCCACACGCTGCATACCCGTTATTGAAGCACTTGAAAACCACGGATACGAACCTGTAATTGCCTCCGATGGCATTGCTTTGGCATTGCTTAAAAAAGAGTTCCCTCACCTAACAGCACTTGAGCTGCCGCATTACCATATAGAGTATGCCAAAAGAGGCGTTTTCTTTAAACTGAAGATCATCAGGCTGCTTCCGCAAATGCTACAGGCCATACGTGCCGAAAAAAGGATAATCAGAAACATAATAAAAGAGCATGCCATTAAAGGCATAATTTCAGACAACAGGCTTGGCGCAAGGTCTAAGGCAATTCCCTCGGTATTCCTTACACACCAGCTTAATGTGCTTACAGGCACCACCACCTGGATAACCACACCCCTGCACCGCAGGTTCATTAAAAAATACAACGAATGCTGGGTTCCCGATGTAGAGCACGCGCCGAATCTTTCGGGAAAACTGGGGCATAGCGAAGAAAACAATCTTAAGCTAAAGTATATTGGCCCACTAAGCAGGCTTCACAAAAAGCCAATCGCTAAAAAGTATGACCTAATGGTGATACTCTCCGGCACCGAACCACAACGTCGTATGCTGGAAGAGAAACTTCGTGAGGAACTGAAAAACTATTCCGGAAAAATCCTTTTTGTAAGAGGCGTAGTAGAAGCCGATGAGGAAATTATCCAGGAAGGTAATATCACATTTTATAACTTTATGAATAGTGCTGCCCTTGAAGATGCTTTTAACCAAAGCGAAGTGATACTGTGCCGTTCAGGCTACAGCACCATTATGGATTTGGCGCAAATGGGAAGAAAAGCCTTTTTTATCCCTACGCCGGGCAGGTATGAACAGGAATATCTGGCAAAGAAACTGAAGAAGTCAGGACTGGTGCCTTACGCCACACAAAGTGACTTTAAAATAAGTGATCTGCGCAAGGCAGATCACTATAAGGGTTTAAAACATATCGCCGGCGATATGAAATGGAAAGATTTATTTTGTCTTTTCGAGGGTAAATGAGAATTCTGAACCTTTACCGAATTCACTTTCTACATATATTTTCTCGTCGTGGGCTTCTATTATGTGTTTTACGATAGCAAGCCCAAGTCCTGAACCTCCTTCGGTACGGGCACCGCTTTTATCTACACGGAAGAAACGTTCAAAAAGGCGCGAGATGTTCTTTTTCTCGATACCCTCACCGTTGTCTTTAATGCGAACGATTATCTTGTTGTTTACCAGATCTTCGATAGCCACCTCGGTTGTACCGTTTTCTTTACCGTATTTAATGGAGTTCACTACCAGATTGGTAACCACCTGCTGTATTTTCTCCTGATCACCATATACCATTATGGGTTTATAGTACTTCATATCAAACATCAGCATGATACCTTTGGCATCGGCTTTCATCTCAAGAAGGTCGAATACGTTTTGTATAAGATCTACAATATTGAAACGAGTAAAATTCAGATTCAGGTCACCTACCTCTAGTTTTGTAATCATATCAAGATCCTGCACAATATAAATAAGCCTTTCAACTCCTTTTTCGGCACGCTGAAGGTATTTTTTACGCAGCTCTTTATCGTTCATGGCACCGTCAAGCAGGGTAAGTATATACCCCTGAACCGTAAACAAAGGTGTTTTTAGTTCGTGCGAAACATTACCAAGGAATTCCCTTCTGTACTCTTCACGGATCTTAAGGGTTTCGATCTCGATTTTCTTATCGCGGGCAAACTTCTCAACCTCGCGGGTAAGGGTTGCCATATCGGTAGTGATTGATTTGTTCCTGAAACTGCTCGACTCAAGCAGGGATACATCGTCGTATATTTTTTTTACCCTTCGGTAAATAAAACGTTCTACCCTGTATTGCAGCACAAAGAAAGAAAATATGAATAATGCTATAGAGAACATTACCACAAAATTCCAGTTTAACGTCAGGAAATAATGCAACATAACCGCCATGAAGGCGGTTGAGAAAAGTGATATATAAAGTGCCGATTTTACGGCAAACCTATATGTTTTTTTAAAGTTTATTGCCACTAAATTTCGAGCTTATAGCCCACTCCTTTTATGGTTTTAAATAAATCGTCGCCTATTTTTTCGCGAAGTTTCCTGATGTGAACATCAATGGTACGTCCGCCTACAACTACTTCATTACCCCAAACCTTGTCAAGAATCTCTTCTCTCTTGAATACTTTACCCGGTTTTGAAGCCAGAAGATAAAACAGTTCGAACTCTTTTCTTGGAAGCACGATCTCTTTGTCTTCCATTACTATTTTATATTCTTCACGGTTGATCTCTATTGTACCAACTCTCAGAACATCTTCTTTAGTTTCATCATCCTTAAGCCTTCTAAGCAGCGCTTTTACTTTGCTTACAAGCAATTTCGGTTTGATAGGTTTTGCGATATAATCATCAGCCCCTGCATCAAATCCTGCTACCTGCGAATAGTCTTCGCTTCTTGCAGTAAGGAAGGTAATGATAACATTGCTTAGCTCAGGTACTTTCCTGATGTTTTCTACAGCTTCCATACCATCCATTTCGGGCATCATTACATCTATAATGATAAGGTGAGGAAGTTCTTTTTTAGCTTTTGCTACTGCTTCTTTTCCATTAACCGCGGTAGACACCTGATACCCTTCCTGCGTTAGGTTGTAGCCTACAATTTCCAGGATATCCTGCTCATCGTCAACCAGTAAGATCTTGATCTCTTTTTTCTTCATAATGATTAAGTCATCTATGTTTTCGGGCTCAAAGGTAAAGATAATACAAAACCATCAAACGTGTTAACAATTATTTAATCCCTTAACAATTTAATAATAAATCCCAAATCCAGTGATAACGATTATGTAACATAGCATCCAAATGACGGCAGTTACTTTGCAGCAAAATTATAACACACGAAATGAAACTTAAATTCACATTAATTGCACTGTTTATCTTCACATTAGGGTTCGCCCAAACCAAAGGTACAATCACCGGTACAATTACCGACAAAAACATGGCAAATGAAACGCTTCCATTTGCAAGCGTTGTCGTAAAAGGAACAAATGTTGGCACCAATGCCGACGAAAACGGTAGCTACTCACTATCGGTTAACGAAGGCACACACACTCTTGTATTTAACTTCTTAGGCTATCACAATGCCGAAGTACAGGTAACCATTAAAGCAGGAGAGACAAAAACAATAAACCAGGCGCTAGAATCTACCAGCGTACAGCTTCAGGATGTAGTAATCGAAAAAACGGTAAGCCGTGAAAAAGAAACTGCGTTACTGCAAGAGCAAAAAAACGCTGCGGTTATAAAACAAAGCATCGGTGCGCAGGAACTTACCCGTAAAGGTGTAAGCGATGCAGCTGCTGCGGTAACTAAAGTAACAGGTATCTCTAAAACAGAAGGCAACAGCGGTATTTTTGTACGAGGCCTTGGAGACCGTTACAACAGTACTATGATGAACGGGCTTCCGTTACCATCAAACGAGCCTGAAAACAAAAATATAGCACTAGACCTTTTCTCTACGGACATCATCCAGTCGGTAGGTATCAGCAAAACATACGACACTTACCAGTATGGTGATATGGGTGGAGCAAATATCGACATCCTTTCAAAAGAGCATTCAGGAGACGGCAAACTTACAGTTGATGTAGGCAGCGGACTTAACAACAAAGCATTCAGCTCTCAGTTTAAGACACCGGAAGGCATGAACCAGTCAGGTTTTTACAGCAACATGAAACCTAACTCTACAAAAGAATATCAGTTCCAGACAAAATGGAGCCCTACAACTGAGGGTAATCCTGTAAACCAAAGCTTCGGTATCACAGGAGGAAAAAAATTCGAAATTGGAGAAGAAGGACGAATCAGTTTCTTTGGTACTGCTAACTACGGTAACGGATATACATACAAAACAGGTTCGCAGCGTAACATAAGCGCTAACGATGAGATTATATTCGACTTTTATGATGTAAACAAATATGAGTTCTCTACAAAAACCACTTTAATGGCTAATGTAGCGTACAAGATAAACAACAAAAACACCATTAAAGCAAACAGCGTTTTTGTAAATGCTTCTAAAGCCAGCGTAAACGAATATGATACTTTTGTTGGCCAGGGAGATAACCGTTACGAATTCAACAGACAGACTCTTACTGAGCAAAATAAACTTTTTGTAAACC
>QFQM01000624.1 GCA_003243255.1 Flavobacterium psychrophilum | reverse complement strand
AGATGAACTGAGATATTTTAAAACTATTAGGTTGTGAAGGAGAGTGAGGTCACTATAATTTTCATAATCCGGATAAGACTTGAACAATTCCCCTAATAGCTTCTTGCTCTCTTCAGCGTGTGAAGGATCCAATTGTGCAAGAAAGCTTTCGGCAACCGCTTTGGCTCTTAGTTGTTCTCTCGGCAATTCCACGTTCAAAAAATTCTTAAAAAAACTTAAAGCAAATAATGAGTTCGTCACGCTGCCATAGGTCATCCTTGCTGGATCGCTCATCAAACCATTATTAGCTGCCATTATCAATGTTAAATCGTTTTCGGGAACACGGATAAACAAACTCGAATAACATTCCTGCTGGCCATAAGCCCAAAGGACCTTATGTCCACTGATATCCTGCTTAAACAATCCATAGTTGTAGTGCCCCTCAAATAAATCAAAAGAATTCTTGTGCAGCTCCAACAGCTTCGAAAGTTTAGTCATATCCCGCACGGTAGACGCAACGCCTTTCATGGCAGAATATCCAAGTTCAATAACACCGGGCTTGGTTTGCCCATCGAATAAATATGGTTTCACAAGGCGGTCTACTGGCGTTGAGTAATCGAGCAAAAAAGTATTGTGCATTTGCAACGGCGTGAATAACATCCGATCCATGACCCGTTCGAACGATTCACCATACTCCTTTTCAATCACGGGAGTCAACCAACTATAACGGAAACTGTGATAGTAATTTTTTCCAATAGATCCTTGAGAGGTTTGAGTGGTGACATGCTTCACTAAAATTGAATCGCCAACAAGCAAATCGTCAGCGCCTGCCTTAGGCATATAATTAATAATAGGTTTCTCTAAAACCCCATTTTTTTCCAGTGCAAGCACCAGCAGTCCTGAAAATATTTTAGAAAGCGAATCCATTGGTATGACTGCGGAGGGATCCATCGGGATTCGGTTCTCCAGATCAGCGAAACCAAGGTAATTTTCATAAATCGTCTGATCGCCTTTCATGACGATTACCGCCATTCCAGGAATGTGAAAGTACTCCCGAAGTTCTTCAAGATTTTTTGTGAACATAAGTATGAGTTAATTCCTAAAATATTCTGTTGCATGACGACTTACCGATGGGAATGTGCCCTATCTGAATAGTCATCGATACACTAAATAATTCACTTTATTTTTGAAATCAAGAGGAAATAAAGCCGTCTGACTTTACCAGTTTTCATCAAATGAACGACTACTCATCAAAGTCATCTTCAAGGTTAATCTTGAGCATTTCTAATTCATGATTGGCTTTACTGGCCAGATCTGACAACAGCTTATCCGGATTCTTAACTGCATCTTCCAACAGATTCTGTAATCTTTCCTCCATGATTACAATACTTTCTGGCAAGAAAATATCAGTACTATAATCAATTTTTACTTCTAGGCCAGTTGATACCTCCTTGAAGATGAACAAAAGATCAAACTGGCTGGTCCCACCTTCCAGTACTTGATCAACGATTTGTATGGAATGAGGGAGTTGAGCACGTTTATACGGTAGCGTGGTATTCTGCAAGGCGACC
>QFQM01000126.1 GCA_003243255.1 Flavobacterium psychrophilum | reverse complement strand
AGAAAATACCTTTAGCTATTCACAACGTTTTATGGATTGGTTGGGCTTTAGCGAAGACACTAAAACCATTGATGAGGCCTATAACCCATTGCCTGCCGATTATGTTGAAATGGTAGATGACGCAATAAAGCTTGCAATTGCCAAAGGATCATCCGGTAAATATGAAAATGAGCACCCTATCATTAACCGTGTTACAAATCAGATACGAATTATACATGCCCAGGCTCAGGTAAGCTATGATGCTGCCGGAAATGCAGAGTTTTTAAGCGGTACAGCCCAGGACGTGACCAAAGAGCGCAAATTACAGCAGGAACTGGAATTTCAGGTTAAAAAACGTACCGAAGAACTACAGGAAGCCAATGCCGGACTGGCTGAGGCTATTAATCTGCTGCAACTAAACAATAAAGAACTGCAACAATTTGCCTATATAGCCTCACACGATTTGCAGGAGCCTACCCGAAAAATAAGCATCTTTGCTAAAATGCTTATCGAAAGCCTTGGTACAATAGATGAGCGTTCTAAGAATTACCTCAACAAGATTCATAACTCAGCAGACAGGATGGGGAATCTTATCAGTGATATTCTTGCCTACTCACAGCTTACTAAAGATGAAAACCTCATCAGCCCGGTAGACCTTAATCAGATAGTAAACGAAACAATTACTGATTTTGAGCTTATCATAGAGCAATCCGCAGCAAAAATCAAACACAACGATTTACCCGTAATCGAAGCGATTCCAAGGCAGATGTCGCAGCTTTTCAGTAACCTGATATCCAATTCACTCAAATACCAGCGTGCCGATGTAAAACCTGTGGTAAGTATCAATTCAGAAAAACTATATTCTGAAAATGAGGTTGATTACTACAAAATAGAATTTTCAGATAACGGAATTGGATTCAGCCAGGAATATGCCGACAGGATATTCAATATCTTCCAAAGATTGCATGGAAAATCGGAATATTCAGGTACAGGTATTGGACTGTCTATCTGCAAAAAGATTGTTCAAAACCATAATGGAAGCATAGAAGCTGTAGGTAATGATGGTACAGGAGCCACTTTTATAGTTACACTGCCGTCGAAACAGGTTTCAAACGAGGGAAATTAAACTTCGTTAAAAGGAGGCGTTAGCTTATGCTTATAAGAAAACAACACCAATCCCACTTTTGACTTGATATTGTATTTCTCAAAAAGTGCCGTGCGGTATGCTTCAATAGATTTTACGGAAACATTCATCAAATCGGCCATTTGCTCGTATGTATATTCGTTTTCGTCACAAACCAGTCGTAAAAAATCCTGTTCTCTCTCGGTAAGTTTAATACCGCTTTTAGGCTCAGCAGTTGCAGAAGGATCGTATTTTCTGACACGTTTCAGTATTTCAACTACATTATTATAACCAACGGTCACTATATTATCTATAGCGAACTTAAGATCCTGGGCAGTACAATTTTTGTGAAGAAACCCTCTTGCTCCGTGATGATAGGCTGCATCAATAATCTGCTCATCAAAATGTTGTGTAAGCAGTAATACTTTATACTCCTCATCTTTGTCCTCTAGAGCTTTAAGCACCTCTACCCCATTCAGTCCGGGCATAGAATAGTCTATGATAAAAAGATTAGGCTTATCTTTTATAGGTAGTGCATCTAAAAAGTCATTTCCATTTTCAAATTCGGCAACCACTTTATAATTGCTTATTTTCTCCAAAAGCTCCCTGAGACCCTGCCTTACGATTTTATGATCATCAACAATTCCGATAGTAATTTTTTCCATAGGCTATTTTTCAGAAATGGTTACGGTTGTACCTTTTGCCGTAGCAGAAGTTATTTTCATCTTAAAGTTAATGATTTCGGCACGCTTAACAATATTTTTCAGTCCCAATCCCGATTTACTTTCAATTTTATCGTCTAAGTCAAAACCTTTGCCGTTATCTGCAATAGTGAGTTCAAAATGAGGTTCTGTCTTGATGGTAATGTCAATTGCTGAAGCTCCGGAATGTTTGAGAGCATTATTAATAATTTCCTGAAAAATGCGATAGATTACTATTTTCACATCACTGCTAAAAACCTTCTTTCTGCTTCCGGTAAGTACAAGGCTGACCTGTAACTTAGTATTGCTCTTAAGACGGTCTACCTCAGCTTCAATGGCCTTGATAAGGCTTTCCTGAACCAATAACTGGCTGTTTAGGGAATGGCTGATGCTGCGAATTGAATTTGACAATGTACCAATGGATTGGCTAAGGGGATTTAAGGCTTCATTCAATTCAGGATTATCATATTTAAGATTCTCAACCACAAAGTTGATATAGGTTAACTGCTGCCCGGCATCATCATGCAAATCCTGCGAAATGTTATTGAGTACCTGCTCCTGGGTTTCCATAATAGTAGCGTTAAGCGTTTTCTGGAAGTCAAGATCTTTCTCATAAATGAGTTTAGTGTAGCTCTTAACCTTATGTATATACAGCTTAATGATAAGCACGCAAAAAAGTACTATCAGGCTAATGAACAGCACACTTATAACGATACCAAAAGCAATATTATCAAGCATGGTTTAGTTTCCTTTCTCTGTAAGTGTAGATGTTTATAAGGGTGTAGTAGATTATGTTGACGAAGTAACCAATGAAATCATATAATTTCAAATTACCAAACACATAGGTTTCTGCTAATTTTTGGCTCTTAAATCCAAATATAAAACTTAAAACAAAGAAAAAAAGAACAGGTGAAAATAACAAAATATAAGTGTTTGATTGAAAAAAAATAAAATTTTCTCGTTTAAGTTGATAAAAACTCTCGTAAATAAAAATTGCTATATATATAAAGGCACCTAGTATAAAAGTATTGAAATTGTAGTTTTTTATTCCTTCAAAAAAAATAAAATTCATAACGCTGAAAGAAATAAACACCAACGCACCAAACTTAACAAGTTTTCTTTGTGATATATTTATATATAATATATAATACCATAATAAATTATGTAGGAGAGTATAGACAGTCATGTTTAAACTGCTCTTGTCTACTATTTTAGTTACGACTTCATTTAAGATAGCTAAAGACAATACTAGTATTAGTATAGCATTTGTTCTTCTTTTAGTATAAAAGAAAACGCTAAAAAATAAAGTCGCAACTATGTATATATCAATTATTAGCATTATTTCGTTGGCCAAGTAGTCATGTCATATAATACTGTAAAACCTTTTACACGTACAACGGTTCTATCATATGTTATATTTGTACTAATTTCTTCTACTTTAGCGATTGTAAATTCAAATATATCTTTACCCGAATCATAATCCATAATAATACTTCTAAGCAACGGAATTGAAAAATAAGCTCTACCTAAAGTGTCGTTAAAATTATTTATATATTGAAAACTCATTGTGGTATTGTTAATATCCGTCATATTAACCGTGACTTCTAAATAATTATTATATATATCATTATCAAAATCAGTCCTGTTCATATTTGGTAAGTCTGCAATATCATACATTTTTACTTCAGTAATATTACTAATTACATTAACATCATATTTAGCTGGATCGAAAGTATGGCTCCTTTTTATAAAGGGAGCTGATTTATAATAATCAACATATTTTCCGTATTTTTTTAACCAAGCAGCTTTTTTCGAATTGTATTGGTCATCATTAGGCATACGATTAAGATCTATATAAATATCATCACCTGTAGTATCAGGATTGCAAATCAAATATTCATTATCTTCATACACCCTCCAATCGTCATAATCTTCATTTTCGATAATTGTTGGCTTATTTAAAATCACAGACGTATCACAGCTTTTCAAAATTTCTGCATCACTAGGCTTCATATAATAAAGTTTTAATTGGTTACTTCTTTTTTTGGTTCTTCAAAGTTGATATTTCTCTCCTACGGATAAACTAGGTAAAACCCTATTTCATTGAGGTTTAATCCTCAGATAGGATTAAGGCTAATGTATCAAAAATTTCTTAATAAAATTAACATAGTTCACTCTAAGTAATTAATAAATAGTAAAATATCGATAAAGTACAAGTGGCGAGATATTGCTTTTTCACTTTAACCTAACCCTAACAGCCGTATACTTAAAAAACCAAACTTTTTACGTAAATTTGCACCTCAATTTTTATGTAATACCATGAGTAAAGTAAAAGTAGGATTAGTACAGATGAGCTGCGTGAAAGACAAGCAGCCTAATATTGATAAAGCCATAAGGGAAATACGCAAAGCTGCTGCCGATGGCGCACAGATTGTTTGCCTTCAGGAGCTGTTCACTTCACTGTATTTTTGTGATGTTGAGGATTACGAAAATTTCAAGCTTGCCGAAGCTATTCCGGGGCCAAGCACAGAGGCATTAAGCCCTATTGCTAAAGAACTTAATGTTGTTATTATTGCTTCATTGTTCGAGAAACGTGCCGAAGGCCTTTACCATAATACAACTGCAGTTATTGATGCCGATGGTACGTACCTTGGTAAATACCGTAAAATGCACATTCCGGATGATCCTGCATTTTATGAGAAATTCTACTTTACCCCTGGTGATCTGGGTTATAAAGTATTCCAGACAAAATATGCTAAGATCGGAATCCTTATTTGTTGGGATCAGTGGTATCCGGAAGCCAGCCGTATCACTGCACTTATGGGGGCTGAAATCATGTTCTACCCTACTGCTATTGGGTGGGCTACAGATCAGGATGAGGATACAAACAAAGAACAGTACGACGCATGGCAAATTATCCAGCGTTCGCATGCTGTTGCCAATGGTGTTCACGTGGTAAGCGTAAACCGTGTAGGTTTTGAGCAGGACGGCGCTATGAAATTCTGGGGAGGTAGCTTTGTTGCCAACCCTCAGGGTAAACTAATGTATCTTGGTTCTCACGAAAACGAAGAAACGACTGTGGTAGAGATCGACACTAAAAAGACCGATCATTACCGTACACACTGGCCTTTCCTTCGCGACAGAAGAATCGACAGCTACCAGCCAATAACAAAACGTTACCTGGACGGGGAATAATTTAACGTCCGATGTCGGATGTCGGATGCTATTTGTTGGATGTAAAATATTTTTTGTTATTGTTGTATCCTAAACCAACTTTATGATACAACTGAAACAATTTAAGTTTGAAAAACTACAGGTTTGGGAGATAGCGATGGATTATGCAGAAAAAATTCATGAAATATCCTCTACCTTCCCTCCTAAAGAATTATACAACCTCCAAAGCCAGATAAACAGGGCATCAGATAGCATTGCTTTAAATATATCAGAAGGAGCAACCGGAAATTCAAATCCTGAATTCAGGAAGTTCTTAGGATATTCCATAAGATCAATCGCAGAAGTGGTCTGTTGCCTGTTTAAAGCAAAAAGAAGAAACTATATAAACGAGGAAACATTTAATGCATTATATTCTGAAGCATTCATATTAATGAACAGAACAGCCGCGTTAAAAAACTCAATCGAAACAAAATAACATTTGTCAAATGACAACAAACAATATACATACAGGACTTCGGACTTCGGACTTCGGACTTCAAACCCCCAAACAACTGGGCTTCAGTTTTCCTGCTGAGTTCGCAGAGCAACGTGCGCTATGGCTTTCATGGCCTCATAAAGAGGCTTCATGGCCGGGTAAGCTGCATAGTATATACAAACCATACTGCGAGTTTATCCTTCAGGTATCGCGTCACCAAAAGGTATGTATCAATGTTGCCGATGCAGCAATGCAACAGTTTGCGCTGACAGAGATTGAAAAATTTGGACCTACAGTTCCGGGAGCAAGGCTAAATGAAATAAGCTTTTACCTTCACCCTACTAATGACGCATGGTGTCGTGACCACGGTCCTGCTTTTGTGGTAAACAAACAAACGGGTGAAAAAGCTATTGTTGACTGGGGTTATAACGCATGGGGTGACAAATATCCTCCATACGACCTTGATGATGTTATCCCAACTCGTATTGGTGAAGCATTGGGCTTAAAGGTATTCCACCCGGGTATTGTGATGGAAGGCGGAAGCGTTGAGTTTAACGGTAAAGGTACGCTTATGACTACTACTGCCTGTTTGCTTAACGAAAACCGTAACCCACACCTGAACGAAAAACAAATTGAAGAATACCTTTCGGAATATTATGGTGTTGACCATATCCTTTGGTTAGGCGATGGTATCGTAGGTGATGATACCGATGGGCATATAGATGATATTACCCGTTTTGTAAATGAAGATACTGTAGTGACTGTTGTTGAGGAAAACAAAAACGACGACAACTATGAACTGCTTCAGGAAAACCTTCACAGTCTTCACAAAATGCGACTTCAGGATGGCAAACAGCTTAACGTAATTGAACTGCCTATGCCAAAAGCTGTCATTTATGACGATCAAAGGCTTCCTGCATCATATGCTAATTTTTATATTGCAAACAAAAGCATTATCGTTCCTACTTTCCAGGATAGCGTAAACGATACTAAAGCTTTAGACATTATACAATCATGCTTTAAAGACCGCGAGGTTATCGGCATCGATTCAACAGACCTTATCTGGGGACTGGGCAGCTTCCATTGCCTTAGCCAGCAGGAACCTGTTTAAGAAAGTACTCAGTTAGCAGTCTCAGTAGGCAGTAAGCTTCACTTATAGTGAATTACTGAAAACTGAGACTGCGACTGAAAACTTTTATTGAAAACTATTAATAGTCCTTATTAGTTCTTCCTTCGGTATTACTCCGCTCTGCCTCCACAGCATTTTACCTTCCTTAAACAACATTAGTGTTGGCACACCTTTTACCTGAAATTGCGAATTGGACATTAATGCCTGATTTTTATCTACGTCTACCTTTATTATCTTAATACGGTCACCAAGAGTGTCTTTTACTTCTTTAAGTATAGGAGCCAGCATTTGGCAGGGACCACACCAGGTAGCAAAAAAATCTACCAACACCGGTTCCGGACTGTTGATTATATTATTGAAACTTTCCATATCTGAGAATATCTGTTATCTCAAATTTACGAAAAAAGCCCCACGCATCCTAAGATGGCAGGGCCGGCACTACGTTAATAATTAGTTATAACAGCGTGGTTGGGCATATGTATTCGGAAACAGGCACATGGGTTTTGGATAATTCCGAAAAGCCGCCTTCAACATCAAAAAAGTTTTTGTATCCCAATCCATCGAGTATAGAAGCTGCTATCATACTGCGATATCCTCCTCCGCAATAGATAACAAAAGGCATATAATGTGATATCCCGGCAAGATGATTACGCAGCATATTAAGCGGTATATTGGCCGCACCTAAAACATGCTGGGTATCGAATTCGCTTTTTTTCCTGACATCTATTACATAAGGCGATCCTGCATAGTATTTTTCAAAATCATCAGCAGTGATCCTCCTTATGTTACTGACTTTCTTTCCTGACTGTTGCCAGGCTTCAAATCCACCTTCCAGATATCCTATCGTATTATCATAGCCTACCCTTGAAAGCCGAATCATAGCCTCTTCTTCCTTACCTTCATCGGTAATAAGAAGTATCTTTTGATTGATATCAGTTATCACCTCACCCACCCATGATGCAAAGCTTCCTTTCAGGCCTATATTGATACTAAACGGAATAAAGCCTTTAGTAAATTCCCCAGCATCGCGGGTATCCAGAATAAGGGCTCCGGTATTGTTTGCTGATTGTTCAAATTCATTGGCTGAAAGAGCCTGCTTAGCCTTTTGCAATACCGTATCAAGATTCTCAGGCCCTTTGATATTAAGCAATACATTCTTAGGGAAATAACCCGGAGGCACAGCAAGTCCGGTGAGGAGTTCTTTTACAAACTCATCTTCAGTCATATCATTTCGCAGGGCATAATTGGTTCTCTTTTGGTTTCCGAGAGTATCTGTAGTTTCCTTGCTCATCATCTTTCCACAGGCACTACCCGCTCCATGATTAGGGTATACGATAAGAGAATCGGATAAAGGCATGATCTTTTCGCGCAGCGAATGGTATAAATGCCTGGCCAGTTTATCTTCTGTAAGTTCTGCAACTACATGCTGCGCCAGATCGGGACGCCCTACATCACCAATAAAAAGGGTATCTCCTGTTATGATTCCGTGCTGCTTACCCTCTTCATCAATTAAAAGATACGTTGTACTTTCCATAGTATGACCCGGTGTATGCAATGCTTTTATTATACATTTCCCGAGTGTAAACTCCTCTCCGTCTTTTGCAATTAAAGCTTCATAATTAGGCTTTGCGTTAGGACCAAAAACGATCTGTGCTCCTGTTTTAGCTTTAAGGTCGAGATGGCCGCTTACAAAATCAGCATGGAAATGTGTTTCGAAAACATATTTTATAACTGCATTGTCATTAGCAGCCCTGTCTATGTAGGGCTGAACTTCACGTAATGGGTCGAAAACCGCGGCTTCGCCATAACTTTCAATATAATAAGCAGCATGCGAAAGACATCCTGTATACAGCTGTTCTACTTTCATAATTCATTAGATTTATGATGTAAAATTACTTTCGCTAACTGTCGTGTACCATGATAAATATCAGTTTTCAAAAGTATTTGTAATCTGTTAAGGGATAATCACAATTGTTAGTTAAACCCACCCTACAGCTATCAAAACGATATTTCTATAACAAATTATTTCTTACTTTTATCCTACTAAACATAAAACGCCATGAAAAAAGTGAATCCCATCTTAGCCATCATTTTAGGACTTACGTTCTTTACCTTTTCGTGCAACAAGAAAAAAGACGGTGATAATGTATCCGATAATACCGAAGTGCACGATCATGAAGATCCAACCATTCCGTTAGATACTACTCAAATCACTCCTTTCTTCCAAAATCATCCTGATTTTAAACAGTTTGAAAAGGAAGTGAGACAACTATATTCAAAACACAACCATTATGTATGGCAGGATAAAGGCGGACTTATTGAGTTTGCCGATGTTATACACAACAGGGTAAACCAGCTTGACGACGAAGGCCTTGAACTTAAAATACCATACAAAGAAGAACTTAACGCCATATTTGACGACCCTAAAAGCAAACCGGACACTAAAAGCGAACTGTTGATAAGCTCGATGTACTTTTATTACGCTAAAAATGTATTGGAAGGCCTTGACACAGATAAAAGACAGGAAGTAGGCTGGTATCTGCCAAGACAAAAAGTAGATTACGTAGCCTATCTGGATAGCCTTATGCTTGATCCTAAGCTTATCAAAAAAGATGAATCTGAACAATTAAGTCAATACTACAACTTACGCAAAGGGCTTAAAAAATACCGTGAAATTGAGAAAAAAGGAAGCTGGGGAACCATCGCTCTCGATGAGGGAGTAAAATCGCTTAAACAGGGTGATTCTGCTGCTGCTATCGTACAGATACGCAAAAGACTGACTCTTGAAGGATACATGAAAAACGATAACGGAAAATCCGTTTACGATAGCGAGTTATTTGATGGACTTAAAGCTTATGAAGAAAAACATAACCGTGTTTTTGATGGAAAAATTGGCCCAGCCATTGTAAGGGAGATGAACGTTCCTTTAAACCAGCTTATAAAAACCATATCCATAAACATGGAGCGTTGCCGATGGATATCTCCTGATATGGACAGGGCTCCGGAAGTTATTGCTGTTAATATCCCGTCATACCGACTGGTATATTTTAAAAAAGGAAAACCTGTATTTACATCCAAAGTAGTTGTGGGTAAAGAACTGAATAAGACCGTAGTATTTAGCGGAAATATGAGTTACCTTAATTTTGCCCCTTACTGGAATATACCAACCAGTATATTAAATAAGGAGATAAAACCCGGCATTGCTAAAGACCCTAATTATCTTGCCAAACACAACATGGAGTGGGTAGGCAAAAGAGTACGCCAGAAACCGGGAGGACAGAATTCTTTAGGAAAAGTAAAATTCATGTTTCCTAACAGCAACAATATCTACCTGCACGATACGCCAGCAAAAAGCCTTTTCAAACAGGATGACAGGGCATTCAGCCATGGGTGTGTACGTGTGGAAAGAGCGCGTGACCTGGCTATAATGATTACCAAAGAAGACGGCAACTGGACAGAAGCCAGAGTGGATAAAGCCATGAATGCCGGAAAAGAGAGTACCTATGTATTAAAAAAGAAAATACCTGTATATATCGCCTACTTTACAGCATGGGCTGATGAGAATGGTAATGTAGCCTTCTTTGAAGACATCTATAAAAGAGACGACAGGTTAGCAGGTCTTTTATATGCGGCGAAATAAATCATTGAAAAATTATAAAATTGAAAGATTTAAGGTTCGGTATGAATTTTAAATCTTTCAATTTTTAAATCATTAAATCTTAAAAGGATCAATACACTTATAGAATCGTTTAGTGTACATATCCGAACCAAGTTCGCTGATGGTTACCGCCATTTCTTTACCCGATGAGGAATGAATAAATTTAGACTTCATGCCATTGGCTTCACAGATGATCCCTACATGCCCTACTGAATTCCTGTCCCTGTAACCATAAAACACCAGCACATCCCCTACCCTGAATTCTTCAGGCTTTAAGGGCTTGCCTAAATTTTTGAATCCGGAAGAGCTTCTGGGCAATTCCATATCAAAATGTTTGAATACAAAATTCACGAATCCTGAGCAGTCAAAACCACTTTCCGGGCTACCCCCTGCATAACAGTATTTTGTCCCCATATACTTTTTGGCGAAAGCCACGATTTCTTCCCGTTTATCATCCTGAGTTTCTACAATTACAATTTTGGGTTCCTGTATTGTTTCAGGTCTTTTATGCTCCTTATGGCAAAAGACAAACGTAAGTGCCGGCAAAAGGAAAAAAGGAAATTTATATAATTTCATGGATTTAAGTTTTATAAAATCACATACTAAAACTACACCACAACACATATTTTCTTGCAGATATTAATAAAACTTTATAACTTGACGAAGTGAAAATTTTGTTAAAACAAAAGAAATGAAGAATGAAAAAATATTGATCTTAGGAATTGTAATACTGGCTATTGCTTTTCTGTTTTGGGTTTTCACCCAAGCCTTCCATCTGCTCTCAGCACCTTCTGATCTGTCTGTTATCGGAGGTATTCTGTTAATCACAATTTCAATTTTGACTACTATCAAATTATCAACCTATCTTTTAAAAAAACTATTTAAATGAGATCTAAAATTATCTATGCCATTAGCGGATTATTTGCCTTTATTTTTATCCTTATCCTTTTTAACTCATGCAATGAACGAATTGATGCAGGTTATGAAGGAATACTTGTAAAACTTTACGGTTCAGAAAAAGGAGTACAGGACGTTAATCTGGTTACAGGACGAGTTTGGTACAATCCTTTTACTGAAGAAGTTTACGAATTCCCTACTTATGTACAGACTATTAACTATTCAGCATTTACTGTTAATGCAAAAGATGGTTCTGTATTTACCGTTGACCCAACATTATCATTTAAGGTAAAAGACGGACACAGCCCGGTAATCTTTAAAAAATATCGAAAAGACATTAGAGAAATAACAGAAACCACCCTGTTCAACTACATAAAGGATGCTTTTCGTATTGAATTCAATAAATATACTACCGACAGCATAATAAGTAACCGTGAGAAATTTGAGCATTCCATTCAAACCAATATGGGTAAATTACTTAATACCGAAGGCTTTTTGTTAGAACAGATGACCAGCGGAATTCAATATCCTGAAGCAATAACACAGGCTATTAATGCTAAAAATGCGGCCGTTCAGCAGGCCATGCGTGTTGAAAATGAACTTAAGATAGCGCAGGCGGAAGCAAAAAAACTTATCGTACAGGCGGAAGCCGAATCTAAAGCCAATGAACTGCGTAAACAATCCCTGAATCCTTTGCTGATACAACAGCAATTTATAGAAAAATGGGATGGTAAAACACCTATTTATGGTAACGCTCCGGCATTCTTTAAAAGTGTACAATAAAACAAAAAAGCCGCTGTCATAACGACAAGCGGCTTTTTAAAATCCCCCAAATAATAACTTAACCTTTTGCCAGTTCGGCATTGATGAATTTTATTTCCTCTGAAGTAAGGTTTAGTTCGGCTGCTTTAGCATTCTCAATAGCCTGAGCCGCATTTCTGGCACCTGCCAATACAACCGTAATACCTGGTTGTAGTGTTGTCCATCGTAATACCAATTGGGATAACGAAGCATTTTTGGCTATTGCCAAAGGTTCAATCGCTTCAAGGAATGTTTTTATCTTATTGGCATCAAACTGCCCGAAGTAACCATTACGGTGATCGTTATCTTTAAGTTTGGCATCTTTAAAATACTTCCCGGTTAGCAGGCCACGTTCCATTGGACTGTAAGCTATAATTCCGATATTATTTTCCAGTACATAAGGCACCAGTTCTTTCTCAATACCTCTGTTTAGCATACTGTAGCCTACCTGGTT
>QFQM01000623.1 GCA_003243255.1 Flavobacterium psychrophilum | reverse complement strand
CAACTGAGGTTTTGGTGGAGTTTTCTCTCCTATATAATATAAATATAGCAATAAACCCAAAAGTTGGATTTTTGCAGAAGATTTTTTAATCTTTTTGGTAAGAAACTGGGAATACGGCAAATATACTAAGGTTTTGGATTGGCGACAACCCCTTGGAGTAAATAATTTTAACATTTATTCGATTGGGGGAAATTTTCCACCTATTGGATGTTTCACATTCCTTTAGGGGGAATTTCTCCCCTGTCGAACGTGTAAATTGGGGGAATAAATCCCCCTAAATAGGGGGAGAAATTGGTACCCTTTACTATAATAGTAATATAAAAAGCTTGGAAGATAAATTACTTGAGGAAAGGCCAATGCCTTTCCCAATGTAGTTTTAGAAAAAAATAAGTTACTTCCAATATACCCGAAGGGTTATAATCTTCTATGAAAGTTATTATATGATTTCCTTCATCCAATAGCCGTAGGCTAAAATTCTTTCTCTATCCAAGTTACTCGAAGAGTGGTATTCAATTTCATAATCTATTACTTGATTCCTCTCATCCAACGAGCGAAGCGATATGAAGACCTATTCTTTAACAACTGCGCTTTTCTAACGTTAGAAACCTTTACAACTGCGCTTTCAATCCTATTCTTATGAAAAGAGAATACAGGCATGACTACACAAAAAGTTCAGTTGGATTATGGTATCATAGAGATACCCTTCAACAATATATATCCTGATATCCAAATCAGTTTCTCAGATATCGGTAACGATGTCATCCAAGCCGATATCATCGGAACAGGGCTTCTTAACTATGACGGAAAGGTTGATACTGGGCTTTTGCTGGAAATCAATACCAATATCCTGAATCTGTTTAAGAATTATTCAGATTATACAGGTCATCTATCTTCTGATATAGGCCATCAATTAAGCCTTATAGCGACGAAAAAATATAATAGGAAGCACCAAGCCTATGAATACCAATTGGAAGCCACAATTGTCTTTAAAAAACCCGTAAAAGATGCATCGGCATATTCACTACAGCCAACAATTACGGTATTATCCTCAATCATACTTGAGGAATGTTTTATCTATGATTAAAATTGACATTAGAGAGATTCAAAGAGATTTATAAACACACACTAAAATGGGAAGGTGGAGAGAAATTACATAACGTAGTAGGGGATAGTGGTGGCTGGACTAAGTTCGGGATAGCCTATAACCACAACAAACAACACTTCAAAGACCTTGAAGAATTTAAGGCAATGGATTACGACAAAGCTTGTGAGATAGCCTATACCAATTATTGCCTACCCCTGAACCTGGCTCTTGTTCCAGATGATTGCCAGGCGATGATGTTTGACATAGCATTCAACAGCGGTGTAAAGAGGGCAATTATCCTTGCTCAAAGAGCTTTAAACATTGCAGATGATGGAATTGCTGGCAAGGTAACTAAAGCAGCTCTAAATGACTTAAATAAGGCCGAACTTGCTGATGAAAGGGATAAGTTTTATAACGGTATTGTTGCTGCCAATGCAAGCCAAAAGAAGTTTTTGAAGGGTTGGCTTAACAG
>QFQM01000622.1 GCA_003243255.1 Flavobacterium psychrophilum | reverse complement strand
AGGAGTCCGGCCTGTATTACAACCGCCACCGCTATTATGACCCGCTGCAGGGGCGATATATCACTCAGGATCCGATTGGACTGAAGGGGGGATGGAACCTGTATGGATATCAATTGAATCCGATATCAGACATCGACCCCCTGGGTTTATCTATGTGGGAGGATGCAAAATCGGGGGCATGTACTAATGGTCTTTGCGGCACACTATCCGCTATGATAGGTCCAGATAAATTTGATTCTATAGATAGCACCGCATATGACGCCTTAAATAAAATAAATAGCCAATCTATTTGCGAAGATAAAGAGTTCGCTGGTTTAATATGTAAGGATAATAGTGGCAGATATTTCTCAACAGCACCTAACCGAGGAGAAAGAAAAGGATCATATCCATTCAATAGCCCTTGCCCTAATGGTACTGAGAAAGTATCAGCTTATCATACTCATGGTGCAGATAGTCATGGAGAATATTGGGACGAAATATTTTCAGGTAAAGATGAGAAAATAGTTAAAAGTAAAGATAACAATATCAAGTCATTTTATTTAGGTACGCCCAGTGGTAATTTTAAAGCAATAGATAACCACGGGAAGGAAATAACAAACAGAAAAGGATTACCTAATGTCTGCAGAGTTCATGGTAATATGTAAAAAAATATTGTTTAGGAACTGTGTCATTGTATCTTTGTTTGTTTTTACATACAACACATGGGCGCAGTGTAATAATAATATTAAAATAATGCGCAAGTATGAAAGTGAAGGTAAATATACCGTTAGAAATTTGGTTAAAAATAAAGCTATAGCATTGGAATTAGCTGAGATATATGTTAAGAATCGTTATGGACAGGATGCCGCAGAAGAAGAAAAACCATACGAAATCACTGAGTTAACAACAAGTTGGGTTGTTGAAGGTACCATTCACTCAGACCAAATTGCTGGTGGGGTTTTTATTATAGAAATAGGCAAAAATGATGGGAGAATTCTGAATTTTGGCCACGGAAAATAAGTATGTAAGGATAATCAAACATCGTGTGCGCTGATGGCAGAGTAGGTGGAGGACTCCAGACAGTCAAACGATAGAAAAAGATAGCCTTTATGGAGGTTCCTGCAATGTCAAATACATACCAGAAAAGAAAGGCAAGTAAAGAGTATGGTTTATATAATAAATGTAAGAAACTAAATGATGATGAATTATTTCGCTTACTTGATGATCGCAATTCCTTGAAAAGGATTTCATCTGCCAGAGTATTACAGTTAAGAGGGGGGCAAGACGCTGTTAGATTGGCAATTGAATTCTGCACTGACAAAAATTATATCCGTAGAGATATCGGAGCATTTATACTCGGGCAAATATAAATTTGCAAAAAATGCGAAGATAATGTTTTTAATATTTTGAACAATATGGCATTGAATGATAAGAGTGCTTGCGTTCGAGCTACGGCAATCGAGTCAACGGCCAGGGAAAGATCATCAAAAGTTCACTTTTTGCACTAAATAATTCGCATTTTATGTTTAAAAATTGAGATATTCCTTATTACCTGAAGCTGTTTTTTATTGCTTATACATGA
>QFQM01000621.1 GCA_003243255.1 Flavobacterium psychrophilum | reverse complement strand
ACCAGTTAGAGTTGCTTTTCATGTAATGCGCTAAAATTCGTGTTTCAAGCGAATATAAAATTACAAATACCGTTCCGTTCTACGGCCCGGTTAACTACCGGAAAACGAACCCTTAACCACATATAATTCATTTTTTGGCGCTAAGACAGCATTTTTCACATGTTTGTGCGATTGCAAACCCCTGACCGATCCGATACGTTTGCGGAGTAAAAAATAACCAACCCGGATTAAAAAATTAACCTGGTAACAACATTTTAGCCATGAAAACAGTAAGCGTATTGGTACTGGCCATAGCATTGATGGCCGCCACCGTAACAAACATTTTTGAAGACCTCAGCGTCTCAGAAGACGATGCCAAAGAAAACATCGTGTCCTCATTTGGAGGAGGATTAATTTCAACCTCTTACGAAGTATTGAAAAAAGCGAAGTCACTGCCGGTAGAAATGAGAGTAGCAGGCACACGACAGTTGATCAGGTTTGCAAAAGAGTATTCAAAGACTCCTGAATTTCAGAAGAAGTACACCAAGTGGAGAAATGAACGCCTTGGATACAGGCAGAAGAGAAAATTGGGAATACCCAACCCAATGAAGATGATCGACAATGCTGTTGACAAACAACTGAACAAAGCCGACGATGAAAAAAAATATCCTTCAGATAGCAAGGAGTTGATCAAACAACGACTAAAAGCATTTCTGGATATCTCAGCTACAGTAGATTTTGATGCCCGGCTCAACGGTAGCATGTTTGCCAACCCTGAGTACGAATCAAAAAGCGGCGAATGGAAAATGTGCTTCCGTGCCGGCAAAGCAGTAATACAAGCCGCCCGCGAAGAAGCCCAGGCCTGGCTCAAAGAACTTGAATAAAAAACCTGTCGCGCTGAGCTGTCGAAGCGTCGACGAACAACAAGTCAACTTGCGTAAAAAGAAACGGGTGGGTCGCCTTCCAAAGGCGACTCATCCGTTTTCTTTATAAGGTATTTTTCCTTTCAAAAGAGCCCCTCTTGTTTGTTTCGAATGCCCCCCTCTCTGTCATTTCGAATGAAACTCCCCCTCTCTGTCATTTCGAACGGAGCGATAGCGCAGTGAGAAATCTGCTATCGAAGCAAAAGCATCGAAGTAAACGCATTGCCGACTGCCGATTGCCGTCCCTTCCCCCATCGACTAACGACATTCGTCGACGATTTTACACTTAGGAAACCATTTCCGTGCATCTGTCACACAACACACCCGGTTAATCCACTTTGTGTTTTCTCCGCACGTATAGCTGATAACTTTATGCCTGTTACAACATTCGTTACAAGAAAAAGTATAGACATGAAAAAAAGAGCCAATCAATTAATCGCGATCATCTGCCTGATGATGATGCACGCTACAGTATTTGCACAAGATGATCAACCCACAGGAGGCCCCACTGTACCACGCTATGTGTCAGAAAAAGGATATTGGGTAGCAGAATCCAATATAAACGTCCCCAAACAATACACGATCCATTTCTACAACAATGACCATGTAGAAGTGTACAAAGAAAAAGTGGAAGGAGTAGTATTAAAACTGCAAAGAAGAAAAGT
>QFQM01000620.1 GCA_003243255.1 Flavobacterium psychrophilum | reverse complement strand
AGAACGTTCTGAAAGCCTGCAGCAATCCTTCTTCTTTAAGATTGGTGGTACGCCTGTTTTGAAGATCACAACCGAACAACGCGAGTTTCTAATCAAGATTTTCCAAAAAATGATTGCCGAGCAAGAAAGCGGTTATGTATATAAAGATGAGCTGATTCGAAATTATATCAGTCTGATCATACACGAATCGCTAAAGATGGAGCCTTCTGAAAATTTGGAGAAAAACAAGAATGCTTCTTTACGACTGACTGCTGTTTATCTAGAGCTGCTTGAAAGGCAATTCCCGATTGAAACGGTAAATACGCCACTACAGCTGAAAACCGCACAACATTATGCGCTGCATCTGAATGTGCATGTCAATTCTTTAAATCGAGCTGTAAAAGAGACTACTGGAAAATCAACAACTGCACACATCTCAGAACGTATTGTCACCGAAGCCAAAGCTTTACTACAGCTTACCGATTGGAGCATAGCTGAAATTGCCTATTCGCTCGGGGATGAATATCCTACTTATTTTAATAATTTCTTTAAGAAACAAACAGGAACTAATCCTAAGGCATTTCGTTCAAGCTATGTTTGATTTTCTTAGTTTTTGGTTTGATTATCGTTAACTGTCAATTCTCCACCGTCTCAATTTTGTATCAGTAACACTTTGAAATAGATAGAGATGGAAGAAAATAACAGTCTGAATTCAAGAAGGAAATTTATCCAGCAAACGGCTTTGGCGGGTGCCGGTTTAATGCTGATAAACCCTTTAGAGATCTCGGCACAAAATAATCAATCAAAACACATGAGTAAAAATATAAAATCAAGAGGCTTCGCAGGAAAAGACGAAAGCGGAAAACTTGAAAGCTGGAATTTTGAGCGCAAAGTTGTTGGCGACAACGATATCCTAATAGAAATTAAGTTTTCAGGAATCTGTCACTCCGATATTCATACCATCAAAGGACATTGGGGAAAACAGCTTTATCCACAGGTTCCGGGGCACGAAATCGCAGGAATTGTAACTGCTGTAGGGAAAGATGTAACCAAATTTAAAGTGGGTGATAAAGCGGGCGTGGTTGTATGGTTGACAGTTGCATGAAATGCGAAAGCTGTAAGAACGGCGAAGAACATCACTGTGAAACCACAGGAACGGTGCTGACATACGGCACGCCAGATAAAACATCGCCTTCGGGAATTACGCAAGGCGGCTATTCCAACAATATTGTGTTAGCCGAGCATTTTGCCATAAAAATTCCGGCAAGTATTGACTTGAAGTATGCCGCACCATTGCTTTGTGCGGGCATTACCACGTATTCACCGATGATGAAGGTCAAATTCAAGAAAGGCGACAAAATTGGCGTAGTCGGCATCGGTGGTTTAGGACACCTTGCCGTTAAATTGGCAGTTTCCAAAGGTGCTGAAGTCTATGCTTTTACTACTTCACCTTTAAAATTAAACGACATTAAAAGTTTCGGTGCAAAAGAGGTGATCGTCGTGAAATCGGCGGAAGATTTAAAGCCTTACAAAGGCAAATTGGATTTTATGATTTCTACAGTTCCGTATGCGTATGATATGTCACCATA
>QFQM01000125.1 GCA_003243255.1 Flavobacterium psychrophilum | reverse complement strand
TGAAGGTATCTCGGGTACAGGCTGTGGTAGTACAGGAAACTACCTTGCCGGTAATGACGTAGTATATTCATATACACCTACTACAACAGGAAACTACAACATAACACTAACAGGTACAGGAGGTCCTGCGGGACTGTTTGTTTACAGCAACTGTGCTAATATTGGCGTTTCATGTTTAACAGGAGGACTTGCTTCTGCATCAGCAGCATATAGCAACCCTTCATTTGCAATGACTGCAGGTACAACATATTACTTTGTAATATCTACCAACGGTACACCGCAAACAACGCCTTATACGCTAATAATACAACAGGTATTTTGTCCTCAGCCTACAGCTGGTACTGCAACAGGTGTAACAGAAACAACCGCTACACTGGGCTGGACACCGGGTACAGCAACTGCTACTTCATGGCAGGTAGCTGTTCAGCTTGCAGGTTCAGGACTTCCGTCAGGAGCTACAGCAACTACATTTACTTCTAACACAGGTAATACTGTTGGAGGTGTTAATACTCCTGCTACTGCAGCTTTTCAGTCAGCAACAGCTTATGAGTTTTATGTAAGAGAAAACTGTGGTGGAGGTAACTACAGTATTTGGGCAGGTCCATACTTTTTCTCAACCAGCCAGGTAGCAACACCTTTAGATTATACTCAGAATTTTGACGGCGCTGAAGCTGGTTTTACACTTGCAAACGGGACTCAAATCAACCAATGGAGAATAGGTACGGCTACAAACTTCAGCCCAAATAAATCACTTTATATATCTAATGATAATGGTGTAACAAATGGATATTCTGATTCAGCAACATCAATTGTTCATGCATACAAGACTGTGATACTACCTAATCCTGTAGATCAATTAAGTCTTTCTTTCCAATGGAAAGCTTTTGGAGAGTCTTGTTGTGATTTTATAAATGTTTGGTTAGTCCCTGATTCATTCACACCTACGCCTGGTACCGCTATAAGTGATAGTGATGGTATCAGAGTTGGTGAAAGACGTAACCTTCAGACAAACTGGCAAACATCTAACACTGTCATCTCCCCTCCTGCAAGTTGGGGTGGAACACTTGTAAAACTTGTGTTTGAATGGACTAATGATGGAAGTGTTGGCTCAATGCCTCCGGCAGCTATAGATGATATCGTATTTAAAGTTGTAACATGTCCTCAACCTTCGGATATCACGATAGATGACCTTAATGTTACACAAGCAGAGATTGCTTGGACAGCACCATCTGTTATTCCGGCAACATATGATATTTATGTATCGCAAACGCCTACAGCTCCTTCAGCTGGTACAACGCCAACACAAACAGTACCAGGAACACAAACTACAGCTACAATTACACCACTGGTTACAGCAGCTAATTATTTTGTGTGGGTAAGATCGCACTGTAGTGACACTGACATGAGTTTCTGGACTGGCCCTGTAAGCTTTATTACTCCACAGATTCCTGCTGATATGCCTTATGCTCAAAATTTTGATGCAGGTGCACATAATTTTACGCTATCAAACGGAACAGCTCCTAATAAATGGATTGTGGGTACTTCAACCAGCAGTAGCCCAACACAGTCTCTATATATAAGCAACGACGGAACAACATATGGTTATGATTCTTTTAACTTTACTGTAGTTCATGCATACAGAGACATTCAGCTTCCTGCTAATATCCCGTCAGGACAGATACTTCTGAACTTTGACTGGAAAAGCCTTGGTGTAGAATGGGGAAGTGATTTAATGAAAGTTTATATTGCCCCTGTAACATTCTCTCCAACAGTTGGAGAAGAAATTAATGAGGGAGGTGATATTGTAAAATCAGGACCTGATTATTTTGATAATGATCAATGGATAACTGCTAACAATGTAATTGATGTCCCTACAGACTGGAATGGTACTGTAAGAAGGGTAATATTTGAATGGAGAAACAGTTGGGGTGGCGGAACAATTCCTGCTGCTATAGACAACGTTGGCCTTTCTGTAATTACATGTCCTGCTCCTAGCGATCTTGCTTTGGACGGACTTACTGTAGATTCTGCTACAATATCATGGACAGAACCGCTTTCTGCTCCTGGATTATATGATTATTATATTTCAACAGATGCTACATCTCCTGTTGCTACGACAACACCTACAGGTGATACTACAGACACAACTATAACCATTCCGGGATTAGCTGTTTCTACAAATTACAATTTCTGGGTTAGAAGTGATTGTGGTGTAGACGGTAAGAGTTTCTGGTTAGGGCCTCTTAAATTTGTTACCCCTCAAACCCCTGCTACAATGCCGTATGCAGAGAATTTTGACGGAGCAGCACCTAATTATTCATTCAATACATCAAATGATAACGAATGGGTTGTGGGTACAGCAACAAGCAATAGCCCTACACAGTCTTTATATGTAACTGAAGACGGTGGAGTTACAAACTCTTATAACGGAGATAATGGACTTAGTATAGTTCATGCGTACAGAGATATTCAGCTTCCTGCTACAATTACTTCAGGTCAGGTCCTTCTTAATTTTGACTGGAAAAGTGTTGGTGTAGAATGGGGATCTGACGTTTTACGTGTGTATGTTGCCCCAATAACATTTGGTCCAACCGCAGGAGAGTCTGCAGGTAATAATCCAGATGTGATAACAGTTGGCGATCCTCTATACAACAACAATGTATGGAAAACAGCTAATAATGTTGTTGATATACCATCATCATGGAATGGCAATATTGTGAGAGTAATCTTTGAATGGGAAAACAACTGGAGCAGCGGAACTATTCCTGCAGCAGTTGATAACGTTGGTTTCTCTGTAATCACTTGTTCTGCTCCAACAGATGTAGTTTTACAATCTATTGATGAGAATAGTGTTACATTTACGTGGACGGCTCCTAATGATGCTCCTGACAGCTATGAATACTATCTTACTACCAGCCCTGTTCCTCCGATAGCAGGTACTACCCCTACAGGTACTGGTTTAACTTCAACCTCGCTTACTATAACAGGACTACCTGCTAATACCAATTATTTTATCTGGATCAGAAGTAATTGTGGTGCTGCAGACGGTAATAGTTTCTGGGTAGGCGGTAATAACTTTAATACGCCTCAGATTCCGGCAGCTCTTCCTTATGCGGAGAACTTTGATGGAACAAATGCGAATTATACATTTATCGGTTTAGAGACACCTAACAAATGGGTTGTAGGCGGAGCTACATTCAATAGCCCTTCTCAATCTGTTTATATCAGTAATGATAATGGTGTAACCAATGCGTATACCAACGATCAGGCATCAATTGTACACGCATACAGGGATATTATTATACCTGCTGGTACAACAGATCTTGATTTCACTTTCGACTGGAAAAGTATTGGTGAACAATGGGGAGGTGATTACCTTTCTGTATGGATGGTTCCATTAAGCTACCTTCCTGTTGAAGGTAATGTTATCACAGATGCAGATGGTGTACAGATAACTACTGAAAATCTTTCAAGTAACCCAAGCTGGAAAAATGAAGCTTATGTTGTACCTATTACTCCTGCTCAGGCAGGAACAACACAGCGTTTTGTATTCCAGTGGGAAAACAATGCATGGAATGGTGGTGAAACTCCTGCCGCTGTTGACAATGTAGAAGCAAAAGTTCTTACTTGTCCAAGACCTACAGACCTGAATGTTACTGATGCAGGAATGACTGAAGTTACTCTTAACTGGACTGAAGTTGGAACAGCAACAGAATGGGAAGTTTATGTAGTGCCTCAGGGTGGAGCTATACCAGGTACAAATACCGTAGGTACTCCGGCACCAACTAATGGATTCCCATACGATGGTTTAAATCCATCTACTTATTATGACTTCTATGTTAGATCTATTTGTGGCCCTGGCGATAAGAGCCGTTGGAGTGGCCCTTACAGATTCCACACAAATGTTTGTGAAGTTGTAGATCAGTGTTCTTATGATTTCATCATGACAAGCGAAGGCTTCGGATGGAATGGTAATACTGTGAGCATCATCCAGGGTGGAATAAATGTAGCAACAATTGGTGAAACATTTACAGACGGTGCAGGACCTATAACCGTTACAATACCTTTATGTACAGGTATACCATATCAGGTACTATGGAACGAAGGAGGTTGGGGCGGTATCGGACTATCAATCGTGAACAACTTTAATGGGCAAACCGTATTTAACAAAGTTGTCGGATCAGGAGAGTCTGAGAAAACAACCGTTATTTATGAAGGTATGCCATACTGTTCTGCAATCACTTGTCCTCAGCCGACTAACCTTGTGAGCGAAAGCGTTGTAAATGCTCCGGGTACTACACAGCTTAGCTGGACTCCGGGTGGTACTGAAACACAATGGGAAGTTGTTATACAACCACAAGGTGGATCATACCCTTCTAATACACCAGTTACAAGCGTAATTGTAGACGAACCGGAATATGTACTGGCTGACGTTCCTGCCGGCGCTCTATACGAATATTATGTAAGGGCTATTTGTGGTCCGGATGATAAGAGTTTCTGGTCAGGTGCGCTTAGGTTCTCAATATTTACACCACCGGCTTGTGCTGATGTAACAGTTGTAGATGATGAACTTAATGTTATTGCTCCTGATACAGAATATGTAATATGTCCTGATGAGGAATTATGTGTAAACTTTAGCGCTACTTATTATGAAGGTGCTGCACAAACAACTTCGTATGAAGTAGAAGGCATTCCTTATGTACAGCCATTCCCCACACTTGGAGGTACTCCACTACCTATCGATGTCGATGATATCTGGGGTCCTAGAGTTGTACTTCCGTTCGAATTCTGTTTCATGGGTGACGTTTATAACGCTGCTCAGGTAGGATCTAACGGTATCGTAAGCTTCAATGCAGATCAGCCTGCAGGAGGTGGTAGCGGTTGGGCATTTAGCGACACAATACCTAATACTGCATTCCCACAAAAGAATGCTATATATGGTGTTTATCAGGATACAAACCCTGATCCTGCTAACAATACATGGGATAACCCTAACATCAACTACCAGGTATTAGGTAATTACCCTTGTCGTGCATTTGTTGTTAGCTTTAATGAGCTTGCACAGTTTAACTGTAGTACAGACAGTCCTGAAGATCAGGAAGTAGGTCCTCAGAGTTCACAGATCGTAATCTATGAGATCACTAACATCATCGAAGTTTATGTTAAGAGAAGAGTACCTTGTATTTCTTGGCAAGGTGGTGTAGGTCTTATTGGTGTACAAAATGCAGAAGGAACTGTAGGTTTCACTCCTCCGGGAAGAAACACAGGTGATTGGTCTGCTTCTGAAGAAGCTTGGAGATTCACTCCAAACGGAGATCCAACAGCTACTTTTGAGTGGTTTAAAGATGGGGAACCTTACAGTACTGATAAAGACATTCAGGTATGTGCGCTTCAGGGTGGTGTAACTACAATGACAGCACGTGCATCTTACCAGTTATGTAATGGAAACACTATCGTAAGGGAAAGTGATTTTGCGATAAGAGTTCAGCAGGAAATTATTGATGCAAACCCTCAAGATCTAACTAGCTGTGGTAATGGAGAAGATGTAACTTTTGATCTTAATGAGGCATTAGCCCCATTAAATCCGGAATACACTTATACCTATTATACAACTGAGGCAGATGCTGCAGCTGGTGGTACTAACAATATCCCAACTAATTTTGTTACAAACGAAACAGCTACTGTTTGGGTAAGAGTTATGAGGACAGGACAACCATGCTTCAAAGTATTCTCTTATGAAACAATTATTTCTAACAATCCTCCAAAATTCACTGTTACCGCTGATCAGTCGATCTGTGAAGGTTCATCAGCAATTATTGCTGTTACACCGGATGCAGGTGAAGATCTTTCATCTGCAACATATACATGGACACTTGATGGGAATGCAATTGCTGAAACAACTGGTTCTATAACTGTGACTACAGGTGGTACATATGCCATAACGGTATCAAAAGGAGCTTGTAACGACACTAAAGAGACAAATGTTACTGTTGTGCCTATGCCGGTTGCTGATGCTCCTGCTGATGTAACTGCTTGTGATAGCTATTTACTTCTTCCTCTAAGCGAAGGAAACAATTACTACACTGGCGAAAACGGTACAGGAACAATATTAAGTGCAGGTGAAACTATCACAACTTCACAACGCCTGTATGTTTATGCTGTTTCAACAGCTAATACAGCTTGTTCAGACGAGAACTTCTTTGATATAACTATCACAGCTACACCTGAATTTACATTTGTAGATGTATGTGAATTAAATGTATACTCTCTGGAAGTAGTTGATATTGACGGATCATTTGATACTGACCACGCAACTTATGCATGGGAAGGTCCTGATGGATTCACTTCTACAGGTCAGAAAATAAATCCTCCAAAAGCCGGAGAATACACAGTGACTGTTACAACAGAATCCGGATGTGTGAACACAGACATTTTTGAGGTAATAAGCACATCATGTATGATTCCGCGAGGTATTTCTCCAAATGGTGACGGTAGCAATGACGAGTTTGATTTAACAGCTCTTGGTGTTAAAAAACTTGAAATCTTTAACCGATACGGACAACAACTATACAGTAAATCAAACTATACTAACGAATGGGTTGGTAAAGATGATAAAGGTAACGAACTGCCTTCAGGAACTTACTTCTATATGGTTGAACGTAATAACGGTGAAACGTTAACCGGATGGGTTTACATCAACAGACAGGAATAGATATTTATTTATCCTAATTAAAAAAGGGGTTGTCTCAAATTTGAGGCAACCCTTTTTATTTATGATAAGATTACAAACTAATCTTTTACTTCCTTGTAATTAGTAACTTAATGATTAATAAATAAAATAGTGGCATTCTTAATAAATTTCTGCTATTAACATATAGAATTAAATGATTATGATATTATTAATCAATATCTTAACTTTATTGTTCTTTGTAACACTATACAAACAATATTAAATCCGAAAAATATGAAAGACGAATCTAACGACCTAAGTAAATGCCCTTTTCATAACGGCAGTATGAAACAAGCCGTTGATAATGGTGGTACAAAAAACAGTGACTGGTGGCCTGACCAGCTCAAGCTAAATATTCTTCGACAGCATTCTTCATTATCAGATCCTATGGGGAAGGAATTTGATTATGCAAAAGCATTTAACAGCCTTGATCTTGAAGCTGTAAAAAAAGACCTTCACACTCTTATGACCGATTCGCAAGACTGGTGGCCGGCTGACTTTGGCCACTACGGGGGGTTATTTATCCGAATGGCCTGGCATAGTGCCGGAACCTATCGTGTTGGCGATGGCCGTGGCGGTGCCGGTGCAGGGCAACAACGTTTTGCGCCACTAAACAGTTGGCCTGATAATGTCAGCCTTGATAAAGCACGAAGATTGCTTTGGCCAATAAAACAAAAATACGGTAACAAAATATCCTGGGCAGACTTAATGATACTTACCGGGAACATTGCTCTTGAATCTATGGGATTTAAAACATTTGGCTTTGCCGGCGGACGTGCCGATGTTTGGGAAGCTGAAGAGGATGTTTATTGGGGATCGGAAAAAGTTTGGCTAGGCGGTGACATTCGTTATGCTCATGGTTCGGATGGAGTACCTAAAAACCATGGCGTAGTATCATCGGATGACAATGCCGATGGTGATACACATACCCGTAATCTTGAAAATCCACTTGCAGCAGTGCAAATGGGACTTATCTATGTAAATCCGGAAGGCCCGGATGGCAACCCTGACCCTATTAAAGCTGCAAAAGACATCCGCGATACATTTGGAAGAATGGCAATGGATGACGAAGAAACCGTAGCGCTTATAGCAGGTGGGCATACTTTTGGAAAAACACACGGGGCAGCACCCTCAGATAATGTTGGTAAAGAACCGGAAGCAGCAGGATTAGAACTCCAGGGCTTTGGTTGGCAAAATAATTATCGTTCCGGAAAAGGTCCGGATACCATTACCAGCGGACTCGAAGTTACATGGACAAAAACTCCGACACAATGGAGCAACAACTTTTTTGAAAATCTTTTTGCTTACGAATGGGAGCTTACAAAAAGCCCTGCAGGTGCACACCAATGGGTTGCTAAAAATGCAGAAGCAATTATCCCTGACGCATATGACAGTTCTAAAAAGCATTTACCAACAATGCTTACTACAGACCTTTCTCTACGCTTTGATCCTGCTTACGAAAAAATATCAAGGCGTTTCCTTGAAAACCCCGATCAGTTTGCGGATGCTTTTGCAAGAGCCTGGTTTAAACTGACTCACCGCGACATGGGGCCACGTGCACGTTATCTAGGGCCGGATGTCCCTAAAGAGGTATTGTTATGGCAGGATCCAATTCCTGAAGTAAACCATGAATTAGTAAACGCGAATGATATTGATACATTAAAAGCAAAAATACTTGAATCAGGATTAAGTATATCCGAACTGGTAAGCACTGCATGGGCCTCTGCTGCTTCTTTCAGGGGTTCTGACAAGCGTGGCGGAGCAAATGGTGCCCGTATAAGGCTAGCACCGCAAAAAGACTGGAAAGCTAATAATCCTGTACAGCTTCAAAAAGTGCTTGCTAAACTGGAGAGCATCCAGCAAAGCTTTAATGATACGCACGGTGGAAACAAAAAAATATCATTTGCCGATCTTATAGTCCTTGCCGGAAGTGCTGCTGTTGAAAAAGCAGCTAAAGATGGAGGCAGCAATATTTCAGTACCATTCTCACCAGGCCGCATGGACGCGTCACAGGAACAGACAGATGTTGAATCTTTTGGCTATCTTGAGCCAAAAGCAGATGGTTTCAGGAACTACCGTAAACCAAATCTTCCCGTTTCAACAGAAAAATTACTTATTGACAAAGCAAACCTCTTAACGCTTACCCCATCTGAACTTACAGCTCTGGTAGGAGGATTACGTGTACTTGATACTAATTACGACGGTTCTAAAAATGGTGTCTTCACAACCCGTCCGGGGCAACTTACGAATGATTTCTTTGTAAACCTTCTGGACATGAATACACAATGGAAATCAGCTTCTGAAGATAAAGAACTCTATGTTGGTAATGACCGCAATACAGGTGCGGTTAAATGGGTTGCTACCCGTGCCGATCTTGTATTTGGTTCTCATGCTGAACTAAGGGCTATAGCCGAAGTTTACGGAAGTTCAGATGCGAAAGAAAAATTTGTCAGTGACTTTGTCGCTGCATGGCATAAAGTAATGAACTTAGATCGTTTCGACATATAATACTAATTTAACACAGATAATATAACCCGTTTTAAACCAATTGTTTGAAATGGGTTTTTTAATTAAAAAGTTTATATAAAATTTATTACCTAAAGTCAAATAATAACCGAACATTTGCTATATAAGAAACATCAAAAGAATATGAAAGATATTGCAAAACGGTTTCCTGAAAATCCTTCCGAAAACTATGAACTTACAGGTTTCTTTGGGTATGTAGTATTTACTAATGGGCATATCGTAAATGGTGATACAGTAACTATTTATTATGGTCCCGCAGATGAAGTCATCTGCGGAGCAAGTTTTTCACTAAAATAAATCATCTCTTTATTAAAATAAACCCATCATCTATGGTAATCTTTCTATGGTGATCTTATTAATGTTTACTCTTTAAAAACTGATAGAAGCACTTAAATAAAAAATCCCGGATAACCGGGATTTTTTTTAACTTATAAGTTCTTACTGATGTAACTACCATACAAATCTTTAAATTGGTAGCCTTCAGTATAACGGTCTTTGCTTAACTTCTTAAATTCTGATAATCCCCAAAGAATAAACTCTTTTAAAAAGTATTGATCTTCTTTTGCGGCGTCCGGCTGGTATTTCTGTACAAGCTGCTTTAGCGGAATAATAGAATCCAGCAGTTTTTTATATTCTTTGTCAGATGCATCATCCGGCAGTTCAAAACCGCTTTCATTAAAGAACCAGTCTATTACTTCCTGATACGGACCTTTTTCGTTCTGCTTCTCAAGTTTCTCAATTTTTGGAAATAAATCAGGAAATAGTGTTTTTACAGCTTCACTTATTAAATGCTCTGCTACTACAGCAGCTCCCTCCTGCTCTCCTTCATATACAAGTTCGACCTTACCGGTTATTGCCGGAATAACACCCATAAAATCAGACAGCCTGACTGAAGTTTTATCATCTCCCGAACGCAATGCCCGTCTTTCAGCAGTACTTAAAAGATTTTCAAACGCTGTGATACTCATCCTTGCACTCACTCCGCTCTTATAATCAATAAACTCGCTTTCACGGGCTTCAAAGCTTATTTGCTCCAGTAAATCTTTTGCTAAAGATGGAACATGTATAAACTCCGACTGACGGCCATCCAGGTTTGCTTCCTGTTCGGTAATAGTTCTTGCTATCTTAACTGTTTCAGGATAATGTGTTAGTATTTGAGATCCTATACGGTCTTTTAGCGGTGTAACTATGCTTCCCCTATTGGTATAATCTTCTGGATTTGCTGTAAAGATAAATTGAAGGTCAAGGTTCATTCGCACTTTAAAGCCGCGAATCTGAATATCACCTTCCTGTAGTATATTGAACAGCGCAACCTGTATCCTTGCCTGAAGATCCGGTAGCTCATTAATAACAAAAATACAACGGTTGGCACGTGGTATCATTCCAAAATGGATAACGCGGTCATCAGCATAGGATAATTTAAGGTTTGCTGCCTTAATAGGGTCTATATCCCCTATCAGGTCAGCAACTGTTACATCGGGCGTAGCAAGTTTTTCATAAAAACGATCGTTACGATGCAGCCAGCTTATTGGTGTATCATCCCCTTTTTCTTCAATGAGCGATTTTGCAAAACGTGAAATTGGGTTAAACGGATCATCATTGATCTCAGAACCTTCCACATAGGGAATATACTCATCCAGCAGATTTACCATAAGCCTTGCCAGTCTGGTCTTGGCCTGACCTCGAAGTCCTAACAGGTTAATGTTGTGTCGTGATAAAATAGCACGCTCCAGTTCTGGTATTACAGTATTCTCAAACCCCCATACCCCTTCAAAAACGGTTTGGCCTTTGCTTATTTTTATTCTGAGATTATTCCTTAATTCGTCCTTAATGCTAATACTTTTATATCCGGCTTTCTTTAGGTCGCCAAATGTTTTTATCTTTTCTATGTTCATCGTCTATTCTCTGTAAGTTCTTATTTGATTCTTTTTTTTCTGTTGGTTTCATAATCCTCAAAGATCATTTCACCAAGCCCTTTCAGTCCTGTATAAAATGCTTTACCCTGATTAGCTTCAGTAAAATGGTTTACAAATCGTTGAAGATAGGGGTCGTTGGCAATCATAAAAGTGGTTATGGGAATATGCAGTTTCCGTGCCTGGGCTGCCATGTTGTAACACTGGTCAACAATATATTCATCAAGACCATTGCTGTTCATATAATAACTACCATCTTTTTCTTTAATACAGCTTGGTTTACCATCTGTAATCATAAAGATTTGTTTGTTAGTATTACGTTTCCTGCGTAACATATCCATCGCAAGCTGAAGTCCTGCAACCGTATTAGTATGAAAAGGCCCTACCTGCAGGTATGGCAGATCTTTAATAGCGATTGGCCATGCATCATTGCCAAACACCAGTATATCCAGTGTATCTTTAGGATAGCGGGTTGTTATAAGCTCTGCCAGTGCCATAGCGACCTTTTTAGCAGGAGTAATACGATCCTCACCATACAAAATCATACTATGACTGATGTCTATCATCAGGACTGTACTCATCTGGGCTTTGTGATGGGAATCTTCTACAATCAGATCATTCTCGGTAAGCATAAAACTTTCAACACCGTTATTCACCTGTGCATTCTTTAAGCTTTCTGTAAGTGCTATTCTTTCCAGGCCGTCGCCAAAATGATATTCCCTGAATTCACCTGTATGTTCGTCGCCACTGCCGGCATGTTTTGTTTTATGATTACCTGCCCCGCTTTTGTTCAGGTTTCCAAAAATCTGGTTAAGTGCCTGCTGCCTGATTGACCTTTCGGTTTTAGCTGTAATCTTCAACCCTCCCGAACCATCATCCTTAGTTTCATCCTTTATATAACCTTTCTTTTTAAGGTCTTCTATAAAGTCATCTATAGTATAGTTTTCGTCGGTAAGCTTATATTCTTTATCCAACTGTCTGAGCCAATCAAGAGCTTCATCAAGATCACCTGAAGTATAGGTAATAAGTTCGGTAAAGATTTCAAAAAGTTTATCAAACGGAGACACATAGGGAGCTTCATACTGCCTGAATACGAAGCCTTTTTTGTTATTTGTTTCCATAACCCATAAAATTATTACATAATTGAATTGGCTCAACAAAAACATTAAACAAATTTTAGTTAAAAATGACCAATTGCTTATGTCATTTAACCTGAACTTTTTTTCTTCAGATTACATTTTTGTAACGCATCTCAAGTACATGATTGACTGTATGTTTAGTCCTTTTAATTCACCTCTTACAAAACAAAAACCGGGCAGCTGTTGGCTGCCCGGTTTTTGTTTTGTGGTTTTGCATTGTTATCTCTTGAGTGAGAAATGCGATTT